>BTRF01000052.1:0-3226 GCA_036986255.1 Patescibacteria group bacterium | reverse complement strand
GGAATGATCACGGGCCAGCGTCTTCCGAGCCCGTAGAAGGGCGATCCCGCCTCCAGGGACAACCCCCTCCTCGAGAGCGGCTTTGGTAGCTTCATAAGCGTCGGTCACACGATGCTTCTTCTCCTTCATCTCCACCTCGGTCGCAGCACCTACGGAGACCACCGCCACCCCGCCGGAAAGTCTGGCTAGGCGCTCCTCAAGCTTTTCACGATCGTATTCAGAATCAGTAGACTCAATCTGTTTTTGAAGCTGTTCAATCCTGCGTTCAATTTCCCGCTTAGCCCCCTTGCCTCCTACGACCACCGACTCTTCCTTGCCCGCAATCACCCGATCGGCCTGGCCGAGATCCTCCAAAACCACCGACTCCAACTTCCGCCCTGTCTCTTCAGAGATATAAGTGGCTCCGGTGAGAATGGCAATGTCCTGGAGCATCTCTTTCCGACGATCGCCGAAGCCGGGGGCTTTAATCGCCACCACGTTGATGGTGCCCCGCAAACGATTAACCACCAAGGTTGCTAAGGCCTCACCATCAATATCATCAGCAATAATAACTACGTTCTTAGTAGCTTTAATCACATTCTCCAAGACGGGGAGAAGATCATTAAGCGCGGAGAGCTTCTGATCAGTAACCAAAATGTGGGGATTCTCAATAACGGCCTCCATCCGGTCCGTGTCCGTAATGAAGTAGGGGGAAGCATACCCTTTATCAATCACCATTCCCTCCTTATACTCAACCGCCGTTTCCAGTCCCTTACCCTCTTCAACGGTGATAACCCCATCATCGCCAACTTTTTCAAAGGCCTCGGCGATCAAATCCCCAATTTCAGAATCTTGGGCAGAAATGGTGGCTATCTGGGCCTTTTCTTCCTTAGTCTTAATAGGCTTGGACATCTTCTTAATCTCAGACACAATCTCCTTGGTTGCTTCCTCAATCCCTTTCTTCAAGAGCATCGGGTTGGCCCCGGCGGCGATGGCCTTATGACCTTCGGCTACAATCTGCTGGGCCAAAAGAGTGGCCGTAGTGGTTCCATCCCCGGCGACATCATTAGTTTTGGAAGCCGCCTCCTGCACCAGCTGGGCTCCCATATTCTCAAAAGGGTCCTCCAGCTCAATCTCCTTGGCTACGGTTACACCATCATGGACAACATTAGGAGCGCCCCATTTCTTATCAATAGCCACATTCCGCCCTTTAGGGCCTAAAGTAGTCACTACCGCTCGAGCAAGCTTATCAATCCCGGTTTTTAGTTTTTCACGCGCCTCTTCGGCGTAGATAATTTGTTTAGCCATTTTCCAGATTTTAGGTTCTACTCGCCGATCACGGCGAGAATGTCGTCTGCATCAACAACCAAGTACTCTTTATCGCCAACCCTGATTTCATCGCCGCCAAACCGCTTGTAAAGCACCCGGTCGCCAACTTTAACTTCAGGGGCCACGCGCTTCCCGTCCTCGTACTTGCCTGGCCCCGCCGCTACTACTTTCCCCTCCTGGGGCTTTTCCTTAGCTGTATCTGGAATAACCAGACCGGAAGGAAGCTTCTCCTCCCGCTCTAACGGTTTAATCAAAATGTTGTTTCCCAAAGGCTTAACTTTAATAGACATTTAAGATGAGGTGTCCCCGCTGAGAAGCGGGCTCAAGGCAGGGACTCAATGAGAAGTTTAATCGCGATCTCCCGCCTTGTCAAGACTCATAAGAAAAACCCGCCCATGATCTATTGGACCACGAGCGGGTAAACAGACTTACCTTCTTGCCTTTTTTGGAACTTTCATCAACTCCTGTACCTTTGCAAACATGACACGTGCGGCTGGATACGATAGCCATTGGTTCGTAGCCACCAGGGCCGCCACCGCCAATCATCGTGTGCACAATACGCGAGCCTTGACAGTACCAACATCGTTTCTTGGCCATTTGTCAACCGCCGCCTCTCATGCGGGTAAACACAACCTGCGGTTCACCGGGGTTGCCTCGGAGCTCGAAGTCGTGATGCACCTCTCCGGCACCAGTGTCCACGCGAATCAGATGCGCCACTCCCTTCTTAGGCCACACATCGCCAGCGTCGACTTTGATAGCCAAATCATAGTCGTCCTTAAACTCAAAGCTGAACCTAACCTCGGTGTACTCTATGTTGCTTGAAACAGGAGAAATCGTGCGGATGAAAGGGATTCCCCCATCTTCCGAAAACAGCTGACGCAAATACTCATGCGCCGCCAAAAGAGCGTAGGACTCTAAACGGTCGAGCTCAAGCCGAATCTTAGACATAGTTCTCTCCTTCCTTTTTAATCTCGCTGGCTAAAGGATATCACGAGGTTTAAGTTTGTTCAACGGGTCAGCAAACCTTAGGGGCTTATCTTTCCAATCACCCGCATAATCAACTCCAATCCTCGAGGTAGTTTCAACCTTACCATCTTCAACTTTAATCCCCCGATCCTCCAAAAAAAGCCGTTTACTTTCCGCCAGATCTTCGCAATTAAGGCCCTTATTAATCTTCAAAAACTTGGTCAGGCGGGCGGGACCGTCGGCCACATTCAACCCCCGAATCAGAACGGCTTGGGGGTCGCCCACGGTTGAGCAAATCACGTTAAGCATCCAGTGCATCCCGTAAACAAGATAAATATAGGCATAGCCCGCTCGTCCGTACATCACTTCGGTCCTTTTGGTCCGCCGGCCGCCGGCGGCATGGCAAGCCAAATCCTTGACCCCCAGGTAGGCCTCGGTCTCTGTGATGATCCCTTCCCTTGAGGAACCGTCGGAAAACCGCCGCACCAAAACCTTCCCCAAAAGATCGCGGGCGACCGCGTCGGCGCCTCGAGCAAAAAAATTTCGATCCAGCTTTCTATTCCTCGGCATTGAATCTAAATCGGCGGTTGGTATGATGAGTCGAATACAGCCTCACCCGGTAGGCCGAGAGAACCTTTCTAGACAAATCTACAGGGTGAAAGAGAATCCGATCCCGCTCCACCACCTCGCGGGTTCTCCTTCCAGCCATATAGAAGAGCTGCAGTTTGTGAAAGACTCGATCCAGCCCAGTCCAAAAACGATTCTGTAGCCACTGCACCAGCAACTCTTTCTTATCATCTGGGCGGGGGTGGTGAACATCTGGGACCTCCACATTGGGAAGATAATCCTGAACCCAAGCGTTTTCCTTCAGGAACCGAAGATGCAGGTGATCTTTGGCCCAAAGCGGTTTGGCCAAAACAATCTCATGGGCTGAAAACAAATTTTGCTCATT
>BTRF01000051.1:0-3228 GCA_036986255.1 Patescibacteria group bacterium | reverse complement strand
GGTTCCGGCGGAATCGGTCCAACTAACAACCAAATCGAAACGCAGTTTTCCACTCGCAGGCTCCGAGGCCGTAAAGCTGCGGCCGTAGATGCCAACTGTTTCCGTTCCTGCCGCCGTCGACCATTCCGATCCCGTCCAAACGAGCTGATACGGTCCCCCGGAGGTAGGAAGTTCGGAAAAATCACGGTCGCGAATTGAGCGGAGCGCTTCAATCCCTTCCTGCGCGTACTGAACGGCTAAAGACCGGTTTCTGGAGAGAGTAGCCGTACGTACAGCCCCCACCGCCAAAACCACCAAACCGGTGATGATCGCCAAGGCGATTCCAATCGAAACAACGGCCTCTACCAAAGACTGACCGGCTTTAGTTCGATTATGGGCAGGGTGTAAGGGCGGAATCTTCAAAAATGTTTCTTTCATTTACCTTAAGATAGCGTTTATTTAATGACCCCTGCAAGTTGACCCCTATCGCCAAACACGAAGTTCCTCCCCCGCAGCTCGAATCGGCCGAACCCCCGAGGCAAGTTCCGTCGTCGGAGGTAAAAGCCACCGAACCGCTGATAACAGAAAAAACTACACTGACTAGATTGGAGGATTGAAGGGTAAGATCAGAAACCACCACGCCGGAAGCCAACTGCTTTGAAAGCTTCTGCGCAGCGGCATTGTAACTTAAGGAAGGGGAAGCAAATATCTCAAAATCGCTTTGGTTGAGAACCAAACGAACCCCCCAATTCAGACCGTCCACGGAAGACAAAGAACGTCCCTGAGCATCCTTCAGAGCTGCTTTGAGGTCTTGGGAGGACTGCACCAAGCGCTGGCTCCGGGAAAAATTGGAGAAGGCCGCTACCGCGAAGCCAGTCAAAAGAGCCGTGATGGAGACAACCACAAGAAGCTCAATAAGGGTAAAGCCGCTGCGAGCTGTGCTTCGTCCAGAAATTAAGCCTTTTTTCATTGGACTTAAGTATAGAACAAAATAGCAGGGGGTAGGTAGTAGTAACTAGAACTTAGAGCTTAGAAATTGTTGATGGTCGCTAGCAACTAGGGGTTTCCAACCCCGTAGTTGTAGGCGGCTTCAATGGTGATGGCGCTCCCGTCGGCCCTTCGGCAGCTATTTTGCGTCCCCGATTGCGCCTCCAAAAAGGCCTCAAGGCAGTAAACCTGCTGGCTGTCAAAGGCACGGTAGCGGTAAGTCTGGCCGGCCCCGCCCGGGTCGGAATGGAGTTCCTTGATATAAGTAGGAACAAGCGAGGAAAGGGCGGAGGAGACATCCACCCACACGTCCCCTGTAGTAAGGTAAGACCCGTTGTCCGCATAGTATATCTCGAGGGCGTTGCGAAACGAGGAAAGATCGCTTTGGCGCCGGGCATCCCGGGATAGCGCTTGAGACCGGCGGTACTGTCCAATCCCCAATGTAGCCAAAAGCCCAATAATGGAGATAACGACGAGGAGCTCAATCAGTGTAAAGCCCCGGTGCGGCTTAACCGGTGATTGAAGATCGGTTGCAGATAGTCTTTTCATCAGTTACTTACCTCTGTTCAACAGGACGTGACCTTGCGATCACTAGCTATTAACTAGCTTTGCTAGCCAATGGTAGCAAAATCGACCTGCATTTTTCTAAACACCCAAAAAACGCAGGTACCAATCCAAAATTAGCTTTCCCCAAAATAAGGTTATAAACGTGGCGATCACCAAAAAAGGCCCAAAAGCAATTCGATCCTTAAGATTCTTCTTCTTCATAAGAATAAGGATCACTCCCGTCCCCCCTCCAATAATAAAAGTGAGAAAAATCTGAACCAAAACCAGGGGGAACCCAACCAAAAGAGCGGCAAAAAAACCGAGTGGGGGATCGCCGTCTCCCAAACCCCGCCGCTTGGTAGCCAAGCGAATCCCCTGAAAAAAGAGCCACACCCCCACCGCCCCCAAAATGTCGTAAGCCAGCTCCTCGGGCTGAAAGGACAAACCCGAAAGGTTCAACCTAACCAGGAAGCGGTAAATTAAGGCCGAAACCGCACCGACCCAGAGAACTTGGTCGGCGATTGCCTGAGCCGTCAGATCGGTAATAAAAACGGTGATAAGTGCAACTGCGGCCGTCAAGAGAGAGACCATCATTAAGAGCTGGGGAAGATCGAAATTTGAGAGCGGGAACTTCATACCCAAGGCCGCAAAGAGCAGACCCGTTCCGGCTTCGACCAGGGGATACTGCCAAGACAACTTCTTACTGCAATATCGGCAGCGCCCCCGCAAGACGACAAAAGAGAGGAGGGGAATTAGATCAGACGTCGAGAGGGTATGCCCGCAATGTTCGCAATGAGAGCGCCCCGTGACCGCTTCCCCCCGAAGCAGCCGCCGCGACCACACATATATAAAGGAGCCGGCGGCCGCTCCTAGCAAAAAGTAAAATATAAAATTTAAAATGTAAAAATACATATTTAAACTTGGAACCGCCTTCGGCGATTAAACGCTCTATACGTTTCCATTTTGGCTGATCACAGGCCAAAGGACGTGACCTAGGGATCACTACTTTCGGTTTCTTTCATAAACCGAAGGACGGCGCTCAATAGCGCCCCTAGCTTTGGGCTAAAGTCCAAAGTAGGTGCTCATTCCCGGGGCGGATCCCGCCTCGTACCAGCTGTTGTCATTCCCGTCTTCAGCGTACCGCCTCTTATTCACTTCCGCCTCTAGGTGAGTTCGCAGAATGTAATAAGTTCCGTCGGAGATAAATTGGTACTCGCCTAAGACACTGCTTCCCAAAACATCGGTGTAGGTCTTCCCGTTCAGGGGGTCCACAGGAAGCTCAGCAATCCCATCTCCCAAGTTTATCGACACCCATCCCGAACCATCCGTTTTAGTGGTTACTTCAACCCCCACGGTGCTGGAAGGAACGTCAAAGGTGGTAGCCAGCGAAGACCCCTCCGACAAGGCCGCATCGACCGCCGCTTTAACTTGAGCAAAGTCGGCCAAACGCTTTTTATCCCGTCCCTGCTTGAGGCGTTCAAGCGGGTTAACCGCCAAAACTGCCACTCCCACCAAAATAAGAACCAAGCCGACCGACAAGACCAACTCAACAAAGCTAAATCCTTTTTTAGCTGAAGACTTCCCTAGTTGATAGTCCATCCCACTATCCACTGACTACTACCACTGCTCTTCGACTACCAACTACCTCGGTATACAGGTGTAACAGCCGGTCGCACAACCGCTTCCACCCGCCCGAGTCTTTCCATCCGCATCCGC
>BTRF01000050.1:0-3351 GCA_036986255.1 Patescibacteria group bacterium | reverse complement strand
CCCCATCTGGAGGCCAAGCCCTTGCCGGGTCTTTACATCTCTCTTACCCTGCGGAGCTTTTCGCTGGCCTTGGTGGGGATTTTCATTCCCCTTTATATCTTGAAGATTACGGGGGATTTTCTGGACGTGCTCTACTATTTTGGCATTCTTTCTTTGGCCGTTATAGCATTATCTATCCCTTTAGGCTGGGTGGTGACCCAGGTAGGTTTGAGGTGGGGGGTGTTTTGGTCAAGTCTTGTTTTAGCCATTCAGTTCTTCCTTTTGATTAAGGCCCAGGTCTACCCATCTTTGATTTACTGGGCGGCTCTTCTCTCCGCGGCGAAACTGATCCTTTTTTGGCTTCCCTACCACACTATTTTTGTGGAGGATGGCTCATCGGATCATTATGGGAGGCAGGTCTCTATTTCGGGGATGGTGGCGCGGTTGACGGCCGTGGTTGGTCCTTTGCTTGGCGGTCTTTTAATCATCAACTGGGGATTCTCCGCCATGTTTTACACGGCGATCGTTCTAATTTTAATATCATCCCTGCCGCTCTTTTTTATGCCTCATCATCCCAAGAATACCCAGCCGCCCTGGAGGGAGATTCTCCGCGGGCTTTTTCAAGCGGACTTCCGCCGTATCTTTTTGTCCTTTTGGGGGGTCCGTAGCGTGGTCATCATAGGAGCAGTGGTTTGGCCGGTCTTCCTCTTTGAGGTAGTGAGGGGTTCTTACGAATCGGTTGGTTTTATCACCTCCGCCGTCCTTCTGGTCTCCGCGCTGGCGGTGGTGCTGATCGGCGTGGTCGTAGACCGGTTTGGAAAAAGGAGAACTTTAAAGTACGGGGCTTGGATCAACAGCCTTGTTTGGGTTGCTAAAGTGTTTATTCAAACACCGTTCCAGGTTTTGATAGTTGATGCGCTCCAAAAATTGGTGGACGGCTTGCAGGGAGTCCCCTTCGATGCTCTGACCTATGTTAGGGCTAAAGGGAGGAGAAATCTCTTTGAGTTTTTGATCCAGCGGGAGATGGCCCTTCACCTGGGCGGGTTTTTGACGGTGGTTTTGATCGGAGCTCTGTGGATGGTTGGGGTTCCTTTAGCGGTTCTTTTCACGATCGCCGCTGTGGGTTATGCGGCTTCGACGCTGATGATTTCGGTGAAGTAGGCACGCAATCAAGCTTCGCACCTGCGTGCCTACCCCGCTAGTCCCGCCCTAATTTGTAAATTGGGGCGGGGTAATAGCGGGGTGGTTGCTGGTTCTCAATACTTGATAAACTGGTAGCGATGATTTATCTAGGGGCTGATCACCGGGGGTTTGAGTTGAAAGAAAAGATCAAGAGCTGGCTTGCAGACTGGGGCTATCAGTTCGAGGATTTGGGAAATGCGGTCTTTGATAAGACCGATGACTACCCTGATTTTGCCTCCGCCGTGGCCCGGAAGGTTTCCGAAAATCCGGAGGAGAACCGCGGGATTCTTCTCTGCGGGTCGGGGGTAGGGGTGGATATCACGGCTAATAAATTCAAGGGTGTTCGGAGCGCTTTGGTTTGGAGCGATGATGAAGAGCTAGTCAAGCAGTCCCGCTCGCACGATAACTCTAATGTCTTGTCCCTCCCTGCCGACCATTTAATGGATAAGCAGACGCAGAAGATCGTCAAACTCTGGCTCGAAACCCCTTTTTCAGAGGAGGAGAGGCATGTTCGCCGGCTTAAAAAGATTGCGGGTTTGCTTCGCTCCTAGGTTTAGAGAAAAGAAAAAGCGAGGTTGTTTAGCCTCGCTTTGAGATTGGTGTATGTGCTTTAAGCCGATTAAAGCCGTAGATTCCTCCTGTTATGATGGCCGCAATCGCAAAGACTATGCTTGCCGCCAGGAAGGCTATGATCAGGGTAGGATTCCTGACAATAGCAGCCACAACAAACCCGATTAGGAATATCGAGACTAGGAAACACATCGCAACGATGATCCTAACCGCAGTTTTCTCGCCTGCTTCTCTTTCTTCCCTTCGTTCAACTATCAGCTCTCTGAGGCCTTCTTGGTCATCAAGTTCGGCCGCTCTCTTCGCCGCCTCTAGGACCTCTTCCCTTGATGCGGGCCCTTGTGAACGGGCTTGGGCGATCAGCTCTTTCTTTTCCTCGTCCGTCGGCATCTCTCCCTCCTATCGGAAATGAGGTTACTTGGCTGTATCTTACCACTAAGGCATCGTCAGCTGTTAGTATTAAAGTTAATAGCTAGTGATCGCAAGATCACGTTCTATAAATTAATGGTCGAAATCATTCCTGCCATTCTCGTCAAGAATCAAGAAGAGTTTTTGGAGCGTCTCAAGCTGGCCGCCCCACATGTTTCCCGCATCCAGTGGGATATTATGGATGGGGAGTTTGTCGACAACACCACCTTCTCGGACCCGTCTGTGCTTGATGATTTAGTCTCTCACCTCCCACCTCAAACCTCGGTTCCCGCAATAGAGGCCGATCTGATGGTTTCCGACCCCCGGAGTTGGGTGGGGCGGTTAACCCACCCCGGAGTTGACCAGCTGATATTTCATTTTGAGTCTAGTGATGATTGGGCTCCCATCTTTGGTGAGGCAAAAACTGCCGGCTTCACCATCGGTCTCGCCGTGGAGCCCGAAACTCCATTTGAGGATTATCGCGGGCTTCTTGGCCAAGTCGATCGGTTTCAAGCGATGGGGGGCCGGTCGGGTTTCGGGGGGCAAAAGTTCAACCCCGCCGTTTTGGAAAAGGTTCGCGGAGTTCGCCAGGAGTTTCCCCGCCTTCCTATTTCGATTGATATAGGTGTGAATGAGAAAACTGCGCCTGAGATGGTTCGAGCGGGAGCAAATATTCTGGTGGCGGGGTCGGCCGTTTTTAAATCTGATAATGTAGAGAAAGCAATAAAGGATTTGAAGAAAGCAGCTGCAGGTAGGACGTGATCTTGCGATCACTAGCTATTAACCAGCTTTGCTAGTCAATAGTATGGTGGAATTTAAGAAAATCTCAATTTTTGGCTTCGCGGATGCCCATGAAGACCGCAAGGTTTTTAGGGACGCTTTGGCGACGGCTAAGCTCTTGGCCGAGAATGGCTACACGATCGTCAACGGCGGCGGCCCGGGAGTGATGAAGGCCGCTTCTCTGGGGGCTAAGGAGGCCAACGGCAAGGTGATCGGAGTTACCTTTTACCCTAAAGACGCCCCTTACTTTGAAGGCCGTGACAAGAGCAACCCTATTGATCAAGAGATCAAGGCGACCAACTACTTGGAGCGGACTTTAAAGCTGTTGGACATCGGCGACGCCTATGTGATTTTCAAGGGGGGAACGGGGACGATCTCTGAGTTTGGGATGGCTTGGGGAGTGGCGCGGCTTTATTTTGGCCACCACAAGCCCTT
>BTRF01000049.1:0-3419 GCA_036986255.1 Patescibacteria group bacterium | reverse complement strand
CGGCCCCCGTCTTAAGGATTTGTTTAAAACGTCTTGGAGGGATTCAAAACCCATTTTCGTTTTAAGCCGGTTGGGATTCGGGCTGCGGAGGAGTTTTTTCCGGCGCGGCCGGAGGGGGCTCCGCCTTCGGCGAGCTCTCTTCTCCCTTGGCTCCTTTTTCCAACTTTTCTTTGATTGCTAAGATTTCCTTTGGCGAGGAGGTGGCGATGGGATGCTCGTCCGGTGATGCTACGACCTGCATAGCCACGTGGTTCGGACCGGCGAAGAAGAGCCCTTCTCCGACATTGGCCGAGAGGAGAAGGTGCTTCTCCCCTTCAGAGAGGTAGAAGACTTTGGCGATATTGTCGATTGCGGCGGGGTGCTGCTTGAGAAGGATTTGGATAGAGGAGTTGGTAACGATCGCCTTTCCGTAGTCGGAGCGCAGGAAATCGGCCACATCCTGGGTGATGGTGGTTAGTCCCAGGTAATATTTGCGGGCCCGTTTGGCGATTGAATACATAAAGACGGCCGAATCCGGGTGCTGCATCAGGTACCAGGCCTCGTCCACGATGAGGATGCGTTTTTTAAGCTCCCGCCGAACGCGGTTCCAGATGAAGTCCAGGATGATGTACATCGCAATCGGCCTTACTTTCTCTTCCAGATCGCGGGTGGAGAAGACGGTAAAGGTGTTTTTGATGTCCGTGGTGGAAGGCTGGTCGAAGATTCCTTTCAGCGATCCGATAATGTACTGCTCGATCTGATCGGCCATGGTCTTCCCGCCCTCGCTCCCTTTAAGGACCTCGTAGAGGTCAGACATCACCGGAGCGGGTTTGGTGTGGGTGGCGGGGTCTTGCGTGATTCCCTTTCGGGCATAGGTTTCCAGAAGAGCCCGGTCCAAGGCAGCATCCTCCGACGGAGAGAGGCTCCCCATGATGATTTTGAAGAGAGTGTGCAGGGAAAGAATCTTGAGGGCCAGCTCATTCTCCCCCTCCTCGTAGACCCCGGCGAGGTCAAAAGGATTGATCTTGGCCGGTGAGGTGGGGGAAAAAGTGATGTACTCCCCCCCAATGGACCGAGTCAGTTGTTCATACTCTTTTTCCGGGTCAATGACCATAATTTCGGTACCGAACATCAGCGAACGGATTGCCTCAAGCTTAACCATGTAGGATTTTCCGGCTCCGGACTTGGCGAAGACCACCGAATTGGCGTTCTCCAAAGAGAAGCGGTCAAAGATAATCAGCGAGCCGTTGTGTTCATTAATTCCGTAGAGAATTCCTTCGTTGGCGGTCAGCTCCGATGAGGTTAGGGGGAAGGTGGTGGCTAAAGAAGTAGTATCCATATTTCGCATGATCTTGAGCTTGTCCTGGCAGGTAGGGATGGTGGATTGGAAAGCTTCTTCCATTCTCAGGGTGGCGTGCTTGGAGAGAAGGAGCAGTGACCCCAGGGTGGATTCGACCTTCTTGGTTACGGAGTCCAGTTCCTCCAGTGAATCGGCAGAGATGGTGATGTA
This sequence comes from Patescibacteria group bacterium, assembly GCA_036986255.1. Taxonomy (GTDB): domain Bacteria; phylum Patescibacteriota; class WWE3; order 9FT-COMBO-53-11; family 9FT-COMBO-53-11; genus BTRF01. Next base: position 1,930 of record BTRF01000049.1, on the reverse strand, counting down.
AAAGGAGAATTGGAAGAAGCGTTCCGTTCCTTTAACCAGCTGCTCTTGGAGGGATTTAGCATCCTCCAAGGCCGCCTCAACTCCAGGATCCGCTGCCCGCCCGGCTTTTTCGGCTTCTTTAATGGTGGCTTCCAGCTCGGCGATTTTGCGGCGGAGGTCGGAGAGGACCCCCCGCGACTCCACTGGATAGTAGAACATGGAAAGGGTCAGGGTGTGGTTGAAGTTGATCAAGGGGGACAGCCAGTTGGCCCCTACGAACCGCGGATATCCGGACACAAAGAGCGTCCTTACGAATGTCGCCCCGATTTTGAGGTGGTCAAAGTCCACGTCAATGGAGGGAGGGGCGATAATGTCTTGAACGGATACCTGTCCGGCTGCGATTGTGGCGGCGAGATCGGTAAGGTTCTGCGGTCGGATCGTTCCCCCTTGCCCTAGGCGAAGATGCCTTTTTCCTGGGGCAGGTTGAGCTGCCGCAGCGGGAGGCGGTGGGGCAGACGGACGGCTGGGAGTCGGCTCGGGCGGCGGGACCGTGCCGGCACGTGGTGCGGTTGGCGGGGATGGGGACACCGGCGGAGGCGGTGGGGATGGGGGTGGCGGCGCTGCTCCAGCCGCTCCGGGGGTGGGCTGGATAGGATTGGGCGGAGTGGGTTCAGACGAGGGTGGTTGGATGGGTTCGGTCATGATTTTCCTCCTATGGCCGGCTCTACTAAAACTGAGGTGTAGTTTCCGGCCCCTCCGGCGATGTGTTGGACGCGGGCTTGCTCAGGATTGTAGATCTCGTAGAAAAGCTCGATTAGCTCGGGGGTGGTGAGCTGCCGGGATTTTATCCCCAAGCGGTTCAGCTGTTTGACAAGGTGCTCTTTTTTGGGTTCGAGGTCCGTCTTGGCCTGCCCAAGGACGGCGGTTTTGTTGACGCGGGGAGATTGGGATTTTTTCCCCAGCAGAAGGTCGAGAACCCCGGGGCGGGAAAGAGTTACTCCCCCGGAGTAAGGAATCACCATGTAAAAACGCTTGTCCAGAACTTCCCCTTTTTGAACGAGGGAGACAATGAATCCTTTATAGGAGTCAATCTTCTTTTGAAGGTAGGGGTTGGCCTGCGTAGCGGGGCTTCGGGCCTTTTCCCCGACCCATTTAAGGTAGTTGGAGATGTCGAGCTTTCGAGAGCGCACGAGGATTTGAAGGGGAAAGGAGAGGGAGTTGAGCATGGAGGAGTAGGCCGCAATCATGGCGTCCTGCTCCCTTTCGGAAAGGAGGTTGAAGTTAACCGAAGTCGTTTCCATAACTAGGGCTACGCTTCCGTTCTTCAAAAGGATCAGATTTCCCTGAATATCCAAAATGTCCAGGTGTTCTTGGGTCGAAGCTTGTTTGGGAGGTTGCGTCTTTGCTTGTGCCATTTTAGTTAGTTCAGCTCTTAGGTTTGATCTCTAGTTCCTTCATCTTCTCTCCCGTAAGTTCAATTTTCATTGTAGCAAAGGAGGCGGGCGTGCGGGGAACCTCCAGCGAATAATGGCCATTGGGAAGGGGGGTAGTGGAAAACTTTCCCAGATCATTAGTCTTAATTGCTCGAACCACATTTCCTTTTACGTCTTTGATGATGACCAGAGTTCGAGCGAATACGCCCCCTTTGAGATCGTAGACCGTCCCGGAGAGGATGTTGGATTGTTCCGTGAGCTCGGGAGCCGGGCGGCCTTTGGATTTGGGAAGGGCCTGTTTCTTAACGGAGAGCTCGGGAAGTTTGGGCGGAGGCAGGGGAGGCTCAACCGGTTTCTCCGCCGGTGCGGCCGGCTTCTCCTCCGGTTTAGGAGGGGCTTCAGGAGCGGGCTGAGGTTTTGCGGGCGGTGGTGGTGGAGGAGGCGGCGGAAGGGTTGGGATGGGCATGACTGCGGCGGGAGCTGGTAGAAGCTGGGGGGGTTTGGGGAGCTCCGGTTCG
>BTRF01000048.1:0-3558 GCA_036986255.1 Patescibacteria group bacterium | reverse complement strand
CGATGGGTAAAAAAACCAAGAAAGAAAAAGAGGTCGCACGGCTTCGGCGGGAGGTCGAAGTCCTCAAGGCTCAGCTTTCCGGACAAGAGGTAATCAGAAATAAGGAAACAGCCCTAAAAACAGTTAAAGAAGAGAAGGAGATTAATTCCCCCCAATCCCCAGCACCCGGAAAATTTGAGATTCAAAGAGTGGATCCCCGGTATATTAAAGCGGACCTCCTGCGGGCCGGAATTCTTGCCGCCATCTCACTAGGCGCAATTGCCGCCCTCTATGCTCTCCGCACCCAGCTCCCCTTCCTTTGAATTAGAATTCCGACTCGCGAGGCGTTATTTTTTGGAGAAAAAACCGTCCCGAGCGATCAGCCTAGAATTCTGACTCGCGAGGGCGGTACTGCAGCGCTTCCGCCACATGTTCCGGGAGAATCCTTTCCGCTCCGGCCAGATCGGCAATGGTTTGCGAAACCTTAAGCACCTTGTGGTAGGCCCTAACCGAAAGGGCCATCTGCGACACGGCTTGGCGAAGAAGGGTTTCGGCCTCCTTGGTCACCCCGCAAAACTTGGGGATGTCCCTGGACGATAATTCGGCGTTGCTGAAAATCCGCTTGCCCTCATAACGCCGGGTCTGCACATCCCGCGCCTTCTGCACCCTCCCCCTCACTTCCTTACTTCCCTCGGGTTTTTGACCTTCCGTTCCCCGCATCAACTTTTTCGTCGCCACGGCCGGAACCTCCACATGCAGATCAATCCGATCCAGGATGGGGCCGGAAACTCTCTTCTTGTAGCGGGAGATTTGATGGGCCGTGCAGGTGCAGGACTTTCGCGAGTCTCCAAGGTATCCGCAGGGGCAGGGATTTTCGGCAGTGACTAGCAGAAACTTAGCCGGAAAGGTTAGAGAGCCGGCGGCCCGGGAAACCGTTACCACCCCATCTTCCAAGGGTTGGCGAAGGGCCTCCAAAACATGACGGGGAAACTCGGGGAACTCATCCAAAAACAGGACTCCGCGATGGGCCATTGAGATCTCCCCCGGCTGAGGGCGCGTCCCTCCGCCGATCAGCCCGATTCGAGAGGTCGTATGATGCGGAGAACGGAAAGAGCGGGTCTTCACCAACGCCTCCCCCGGAGGGAGATTACCCGTAATGGAATAAATCTTGGTAATCTCCAACGCCTCATCGGAGGTCATGCGCGGCATAATCGACGGGAGAGCCCGAGCCAAGAGGGTCTTTCCCGCCCCCGGCGGCCCGGACAGGCGCAGATTGTGACCGCCGGCGGCGGCGATCTCCAGAGCGCGCTTGGCGTGCTCTTGACCAAGGATATCCTCAAAATCAACCTTCGACTCCTCCGCTTCAATCAACGTATCAACCTTAACGTGCTCTACCGGATCGATAGGCTTCAACCCCAGGAGGTGCTGCATAAGATCAAAAAGGGTGGCGACGGGATAGACATCAATTCCTCGAACGATCGAAGCTTCGGCGGCGTTGGGCGCGGGCAGGAAGACCTTCCTAATCCCCTTCCCACGGGCCAGAAGCGCTGCGGGCAGGACGCCGGGGGTATGGTGAAGCGAGCCATCCAAAGAAAGCTCGCCTAAAACCAGCGTATCGTCCAAACTGGCCTCCAGCTGACCCGAAGCAATTAGAATCCCCAAGGCAATCGGGAGGTCATAGTAAGAACCCGCCTTTTTAAGATCGGCGGGAGCAAGATTAACGGTGAGGCGGTAGTTGGGAAAGTCGGCCTTGGTGTTCACAATGGCGGAGCGAACCCGCTCGCGGCTCTCCTCAACCGCTTTATCGGGAAGACCAACAATGGTAAAGGCAGGAAAACCGCGCTTTTCAATATTCACTTCCACCTTAACGGGAAGGGCATCAAGCCCCACCGCTGCGGCTGAAGTCACCTTGGCTAGCATTTCGGGGCAATGATACCACGAGAAATAGGTTTTAACCACTCTTAAGGATAGAAAGCTTGAAAACCGTGATAAAATATAAGTGCGTAGGAAACTGGGTGATTACCCCGCCGAAGGGCGGGGAGGAAAGTCCTGACTCCGTAGAGCAAGGGATCGGGGCGCAAGCCCCGGCTGGCAACAGCCGATGTCCTGCACCAGAAATGGTGCGGGAACAGGTCTTGAAATAACAAGACTTGAGACCCGCAGAGACGAGCTTTTACCTAAACCGCAAGGCAAGGTAAAGGGGTGAAACGTTGGGAATCTCGCTCGGAGCAATCCACGACCGCACCTTTTGAGGTTGCTCGCCGAAAGGCCGACGATGACAAAATGGCCACGTTAGCTTTAAGGTGTGAAGATGGAGCCTAGATAGATGATCGCCGCTTCGGCAAGCGCTATGCAAGCCGAAGAAACAGAATCAGGCTTACAGGTTTCCTGCGCACTAAAGGGCTCCCCCCAAGCGGGGAGCTTTTTAATGGGGGTCGGACCTACTTCCTCCGAACGCTACCCCAGTCCATAAGGTCTTTCACAAGGATAAGAGAAACGATTGTGACCGGAATAGCTAAAAGCAGTCCCACCACCCCATAAAGCACCCCCCCGACAAAAAGGATGATGAGGGCCGTTAGCGGAGAGAGGCCCACCGCTCGACCCATGATGCGGGGAACAATAAGATTGTTCTCCAGCTGCTGAATGATAATGTAAAGAACGAGGATCCAAACCCCCAGCCAAACCGAGGTCCCAAAACCGACGAGAAGGGCAGGGATGGCGGCGATGATCGGCCCGATAGTCGGGATAACCTCAAAGAGCCCGGCGATCACCGCAAGGGGAAGGGCATACTCCACCCCTAGAGCAGACAACCCCAAATAACTCAAAACGCCCACTATGATCATTAAAAGCACTTGGGCGCGCAGCCATCCTCCCAACTGCTGCTCCATTAAATCGATAATCCGCTGAGTCCGTACCTGAGCCCTCCGGTCCATCATCCCAATGAACCGCTCTTTAATATTCTCCCAATCCAAGAGGAAATAAAAGATAAAAACGAGGAGAGTGAGCAGAATCAAAATATTGGAAACGATCGCTCCCGCAATCGTCAAAATATTCGCCGAAAGAATCGTCGCTTGGGAAACCAACTGTTCCTGAAGACCCTTGGCGAAGGGCATCGGACCGAGGCGTTCCAAGACCGGCTCCAAAAACTTGGGGAGATTAATCAGGAATTTTCCAGTCTGGTTTATCAAAGGAGTAAATCCGTAAGCGAGAAGTCCTATCCCCGCCGCCAAAAACACAAAGAAAACCAGAAAAACCCCTAGAGGACGGGGAATCCGCCAACCTTTTAGTTTCTTCACCAACGGATCCAAAGCCAAGGACAGAATCAAGGCGATAAAGAGAGCCACTACCACCAACCTAATTTGGAAAAGAACCCAAATCCCGAGCAAGACGGCCAGGGTAAAAAGAATCGTGCGCGGAGTTACTTCATAATGTTTATCCATGCGAAATTTGGGACTCAAGATTTACTAACCTCCAGCTAAAGTCTAACAACACCACTGCACCAGGTGCAATAAGGACGTCCTCAGCCGTATTACTGGTCCCGAACTCTCCGCTTTAAGCCCAACCCAGCGATGAAAGCCG
>BTRF01000047.1:0-3661 GCA_036986255.1 Patescibacteria group bacterium | reverse complement strand
GGGCCAATCGGCCAAGGCGCTTGCTTTTGCGGAGGCCGGGGCGGAAGAGGCCTTAAAATGTCTTAATGATGGGGCTTGCTCTGCTCCTTATGATCCGGGGGCGGTTGATCTTGATGGCGATGGGAACGACGATTTTGATTACCAGATCAGCGTCATTGGGCAGGCCTCCGTTTACGATGCCCTTCCCCCGATCGAAAGGGATAAAACCGTGGAGGTTTCGCTGGATGGTTATCCGCGGGATACTCAGATCAGCGTCTATTGGGTTAACAGAGATGCCAGTCAGGAGCTAAGCGCTCAACCCGCCTTAGATGTGGCTTTGGTCTATTGTGACGATGACGGCCCGTCCTGTACGACCTACAACTACAAGTTCCTGCGAAGCGCCTATGACACCGATGCGGGGCGAGCTAACGGAATTCCCAAGGTTTCCTTGGGGAGCTACAGCGTTGGCGGAACCACTTACGGTTACCGGATTTCGCTTACTCCCCCGGGAGGCAAGTATCCCCTATCTATGCGCTTGCGGCTCCTTTACACCGATGAGCCCATCTCCTTGGCCGTACAAGCTGCGGGGGGCGCTTTACTTCCCTCTCAAGGAGTAAAGGTTGAATCGGTCGGGTTCTCCGGTAAAGTGAAGCGTGAGATTGAGGTAGTCCGCACCAACCCGGCCCTTTCCGAGCTCTTTGACTTTGCCGTTTTCTCAGGATCGGAGAGCTCCCCTCTTACTAAGTAGTTTTCAAAGTAAGAATCCCCTTGCAATCCCATAAAACCGCTGATATACTATAAGACAAAGAATTAAAGCTTAAAAACCCTTGAAAGGAGGGAAAGGCATGAGCAAGTTCTTTATAGTTCTTGTCGTAACGGCGGGTATGTTGATGGCCGGCTGCGCTGGTGACTCAGCGTCGCCAATCGAGGTTCCTGCTTCCCCGACGGAAGCCTCATCCCCGGTTGAACCGACATCCATGCCGACTACGGTTCCAACCCCAACGTTGGATCCAACCGCAGTTCCAACCGAGGTTCCCACACAGGTTTCAACTGAGGAGCCCACCCCTACCCCTGAACCGACCGAGGTACCGATGTATGTGGGACTTCCGGCGGAAGAGGTAGCCAAGCTTCGGGAGCAGTGTCTGCAGGACAATCCCGGCAGTTTGTGCTTGCCGCTGCCCGTCAACCCGAACAAAGTTGGGACTATCCAGGACGAAGGGATGCCCTTCCCAGGACCATGGGAATTACGGGAATTCAACATCGTTGCCGAGCTTCCCCCTGGCAGCCGAATCCTATCCCCGTTGGATGGGCAGATGCGCGTCTACGGGATCGCTTTCCAGGGTTGGTATCCTCTCGAGAGGGGATCCCGAGGGTCTCTCCTGGTATCTTTTCAGTGGGGACCCTTCCGTAGAGATCCGTCTGGTTTTCACGGGAGCTATGCGCCTACGGTTGCGCTGTCCTTAAGCTACAATCCTCCAGGCGGGTACGCCCCGGAGGACGTTTCGATTTCTGATAGTTTGAAGATCTTCGGCGGGCGACGAGATGTCGTAGCTGGGGAACCGCTTGCGGAGGTCGTGGGGGAAACCCCAGTGTACCTTCGGATCTCGTGGTATCCGGTTGCGGAGGTTGTGGAGGAGGAGGGGGCTCCGGACTGGGCGGATCCCATGGAACTATTTCTATCCAGAATGAGCCTGGATCTCTTGCTTCGCAACGACGCTGGCAGCATCGTCTACGCCTTACCCCTGGGTGGATAGGTTTGGAAGGAGGAAGAAGGGACGGTTCAAGTTATTCGCACGGAACCTCTCCCCTTCGACTACTACTGAGCGCACGCGCAGTAGCTGGCAAAGCCTCGGATGGCTCAACACCTCCGAGGCTTTTTTCGTTACAATTAAACAAGTGTCCCAGCTCAAGGTTGCCTTTATTTTGACTGTTGTTGTGCTTCTGCTTGCGGGAGGGTTTTGGTATAGGCGGTCGGTTCGGAGCGCAAAGGAGCTAGTGTCATCTATCACCTCTGGAAGTGCTGTAAACAAGGTAGGTTTCCAGCCTTCTTTTCCCAGCTCCTTTGTCGAATGGGATGGTTTTGGAGTTACGGTTGTATCAACCGGCCAGGCCTCCGATTATGAAATTAGGGATCGAGCAACCAGTAAGGTTCTCGCTAGTTCTCAGATTCTTGAAACCATGTCGAAAGGGAAAGATGGCAAGGTCAAGAAGATTTATTTTACGGTACAACTTACTCCGATTTTGAGTCCTCAGCGGAGCATTAACTCTTGGATTATCAAACGCGCTGCCGAACTTGGTCCCCAAATCCTGTCGGAAGATGAACCTTACACCCTCGAAACGATTAAAGAGCTTTTCCCCCGTGGTTCAAAGTGGGTGTTTGTACCGTTTCTAGATCTGGAAACTGAAGAGGTGCGTAAAGCACTTCTCGAATACCAGTTTTACGCGAAAGCTTATTACGGAAAAGATCTATCGAAAATACGAAGCTACGTAGAAAATGGTCTGTTGGGGAATTGGAGTAAACCCATCTTTCCTTTGGACATTTTTTACTCTTTTCCTGATTTCTAAGCCAGCGTTGCGTTGCCTGCATCTGATTGGTTAATATGGGAGCAGAAATGTCCCAATTCAAAATTCCTTTGTTGATATCTTCCATTGTGTTTCTTGTCGCTATCCTTTTTGTTTTTTTGGTTAGATCTAATCGACTGCCCAACCCGTTCCAGGAAATCGAGCCCGAAAATGCGGCTCTTTCTACCGCCGTTGGTGCTGTTAATAACCTTCTCGGCCACACTAACGAGAATCGCCCCGAAGATGAGAACGAGAGTAAATCCCTTAAGGAGCAGTTTGCCAATAGCAGTTACCCAGCGGAGCTTTTCGACTTTGATGTTACGCAGCAAAAGGCAGTCTTTGGAATTGTATCTTCCAATCCAGATAAAAAAACCATGATCCTCCGCTTCGCTTTCCCGTTTGTACGTCGCGATAAGGTAATCGAAGCATCCATTTCTTGTTCTATTAAAAATTCCACCATTATTACATTTGATCCTCTCACCCAAGCGACCGAAATATCTGAAGCCCAAAAACCCTTGTACGAACTTGCCGTGCCTGGTGCCGATAGTCTGCAGGGAGTTTGCGCCGACAACGAATGCAGCTCGATTGTGGGGGAGTGTGAGTTGGCGAGAACGAAATGAGATATTAGTGATGAACCTATTGACTAATCAAAAATTACCTCTAAAATATCTTCTTTTGGTCGTAATTTTATTCGTTATAGGTGTCGCCGGTTTTCATTTCTTTCCGAATTATTTAAGTAGTGGAGCTTACGCGGCGAAAGACTGCGGGTACTGCGGCTGGAGTACATGCCGCTCCGGCGGCGGTTGTTCCGGAAGCAACCCCTACAGGTTCAAGGGGGTCTACAGATATAGTCCTTACAAATGCAACATACAGAGCCTCTACTGTTCCCGTTGTGATTATGGTTGCGGACAGAAGTCCAACTGGTTTAGCTACTGCGTCCAATCCTGTGGAGGAGGTGGCGACGACGACGGCAACGGAAACGGAGGGGGGAATGGCGGAGGAGGGGGATGCGACTGGAACACCAAGCCCGACATCTCTCCGGGGGCCTGCACCCAGGCCAATGGTCTGAAGGGGCAGTATTACCGGGACAACCCCACCGGAGATCCCCGCTACGACGGGG
>BTRF01000046.1:0-3849 GCA_036986255.1 Patescibacteria group bacterium | reverse complement strand
CAAAGATATTCCGCAACTGGTCTTGGTCCAAGGTTTCCTCCTTTTTCCGCAGGGCCTTCTTAGTTCGACAATTGAGTATTATACCACCCCTTACCTTGACATACTATAGGGCTGTAGGTATACTTATCGGAGTTTAGAAGACCGCTATCTACATCGCACCTGACGCGATCCAGACCTTAAAGGAGGTTAACGTGAACAAGCGGTTTGCACCTTTATATGTTATTTCTTTACTCGCTGTGCTTGGGTTGGCATGCAGTTTTATCACCAAAGCATCCGCCCCGGATCAGACCGATCAAGAGGTACCCGAACCGCCGGTTTCCCCTGTTGAACAGGAATCCGTATCGGTTTCGCCTACGGTGGCGGTCTCTCCAACTCCTCGACCGACCGCTGTTTTAGAGGCCGACCTCGAATTTCCCGCATCGGGGAATTTCTATTTTCCGCTTCCTCCGGTGGTGGAAGTGCCGGGCTTCGCGGTGGTTTTTACGGACGCAAGGTGGAAGTATCCCGCTTCTTTTGATGCGGTTTCTAAGTTCGTCGCATTCGAATGGGACTATGAGGACCAGAACGAGTGGGACTATGAATACCGCTTGGAGCAAATAAGAGAAGCTCTTAAGGATTCCGGATGGGTGAGTTGCGATGAGCAGCTCCCGGTTATAGATATTAATTACGACTTTCCCCAAGAAGTGGATACTTTCTTTAGTTGTAACAGGGGGAGTGAGTGGCTGACGTGGGGGATTACCTTCTACTTCTCTGCCAATCCGCCCGAACCCCTTCCTTATCCAATTGCCTCCTACATTCCTAATTTATTTAATCTGGATTCTGCTAGCTATCGGGACGCGGATGAGCTGGTTAGGTATAGTTTTTTCTCCAGCACGGTGGGCTTTGGGGCGGGCGCACCTATCCCACCCGTTAGTCTCCCGATGTCACATCTACAGTTCTGGGTGTTCCGGGGCGGGCCAGACGTTGATACAACCCAGGTGTACCCCCGCTTCTCTTGGAGGTTCAGGGACGATGGCTCTCTGAGCCATGGTGAGCGTTTGGCAACTGCTAATCGCTTACTAAAAGAAGGGGGATGGAAGGGGTGTGAAGAGGAGGAGCAGGAATGGAAATTCGAGGACGGCTACTTCAGTGTTACTACCGTGATTACATGCCGTCGCGGATTGGAGCGCTTGTGGTGGAATATTAGCTACCTTTGGGAGGGGGATCGGCGGGGGAGTTACGACCAAACAGAGAGGGAGACTCAATCGGTGTTTTCCACCGTAGCTTTAGAAACGGGACCCGAGGATGCTCCCCCGACGTATAAGGCCGTTTCCTCTCAGATTGCCCAGGATTGCAGGGTCGGCGAGCTCCCGGCTGATTTTGATCAGGCCCTCCGACGCCTCCGCGACCTCTTGACGAGAGCGGGGGCTGAGTTCCCAGCTGATTTTGATCCCTACGACTCTTGGGCTTGGGACACGGCAGTCGCAGTGTCCGACGCTGAGTCCTGTGTAGTTACGGTACTGCTCCGCAATACTGAGTACGGAACCGTGATTTACGAGACTAGCGATGGGGAAGTGAGGATGATTCTCACGGATTTCTCGGACTTCCTTTCGTGGTGATCCGGAGCCGGTCTGTTGCGTATGCACAGGTCGGCTCTTTTTCTTTCTTGACTTTCATTAACGGCTACCCTATAATGTTTTTTGACAACCGAAAGCCCGCAGTGACGCTAAGGTCACAGGGCAATAAACTTGCGGCTCAAGCCGCAAGGGGAGAGACCCTCCCAAGGAGGTTTCTGATGGATGCTTCTCCTTCCGAGCAAGATGTGGCTCTAGCTCGAGCTAAGAGCTACACCACCCAAGCGATCTGGGTTCTTGTGGGCTACATTTTTCTGTACCCGCTGGGCTTGATCATGAACGTGATCTATATGATTGAGGCCCGGAAGATACGGAAGATCGCTGGCCAATCGCTTCCCGGGCAGGGGCTTCTCGAGGTGATGTTCTGGATCAACGTCGCCGGTTGGGCAGGCCTTTTCCTGCTTGGAATCTTTATCTTATTGGGCTTGGTTGGCGCTTTGTTAGTGTAGCGGCTGCTTAATCAGCTCGCCCCGATACTTTGTTCGTGTCGGGGCTTTTTCTTTTCCCAATCCCATGTTAAACTATGGGATAGATATCAACAACTAAATCAAGAAAGGAGAAGGATTTAATGGATAAGCGAGTGGTGATGGTCTTTCTGGTTCTGGCCCTCTTTACGGCCGCTCTGGCGTCTTTGCTTCTGCTTACTCCTCCGGCTTCGGGGCCGATGGAGTATAAGAGCATTCAGGAGTTGGCGGCCCAGGACTGCAGGGAGGTCGGCGTCCCGATTGAGGACGGCGTCATCCTTGACATCAAGGCGTTGGACCGCTACAGAGCGGATCTTCTGGCCCGAGGGGGCTTTGAAGCCCAACCTTGGGAGTATTCCCATCTTGGGGATAGCTACGTCCAAGGGACCCAGTTTTGCTGGATGGTGTCATTCTCTCGCTCCGGCGATGAGAACTGGACGGTCCTCTATGAAACGGGCGACGGTGAACTGCAGGTTCTTACTGCGAAGGTTCATTAGTTTGCGCTCACGAGCCGACGAGCTACCCTGCTTGTCGGCTCTTTTCTTTTACTTCTTATCTGATTTTCGCTACTATTTTAAGTAGTGTGCAATCCGTTGGGGACAAAACTAAAGAGGTCGCTCCTGGCCGCCGCCATCCTTGTTTTAGCGGTAGGATTTCCTCTCCTCCTTTTCCGGGATACGTTTAAATACCGATCCTTGGTCCTTGACATCCCCGCTGAGGAGGTCTTTCCGGAGATATACTTCGGCCCCCTGCTTAATCAAGAGGAGCTGGATTCCATCACGCCCGGGGAGAAGAAGACGGATCTGCTCCCCCAAAAACCCCTCCCGTTGGAGGAGCTGCGGGCGGTCTTGGCCGTTTCTACCGGTGAGGTTTCTACATTTGTGATAAAGAGCGGCTATACCGGGGAGGCGATGGGGGATGCGACGGCGCTAAAGGTGGCCACTAAGGATTCCAAAGGAAGGGTGGAGACCCTCAACCTGGTTCTGCAGATAGTTCCCTCCGGCGATTCCCAGCCCCTCATCCCTCAGTTTGCCGGTTTGGCGGGGACGGCCGAGTCCCCGGCGCTCTCCGCCGAGCAAATTGCGAAGCTGTTCCCTAAAGGATCCAAATGGGTGTTTTCGCCCCTTCTGGATTTTAGACCGCCGGTTTTATCCGACCCGAAGTATCAGGATTATCTATTTTTGGCGAGAAAATACTATCAAGACGACTTGAAGGGAATTAATGAATACATGGACAGCGGTTTGAAGAAAAGCTACAAAGGGCCGGTGCTTTTGGTAGATTTAGCGCCGGGAGAACTTGAATGAACTTTAGAATAAGCACAACTTTTATTTTAGGACTGCTCTTGGCTTTTGGGGTCTTGCTGTTCGTTGGCAACCCTACTTCCCAAAAAACGCCCGGCGAGGTTCAAGCGGCCCCGTGCGCCTCGGGTTACACCTGCGTTTATACAACTGTTATAGATAGACTCTTCGGATGTACGGGTAGCTGTAAACAGCGTTATAAGCGTGAAACCGTCTACTGCAATGTTTCCACATGTGCAGGGGGAGTCCAAGGCATAGAGTGTAACTCGGATTGTACCGTCTCTTACGTTTGGCAAGGTACTAACTGCTGCGCCCGAGATCCCGGCAACGGCAATGGCAACGGAAATGGCGGTGGAGGGGGATGCGACTGGAACACCAAGCCCGACATCTCTCCGGGGGCCTGCACCCAGGCCAATGGTCTGAAGGGGCAGTATTACCGGGACAACCCCACCGGAGATCCCCGCTACGACGGGG
>BTRF01000045.1:0-3975 GCA_036986255.1 Patescibacteria group bacterium | reverse complement strand
TTGAAGGTTGACTCCCCCGGGCCGGTTTTCTTTTCGACTATTCCAATTTTAAGTTCCCTCTTCTTGGTTAGGGCCTTTTTACTCCTTTTGACCATCTGCCGCCAAGCTGTGAGGTCTCTTTGGGGATTTTCCATCCCCAGCTGGGTGAGAATCTTTCGGGTTAGACCTTGTTTATCAAGGATAAGGGGAACTTCATAGACCGTTTCAACGTCCGGGTTGGCAATCACATCTTTGGGGTCGAGGGCGGCGGCGAAGGCGATTTTCTTTTTACGCTTAAGATCAATGGACTTTTCGGATCGGGCCACAACAAAATCGGGGCGGAGTCCCAAAGAGTTAAGTTGGTGGATGGACTGCTGAATGGGCTTGGATTTAATCTCGCCTAGGGTTTTGAGGATGGGGAGGTAGCCCACATGAATAAGGACAGTCGAGTCCGGTCTCCTTATTTTTAATCTTCGAATCGCTTCGAAGAACATAATGTTTTGGTACTCTCCTACCGTGCCTCCAAGTTCGACTGTAATGATTTGATACCCTTGGCCTGCTCTGTCAATCTTGCGGATAATTTCCTCCGGGATTTCTTCGTAGGCGTCGATCGATTTGCCCCGGTACTCCAGCCGCCGTTCCCGGTTGAGGATGTCAAAGTAGACCTGACCGGCGGTAATGTAGTTTCTTCCCGGAAGATCCTCGTTAAGGAAGCGTTCGTAGTGTCCCAGGTCTTGATCCGTCTCCACCCGATCATCGGTGACAAAGACTTCCCCGTGCTCGACGGGATTCATCGTTCCGGCGTCGATATTGAGATACATATCGCACTTGGCCGCAGTAACCTTGTATCCGTGGGATTTAAGAAGGAGGGCGATGGAAGAAGTGGTGATTCCTTTCCCGAGGCCGGAGAGGACCCCACCCGAAACGAAGATGTATTTGGGGAACTTTCGCCCTAGCACATTCAAGTGTAGCAATTTTATTTGGATAGGAGGCTGCTTTATAGTTGGGTAAAGTTCTTTTTTTAGCCCCAGCGGCAGTTTCTGGTCTGTGGTTAGCATGGTACAAAGTCCGCAGCGGTGTCCGACCGGAATGGTAAGTTCCTCTTAGCGTTATTTGTTGTAGGACAATTCGCGCGAATTGTCCTATGACCTGGAATTGACCCGACCTTTCCAATTTGTTTAAGATGAGACAGCTGATGAGTGGAAGGAAACTTCTCATAATCTTAGGCGGATTGCTTTTGGCTGTCCTCTTTGGGGGGCTTTACTTTGTTTGGGACAACTTTAACACCACGACAAGCGATCTGAATGCTGTTCTTGATGAGTTAGAGATTCCCAAAGGGGAGAAATTCTCTTTCGTTATCCTCAAGGAGGTCTCTTACCCCAAGACGGGAAGCGAGGTCTGCTATGAGGCCGGTTTGAGCTGTTTGGGTATGAAGACCACCCAGGTTTTCGATTCGACGGATGAGTTTTACGGCTACACTACCGTTGGCTGCGATTCCCAGGTGGTAAAGCAACCGAGCTGTTATGAAAGTTTTGGTACCGAATATGCCATTGATAAGGTTACTTACACCAAAGCCGCTTCTTCCAAGTCAACCCAGTTTTTCTCCTCGGCCAATTTGTGTCTTTTTAGCGGCAAAGGGAAAGAAGGAATTTACGAATACGCCTACTGCACCAAGAAGGAGTAGGCTTAATCTCCCTGCAGTTTGAATCCCTTATCCAGTTCGTGCCAGAGAAGTAAAACCACCACGTTTCCCACAAGGAGGAAAAGTGCGGTTATCATAGGGGCGATGTCCGCCCAGACTACTTTGGTGGGTTCCGGGAAAAGCCGAATCATCAGGACAATAAAGTAAACGCTGTTGGCCGCGTGGGCGCTCGCGGCGAGCTTAAGGAGGGGGTTTCGGCGCGAAAGGAGCGTTCCCAGGGACAAGATTATCAGGGCGATGTAGGCAACTACTCCCCAGTCACCGGAGCGCGCCAGCCAAAACCCGTTTTGGCCTCCTTGGGCGACGGGAACCCACGGGAGGAAAAACAAAGCGATCAAACCTCCAAAAACAAAGACACGACCCAAAGCCTCTTTATCTAAGCAACATCCTTGGAGTTATAAAAACGCAAGACCCAGGAGGTTGCCGGTATGAAAAGTATCCAAAAAACAACCCAGTACCACATTGTTTAATGAGGTAAGTTTATAATTTCCGGGTTGTGCTTGTCGCTTTTAGCCCAACCACTCCTTGGCGCGCGCAGAGCCGGGCCGCTGAGGTGAAGCTAATTAAGTACGGTTGAGGAGAGGGCTGTCTCAAGCCCTTTAAGGAAAGTGTCGAAGGATTTTGCCTCGGCGGAATAAGTAAATATGTATGCGGAGCTGTCTTTTAGGACGATGGTTGTTCTGCCTTTTACGCTTAGGCCCTGTCCCTTGGCGGTATATGTGACTTGTTCCGCACCAAGACCGGAAACACTCGTTGATTCTCTAGAGACTACCTCGAAAGAAGTAAATGACGGGTTGGACTCGTTCTCCTGCACCCAGATGTCCGCAACTTCGGTTAAGCTCAAGTCAGGGAATGCGGAAAGATCCGTGACGGTTACGTTTATGTTTTCTGAAAACTGGTCATCCGACCCTTCACGTGGAGAGAAGAAGGATACGATAGGGTCAGTCGTGGTCCCCTCTTGCATACGCCAATCTCCGGGGTAGTTCATAGAAATCCCGTAATCTTTATTCTCATAATTTTCATAAGACGCTGTTTGCTGTTCTGAACTGCTGGAGGGGGAAGATTCGCTATTTTTTGAAATATTGAATTTGAAACCTGCCCCGCCGCTTACGGCCACGATGATTATCAGGAGGACAATAACGCCGCCGATGATTATGTAAAGAGGGGCAATACCTTCTCGAGAACTTTTTCTCATTAGCTAATTATTAGATAAGATTTGGAGCATTGTCAACAAGGGGGTAAAGTTAGGCTTTGCTCGGCATTGGACAATTAGCGCGTGTAGAACTTGGCGGAGGAGGTAAAGCCGGCAACTTGGCTGCATTTTTTGCCCGGGAACGCTTCCATTTTTAGCTTCCGGTCTTCCACCATCTTGAAAAGAACGCAACCCTGGTTGGAGCTGGTGGAGTTGTCCAATTTAAGGTTTTTGGCGAGTGAGAACCTGTTCCACTGTGTTTTATCCTCTTTGATGTAATTCCAAGCCTTAAGCCCATATTTTACCTGTCCGGTGGCAACGGAGACCTCGGCTGGGTCGGCCGATCCTCGCGGGATGGAAAACTGAGTGGCCTCCCCCTGATAATTTCCAAAAGAGACAATAAAAGCCGTGGGATCAATATGCTCCGGAGCGATCGAGAGGTGTCCTACCCAGTACTTTCCTCCCTCTTCTCCAGATACACCGCCGTATCCGCCGGTTCCTTCCAGGAACCAATTACCAATGAGCCGCCCGTCCACGTCGTAGTCGATTTTACCGGAGATCGGTTTGACAGTCCGCAAATATTTGCTGAGCATATTGTCCCGGATTTTCGGTGCTACGTAATCCAGAGGATCGGCCGTGTAGAGTTTCCACGGCTCAGCTTGGTAGCTCGCGGGATTTACAAAACCTGCCAAGGGTTTGGTAGTATCCCACACGGCAAAGTCTAGGGTCTGCCCGCCAATTTTGCCAATTTTCTGGCCCGCCTTGACCGCAATATCAATACCGCCTGCATAGCCTTGCGAATTCTTCTTTAGATCGTACTCTGCCTTGATGTCCGGTGCCAGACTCGTTACCAAATCGTAGTAGTACAAAAAAGTGCAGGACATGGTGAAGACCATCCGGTATTCTGTGCCTCGTTCGGTGGTTCTGGACCCGATATCCACTAGCCGTGCGTCGGCCATCGCGTAGACCGGGTAGGTGTCGCGGGGAGAGTTAAAAACGGTTGGAGAGTAGTATTGGTGATCGATGGGCGTCACATGTCCGTCGGTTACGAGCCCATAAGGGATGATAAAGGCAAAATCGTCCAAGTTCATGGGAAGTTTGG
>BTRF01000044.1:0-3992 GCA_036986255.1 Patescibacteria group bacterium | reverse complement strand
AAGGCGAAGCGCGCGAAGATCTTAGGAAAGCTTTTAATAAAGCGGTTAAAGAATCGCAGAAGAAGGTTTCTCGAAAGCTCTCCGGAATGCTTACGGGTATGAAGATTCCCGGCATGTAATGAGGATTGCGATTATTGGTGCACCCGGAAGCGGGAAGACGACCCAATCCCAGTCTCTGGCTCGGTCTTTAGGAATCTCGGCTATTTCTATTGGAGCCCGACTTCGTCAATTGGTTAGGGAAGGGGGGCCGGGGGTCGAGGAGGCTGAAAGGGCTTTGGAAAAAGGCGACCTAATCCCGGACGAGTTAACCATATCCCTCCTTAGAAAACGGCTTTCCCAAAGTGATGCAGAACGCGGTTTTGTGTTGGACGGAATGCCTCGGACGATTGGAGAGGCGAGAGAGATGATGGGGATGTTCGCCTTAAACAGAGTTTTTCACCTTCGAGTCAGCTTTCAGATTGCGACGGAGCGGCTGATGCAGCGGGGGAGATCCGATGATCGTCCGGAGCTTATTCAGCGCCGCTTTGAGATTTACGAGCAGGAGATCAAACCAATTTTGGTCTTTTACCGAAGTTTGGGGAGTTTGGTGGAGATCGATGCCTCTACTCCAGCTCTTCAGGATATCAGCCAGGAGATTATGTCTAAACTGCAGTGATTACGATAAAGACTCCAGAAGAGATAAAGATTATGCACGAGGGGGGGAAAATTACCGCTGCCGCTTTAGAAAAAGTTCTTAAGTCTGCTATTTTGGGAATTTCTCTTCGTGAGTTGGAAGAGGTGGCTCGTGAGGAGATCACCCGCCTCGGTGGTGAGCCGGCCTTCCAGCGCGTTCGGGGCTACGAGTTTGCGACCTGCTTAAATGTGAATGAAGGGGTGGTGCATGGGTTGCCCACCGGTCGGAAGTTGGCGGAGGGGGATCTCTTTAGTGCTGATTTGGGGACTTACTATAAGGGCTTCAATACCGATTCTTCTTGGACAGTTCGTATTGGCGGGCCTTCGGCTGGTTCGTCTGCGGCCCCCCAGGTTGAGTTTCTGAGGTCCGGTGAGGAGGCCTTGAAGAAAGCGATTGCTCAGGCAAGGGTAGGAAGGCGTGTGGCGGACATCTCGCGAGCGATGCAGGAGGTGTTGGAGCGGAAGGGGTACCGTCCGATCGACAGTCTTGTCGGTCACGGGATTGGTAGAGAGCTGCACGAGGATCCGCAGATCCCTTGTTTAGTGCGGCGCGGCCGCGGTCCCGAATTGGCTGAGGGGATGACATTAGCTATAGAGGTGATTTACACTGAAGGAGATTCTCGCCTGCAAGTTGAAAAGGACGGGTGGACCATCTCCACTGCCGACGGGAGGCTGAGCGGTCTCTTTGAACACACGATAGCAGTAACGGATGGCGGTCCTGTAATCTTGACTCAGCGATGAGTTTGGGGAGGCAGGAATTAAAGTTCTGCTATCAGGTTGACCGAATGAGATTGATATGGTAAAAACAGAAGGCACACTGCCGAACAGACAGAACAAGATTGAAGTAATCGGAATCGTTAAGGAAACACTGCCAAATGCCCTTTTCAAGGTAGAATTAAATAATGGTAGAGAGGTTTTGGCGCATGTATCTGGGAAGATGCGCAGATACCGCATCAGGGTTCTCTCAGGAGATCAGGTGAAGGTAGAGGTTTCGGCCTACGATCCCAACCGAGGCCGGATTGTTTATAGGAATAAGTAGGGAATTTCCGGCCTGTGATGTTTGCGGGCAGTTTCCAACTTTATATTTATGAAAGTTCGAGCAAGTGTAAAGAAAATCTGCAAGGACTGCAAAATTGGACGGATCGGCCGCCCCGAACCTAGTAATTTTGCTAGAGGATCGCCCTGTATTACGGGAGGGGTGTTAATATGAAGGTTCGGGCGAGTGTGAAGAAGATCTGTAAGGATTGCAAAATTGTGAGGCGGAAGGGACGGTTGTATGTGGTGTGCAGGAACCCCAAGCACAAGCAGAGACAAGGCTAGTTTTTAGATGTTAGGTGTTAGGTTTCAGGATTTGGGTAAACCTTTTCCTGGTGTCTAGAACCTAGGAACTAAAACCTAGAACTCGAAAATGGTTAGGATTGCAGGTGTAGATATACCGCGTGAAAAGAGAATTGAGATAGCCCTCACATATGTTCGAGGGATTGGTAGGAATTTGTCCAAGAGAATTCTTGGAGAGGCGGGAGTTTCGCTTGACACTCGAGTTGGAGATCTCACCAGTGAGCAGGTGGGTAAGATTCGCGATGCTCTTGAGAAAGGCGGGCATCGGGTTGAGGGGGGGCTGGTGGCCGAGGTTACGTTGGATATTAAGCGTCTAAAGGAGATTGGTTCCTACCGCGGCCTGCGGCACGAAAGGGGTTTGCCGGTTCGCGGGCAGAAGACGCGTACGAATGCACGGACCCGCCGGGGGCGGAAAATGGCAGTAAGCGGAACTAGTAAATCAGCTCGGGAGGCGAAGAAGGCACAGAAGACCTAATGGCAAAGAAAAAGACCCGCAAAATTCCAACTAGAGGAGTGGTGCATATCACCTCCACCTTCAACAATACCCTTATTACCGTTGCTGATGAAAACGGGATGGTAATTGTGCGGGGGTCATCCGGCACGGTTGGGTTCAAGGGGACGAAGAAATCCACGCCCTTTGCGGCTTCCCAAGCCGCGGAGCAGGTTGCAGGGAAAGCGGTGGCGTTGGGGATGAAGGAGGCCTCGGTGCTGGTCAAGGGTCCCGGCCCCGGGAGGGACTCGGCGATTAAAGCTCTCAAGGTGGGAGGGATGGGGGTAACCTCCATCACCGACGTTACTCCTGTGCCTCACAACGGCCCGAGGCCTAAGGGGAGGAGAAGGGTATGATAATAATTCAAATTGAATTTGACGATCGGAGGGGGGAACGTGGGTAGATACACAGGACCAACTCATCGTCTCTGCCGGCGGGAAGGGGTTCCGATTTGCGGAAAGGATAACTGTCCGGCTAAGACTAGGATGTCGGTTCCCGGTCAGCAGAGCCGTTTTCGCCGCCGCCTTTCCGAGTACGGTCAGCAGCTTCGGGAGAAACAGAAGGTGAAAAGAACCTATGGGGTTCGGGAGAGGCAGTTTCGCCGGTATCTTGAGGAAGCCCTGCAGAGCAAAGGGAAGACCGGGGATACTCTTTTACAGCTTTTGGAGCGCCGCTTGGATAACGTGGTTTATCGATCCGGTTTTGCAAAGACTCGCCCCCATGCTCGGCAGAGGGTTTCTCACGGTCTTATTAAGGTAAATGACCGGCGGGTGACGGCCCCCTCGTTTTTGGTTGATATTGGTGATAAAATTACCATTGTTGCCAAAAAGGCCGTTATTTACGATGAGGTCGTGCGCCCCTCCTGGATTAAGCTGAGTAAACGGGAAAAAACGGCTGAGATAGTGGCTTTGCCGAAGAGGGATGAGATTGGGGCAGATATCGATGAGAGTTTGGTGGTAGAGTTCTATAGTAGGTGATTAGAACCAGTTTGCGGTGCAGTTATGGATTTAAAGGAGCTTAAGATCAAGAAGGAAAAAGAAACTAAAGAAACCGGCCGTTTTGTGATTGAGCCGTTGCCGGCCGGATACGGAGCCACCTTGGGTACGGCTTTAAGGCGGGTGCTTCTCTCTTCTCTTCCGGGGGGAGCGGTTACCGAGATGCGAATTCAGGGGGTTTCCCATCCCTTTACTACTATTAAAGGTGTGAAGGAAGATGTTGTTGAGCTGATGCTCAACCTTAAGAAGGTGCGCTTCAAGCTGCACGGCGACGGCCCTTTTGAGGGGACTTTGGAGGCCAAAGGCAAGAAGGTGCTTAAGGCTGGGGATATTAAAATTTCTTCGGAGGCGGTGGTGGCTAACCCTGATTTTAAGGTGGCTACTCTCACAGATAGAAATACAAAGCTCTCCATCTCTCTATTGGTAGAGCGGGGAATAGGCTACAGATCGGTGGAGGATCGGGAGGGTGGAAAGGTTGGTGCGATTCCTTTGGATTC
>BTRF01000043.1:0-4425 GCA_036986255.1 Patescibacteria group bacterium | reverse complement strand
CCAACTAGATTTGTCGTTAAAGTAAACCAGAGAGGCAAGCTCGCGTATAAGATGAAGTCAGAGTTTAAGGTTCTCAAATTCTTGGAAAACGAGCCCTTTGCTCCCGCCGTTTTTTACTTTAAACCTAAATCAAGATTTCTTGGGGCATCTGTAGTAGTGGAGGAGTATTTTGGGGAGAAGGGGCTTACAGATTTCCCTTCTCTCACGGTGGGACAATTTGAGCAGCTCGCAGCTTTGATGGCCCAGATTCATTCCCATACCCTTAAAAGGTACGGACCTTTCCCTCCTAGAAAGAGGGGTACGTTTTTTGACAGCGTCGAGTATGGTATGAGGCGTTCCATTAAAACCTTTTATGGGGGTTATCTTCGGAACCTAGAGACCGCACCTCAAGATATAGCTAGTCTGAAGTCGGATGTGGAGAACTATATACGAATGGTGCAGGAGATTTTTCGGAATAACAAAGACGCCTTGTCTGGAAATGAGTTTCATTTAATACATGGTGATTTTGGGCTTGGGAACATGCATATCAAGGATAAAAGGATAGTTCTTGTTGATTGGGAGAACGCTTCTGCTTGTGATTCAGCCGAGGAGGTTTTGTACTTCTTTACTCATGCAGGGTTAGTTGAGGGTCTAAGACCTAAGTTTCTAAAGCTGTACGCTAAAAATGGAGGTCTGGTCGATAGTAGTTTTATGAAACGTTTTAAGGCCTACCGGGCACCCCATCGCTTGGGTGATATGTTGTGGGCATTGGAAAGAGCTTCTGAGGGTCCTGAGGGCGGTATTGGTACTATCCGTCTCCTGGAGAATCTCAAGATTGAAAAAGAGTTCGTTTCTTATGGAGATCTTCTTAAAAGAAGGCGCAACCTATTGGATAAGACGTTAGAAACTTTTGGTAAGGCTTAACATGCAACATCTGTTTACAGTAAAAAGAAAAGGCTCCTGTCCCATCAGTGATGAAGAGCAGCCCTTCCCCGACCTTCCAGGGGAAGATGAGCTTAGGTGAGTTAACCAGAATCTTTTAATATTTTGGGATAGAATGAGAAAGAATAGCCGGTTAAAGATTGACATGGAGCGGGGGTTTAGTTTACACCATGGCAGAAAGAGATAAGAGGAAAGTACATGAGCTAGTGGATGCGACGCGGGAAGTTTTCCATGACTGCCTTCTCCCAAATGGTTGCCTTATTGCTGCCCCTGCCCACATGCCCTACTACCCGACTCGGGCAAAAAGTTATCTCTTCTGTTGGCCAGGGAGAGACTTGGGCTTTAGTGCCACTGCGGGTTTGTACATAGGGGTTGATGTTTTTGAGGAAGTTTTAGCGTGGATTTGGGAAAGAGCTGAGGATTATCAGACTTCGCTCTCCGAATGGAAAGAAGGCCTTTTGTTCCGCAGCTATCATCCTAACGGTAGGATGAAAGAAACCCATTTTCAACCTGATCAAACCGGTACTTTACTTTGGGCAATATACGAGTACAGCAAATCGAACAAGCCCCCCCCTTTAGCTGAGAAACTAATAAAGAAAAGTGCTAAAGGGCTTGCTGGGGTTTGGGATGGTAATCAGTTTAAACTCTTTGTGGAAGATCCTTGGGAGGAGAGAATTGCCCATCCGAGGTTTAAAAACAACTTGACCTATTCTCTTGCAGCGTGTGCGGCTGGGCTTAATCGCGCAAACGAATTAGTTCCGAATAAGAGAGCAGCGCTTGCGGCTAGACAGATGACATCCCTAATTGAAAAAGGGGCATATGATGGAAAAGCTGGCTATTTCTTGAGGCGTTTTGGTGGGACAGTAGGTGGTGATAAAAATGTAGATGCTTCTTTATTAGCATTGGTTTGGCCGTTTGAAATTATTAGGCCTGACGATTCGAGAATGATTAATACAGTTGCAGCAATTGAGGAAACCATTACTGGTGAGCGAGGGGTTTACCGTTATCAGTTTGATGAGTATGAAGGCGAGACGGAGGCTTCTAATTTGCATTACAGGATGGGGGCAGGCGCCTGGCCGCTTTTGACTTTTTGGATGAGTATTGTACAGAACAAGATGGGAAATCGGAAAAAAGCAGAAGAGTACTTCTGGTTAGTTTTGGATCGGCTAGAGGGCGATCTTTTTATTCCCGAGCAAATCTTTGTGAAAGATGATCCGCGTGTGGGAGTAAAGCCACTCTTGTGGTCACACGCGATGTTTATTCATGCGGCTCGCGAGTTGGGATATATATGAATAAAGAAAAAGGCTTCTGTCTCTCTGGTGAGATGGACAGAAGCCCGCACCTCTACTTGATGAAGGTATTATTGGTGTAGACACCCTCACCGAAAGTAGGATAGTCAGCGAGAAGAAACCAGACACGCCATTTTGCTCCATACATGTCTCCGGTCCCTGTGACTGCGTAACCACTGTTTTTGACAGCGTCAAGTACTTGCTGTCGTTCATTGATGCCGCAAAGAACGAAGTGTTTGAAGTCGATTCCCACTGTGTCGGGGCCGACTTCAAGGGCGGTTCGCCCTTCTTCGTCAGGATCGGGGTATTCTAAGCCCCGGTCCCATCCGATGTTTGTCCCTACGATATGAATCGTTGCCGTTGGGGGCAGACTACGGATACAAATTCCGATCGTTTCCATTTAAGTCCTCCTTCGGATCAGCGAATGGATTTTCGGATACTGGTTAAGTATACCACCTATAGGGCATTAGGACATGATCTTACGATCACTAGCTATTAACTATCTTCGGTAGTTAATAGTAAAGGGTGGGAATCTACCAATGAGCGAAGCGAAATTTGCTAGTGATCTGAAGGATCACGTCCGTAGATGAGTTCGTGTGCATCTTGTTATTCTTAGAGAAGATGAGGATTTTTGATATCACCCACGCTTACCAACCTTTCGAACCCCCAGATTTTGTCCCAAGCTGGGTGGCGGACAATTTACGGCAGATTTTTATTCCTATCTCCCGCGCAATGAAGGAGGGGGTTGTTAAACGGCATGTCCAACTTCAGGGTTGGACAATTGATGCTTTTTTGAAAGCGCCGGATCCTATTAAGAGCCTGGCCCGGGAGTTCCTGGATAACTTAAAAGTTGCCTCCGATCAGGGACATATTCGATTGGGTTTTAGCGGATACTCACATCCTATTCTCCCTCTGCTGTCGGATGAGGTTTTAATAAGATCAATCAAAGAAGACTACTCCGTTATTGAAGAGCATTTGGGTAAGCCGACTTGGTTTTGGTTCCCCGAGGGCGCTTGCGACCGGCGAAGTTTGGAGATTTTATTTAAAGAATTTCCCGATGTTTATGCAGTAATACCCGATGGTTCTCTCGGGAAACAAAATTTTAGCGGATTTTTGACGCTAGAGGGAGGCGGTAAGGTCGTTGTTTGCAACTCTGTCCTCAAAGACATTTTTATGAATGCTTTAGACTACGGCAAGCTCCAGTCTTATTCTCCTGAAGGTTTGTCTCAGGAGGTGGCGGAAAAGATGGTCAGCGACGGCAAAGCGCTTGCGGATGGTTTAGGGTATTTTGCAGAGGGGGACGCTGTTTTGGCAAGAGATTTGGAGAACGCGGGGTCAAAGTACGGACTTTTTGAATTTGAGAAAGGGAGTAAGGAGCTCAAATCTTTTTACGAAGGTAATAGTAGCGTTAAGTTTGCGTTTGTGGAAGATGGTACCTTTGGTGGATCTTTAAGTTTGGACGCTATCCTACCGTCCTCTTGGGAACCGTTGGCCGATGAGAAGAATCCCTACCCATATTGGAATCTCCCCTCCTGGGTTGATTTTGGAAATGTTTTTTGTGAAGTTTATAAAAAGGACTTTTTAAAGCAGTATTTAGTGGTTTTAGCATCCGATGTCCCTTGGCATATTTTAGCTAGGAAAGAGTGGGGACCAAACCCCGAGCATTCCCAGCACTTTGTTCGCGATGTTGTTATGCCGGTGGTAAGGGATATTGGAGAGTTTGATCTGATCCGTGCCGCAGAAGCGCTTTTGAAGGATTTAAACCAGTTTTCGCCGAAACCTCCCGGCCGCGGACCGCACCCCTCCGCATGATCTTCGGAAACTGGCTCTAAAAAAGAACCCCTCTTTCAGGAAAGAGGGGTGGTGGGCGGATGCTCGTTGCCTTTTTGGTAGCTTCGGCCCCATTGGAACCACATCCACAGCAACCGGCAAAAAGCGTCCTTGCTCCCATGATGGTCAAAGAACCTTCCCGTCGCATTGAGGCGTAGATCCTCGATCGCTTTAGCGGCCGTAGTACTTGGCACGCTCTCGAGAAGAAGCGCCGCTTGGGAGGTAGGGATCTCTGCCGTCTCAAGCTGTGTTGCATCCTCAGGCAGCATCTCGTAGATGCGTCCGCGGCTGAACCAGCTCTGGAGGAGGGTACCCACCTCTTTTTGGTCGGGGATCCCGGACCCCACCGCTTTTCGCATGTCTCTGACAAGCAGGCGCGAAAGCT
>BTRF01000042.1:0-4713 GCA_036986255.1 Patescibacteria group bacterium | reverse complement strand
GCTGGTACGGGATTCGGGCTTGGTTCTACGAGAACGCCGGCGGGGCGGTCGCCCAGCTCCGCTATGAAGGCCCTTCCACCTCGGCCCAGATCATCCCCTCCGCCAATATGCGGACCTGCTCCTCGCCCATCGTGGTCACCCCTCCCACCAATCCCCAGGTCACCAACCTCACCCCCACCTCGGCCCAGCTGAACTGGACCTCGGGGACGGGAGGAGTGAAGCAGCTCTTGAGGGTGGGAGATGATCTCACCGCCGTGGAGAGCGGCTGTCCTTCGGGGACCGGCCCCGGGACGGGATGCGTGATCAAGGAGGACAATCTCGATACGGATCTGGAGGTCTACTCCACCGGAAGCGTCCTCGCCCCGGGAACCCGCTATTACTGGCGGGTGGTCGAGTACCTCGACTCCTCCAATTGGGAAGACTTTGACCCTACTCCTTCCTTCACGACCCCCGCCGATCCCTGGATGAGGGCCATCGGGGGAGGTCTCCATGCCAATCAGGGGATCAGCTTCGCCAAAGCTCCTCCTCTAGGTGAATATCACGGTCAGTATCTGATCTCCGCCCGGGGGAATCTGAGCGCCAATGTGGCCAGCGGAGCGGGCTGGCTCCTCTCCCTCTATCCCGAGGGGGACCCCGATCCCACCCAGAACACGGGCATCCCCGCCCCTTCCTACGCCAAGCTCTGGCAGCGGTTCGGCCAGAACCGGAATCCGATTGTGCAGGGCTCCCTCCCCCCCGCCGGCACCCTCCTCAACAACCGGGTCTACCAGATCACGTCCGGCGCGACGATCAACGGGGTCTATACCCTCCCCGCCGACCGCAACGTCCTTATCTTTGTGGAGGGAGACCTGACCGTCAACGCCGAGATCCGGGTCCCTTCCTCTTCTTCCCTGACCTTCATCGCCAACGGGAAGATCCAATTCAAGAAGGCCCTCGCCGGAGGAGGGCCATCCGATGACGCTGTCCAGGCCGTCTTCATCGCCCGGGACGAGATCAACACCGCCTACGACGTCTCCTCTCCCACCGAGGTTCACCGGCAGTTCGTGGTGGGGGGAGCTTTAATCTCTTTGGAGAATACCGTCTTTCTGAACCGCAACCTTGGGGATGCCGGCAACGGGACCGATCCGGCTGAAGAGATCCGCTTCTCCCCCAAGCATCTCCTCCGGGCCAAAGCCCTTCTGGCCCGCCCCCGGATCTGGTGGAAGGAAGTCCCGGCCGGGTTTTAGGATTAGGAGTGGCCAGCGATCTGCTAGCCGCTAATTTTGCTAGATTATTATCGTTGTGCTCAATCGGAATTTTTGGCTTCTTTTGGGGAATCGGGTCGTCACCCGCATTGCCTACAACCTTTCGACCTTCACTCTTTTAATTTGGGTTTTCCAACTCACCGGATCCAACGCGGCCGTATCTTTGTGGATGGTGATGTTTTTTATTGCTTCGGTCTCCTTTTCCCTGGTCGCAGGGGTAGCGGCGGATATTTACGATCGGAGGAAGATTATGATTTTGGCCAACCTTGCTTGGGGTATTTTGGTTTTGGGGTTCATTCCGGCTGAGAAGAGCCTCCCCTTAATTCTTGGCGTAACTTTACTCACCCAAGCGCTGGACGAGTTTTTTAAACCTTCTCAAGATTCTTCTCTTCCGCACTTGGTGATGGATGAGAAGCTGCTTTCTGCTAACTCCATTTTTTCCTTGGCGGGTTACGCCTCCAGCTTTATCGGCTTTTTTTTGAGCGGGGTGATGCTCAGGTTTTTAGGGTATCGGGCTCCCTTTATCGCTTCTTCTGTGTTGGTTTTACTGGGGGCCATATTTGCTCTCGCCCTCCCCCCTCTTAAAAACGTCTACCCATCGGTGACTACGGAGAAATTTGTCCGTCGCGTAAGGGTGAAAATTTTGGATCAGTGGAATTTCCTTCTGCACAACCGTCACGTTGCGTCTACGGTTGCGTTTATGGCGGTGCTTGTTTCCGGCGTTTCCGCAGCAGGTGCTCTTGCTCCTGGGTTTGCCGAGCAGGTGTTGAGGATTGACGCGCGGGATCTGAGCTTTGTAGGGGTTATACCGTTGGCTGTTGGCCTCTTGTTGGGGATTTTCATTTTGAGTCGGTACGGTAAGTTGTGGCCCGTTTGGCAGAGTGTTTTAGGGTTTGGTCTTACTCTTATTCTTTTGGCTTCCAGCCCGTCCATTAGGGTGTTCTTAGCTAATCATATTACCACCCCCCAAACCTTTGAACGCCTTCCGGCTTTCTCGCTTCTTATCGCCGTTTTGGTCTTTCTCCTGGGCCTCTTTGCCTCGACCGTCTCGGTGCCCGTAGTTACCTCTCTGCAGCGAATTACGCCTCGGAAGAATCTTGGGAGGACTTTTGGCTCTTTGGGCACTCTTTCGGCGGTTCTGACGACGGTTTTGGTTTTAGTCTTCGGAACGATGGCTGATTTTCTTAGTCCGGCACTGCCGGTTATCTTGGTGGGGTTGGCGGCGATCTTGGCTGCATTTTGGGTGCGGTACCGGGTTGTGATTAAATAAGAATTATATGTTGCCCGATCTTTTGTTTCAGCTAGGAGCATTTCGCATTTATACTTTGGGGGCATTCTTAGCGGGAGCCTATCTTTTAAGTGCTTTTATTTTTTGGCGTCTGGGTCGGCGTGAGGGTTTTTCCTCCGATGATCTGTTCGACTTGGTTTTTTCGACTTCCTTGATTGCTTTAGTCGGCGGGAGAGTGGTTTTTCTGGCCGTTTTTGGGGGACTTAACTCTTTGGGAGCTCTTGTTAGGGTAGGGGAGGGAATCTCTTGGGTTGGAGCACTGTTGTTTGGCGCGATTGCGTTTTATCTCTTCGTAAGAGTAAAAAAATGGTCCTTTTTTAGGGTAGGGGATCTTGCCGTTCTCGCTTTGGCTTTTGGACAGGCGGTAGGATTCTTGGGGGCGGAATTAGTAGATTACATCCCCTACGCCTTTTATCTTGTCTTGGGTTATTTGGCTCTGGGCGGGTTTCTCCAACTTTTGCGCCGACGCTTTTCTTTAGGTGTGCCGTTTTTCTCCTATTTGGTCTTGTCCGGGGTGTTCGTTTATTTTTCGGAGTGGCTCCGGCCGGATAGAGCGGTTTGGGCGGGGGTGAATATTAATTTTGCTTCCGGAGTTTTTCTGGTGGTGCTGGGGGTGGCGGGAGTCGCGGTCCTCTCAATTGCAAAGAGACCCTCTTTTAGGGTAAAAAGAAAAGACAATGGTAAAAGCTAAAAGCCGCTTTGATTCAGCTTTTCTTGAGGAGATTAGGAAGGTTCTTACTTTGGACGAAGTTGATTTAGTCAAGGATATTAAACAGCTCACTCAGGAGGATCCTCTCCTTGATCCAGAGCGGAGCTCCGCGAAGATTTCCGAGTACGTAGAGGAGTCTGAGGAGAGTCAGAGGCATGAACGGATTGTGGAGGAGCGGGGGTTTCTTCAGAACCGCTTAAAGGAGACCCGGTTGGCCCTCTCAAAAATGAAGGCGGGCAAATACGGTCTTTGCGAAATCTGCAAAAAGCCCATTGATCGGGCTCGTCTAAAGGCCAATCCCCGGGCTCGTTACTGTATTGAATGTGAGGAAAGCTCGGCCGCTAAAGAAGAGAGTGCTTAACGTAGTCTTCGAGGACGACACACTCTTGGTTTTATCCAAGCCGACCGGTCAGGTTGTCAATCGATCCCAAACTACTAAGGATGCGGTAACCCTCCAGGAGGAGTTGGAGAAGTACTTCAGCACTAGGGATTTTGGAGAGGGGATTGGGGGGCGGAACGGGATCGGGGGAAGGGCTGGAATTGGACGGCTCGACTCCGCCGAACCTAGCAATTCCAGCTTGGGAATCGGAGGAAGGGCTGGAATTGTTCATCGTCTGGACAAAGAAACCTCCGGAGTTCTGGCGGTGGCCAAAACGGAGGAAGCTTTCAGAAACCTTCAAGCGCAGTTCAAAGAGCGGGAAGTTGAAAAAGAGTATCTGGCGCTTGTGCACGGGAGGACTCCTCGGGAGGGAAAGATTGAAGAGCCTATCGCCCGTCATCCTAAAGTCCGCACTAGATTTGCAGTAGTAGAGGGGGGCCGGCCAGCGGGGACGGAGTATAAGGTGATTGAATACCCGCTCATGGCTGGAGATGGGGGATCGTTGAGCTACTTGAGGGTAAAGCCGCGGACCGGCCGGACGCATCAGATTCGCGTTCATTTGAAGCACATTGGTCATCCGATCGTTTCGGATTCGATTTACTTATCTAAGAAGCAGTTGGAGAAGGATCTTGCTTTTTGCCCCCGGTTGTTCCTCCATGCGGCCTCGCTTAGTTTTACCCATCCGGCGACCGGTGCCCGGATGCGCTTCGAGGCCGATCTGCCCGAGGATCTCCAGAAAGTTATCTCCTCTCTGCGGCTCCGCTGATTCCCTTGTCTTTTAGCTCGGTTCAAGATCTTCTTAGCGAAGACATACCTATAAGGAGGAAAAAGAGAGATGACAATCAAGAATCCTGTTCTTCGCTTCGCCGCCGGATTGGTGGTATCTGCCGCAGCCGTAGTGGCGGTTATCTTCTTGCTCCGCGGAATTGGGAGCTTGCTTGAGCCTTGGTACGCCCAGTTATATCCCTTCTTGTACGAAGAAGAGGGTTATGGGTTCTGGAAGGCTTTTTGGCTTGGGTTGGCGGCGGTATGGGTGCTTGTTGTGGGAGGTTATGTCTTCTTCGGGGTGTTTTACGTAGCCCGTGGCATTGGG
>BTRF01000041.1:0-4982 GCA_036986255.1 Patescibacteria group bacterium | reverse complement strand
TTCGGTAAAATCGGTCAGCGCGGCAAAGGTTGGGAAACCTGTAAAAGGAGAGAAGAGAGGTGCCAAGAAGTCGAAGGGAGAAATAAAGTCTGGTAATAACAAGGAGGTAAAGTTGGCAGTACTGGAGTTAGGAGGAAGTCAGCATCTTGTTCGTGAGGGATTGGAGTTGGAGGTTAACCGCCTCCCTCTCGAAAAAGGGAAGAAAGAAACGATTGATGGTCTGATTTTACGTCCCGCGTTGGGCAGAGGTTCTATTACATATAGATTAATGGAGCAGAAAAGGGGGCCGAAGGTAATAACTATGAAATATAAGGCTAAATCCCGTTACCGGAAGAAGCGGGGGTTTAAGGCCGATCTAAGCAGAATTTTGGTTGAGAAGATTGGAGGATAATTGTGGCTCATAAAAAAGCAGGAGGGTCAAAAGCAAGACAGAAATCTCGGGTCGCGGGGAAGCGGTTGGGGTTGAAGGTTGGGGCCGGTCAGCACGTCCCTGCTGGAGGTATCATTATTAGGCAGCGGGGGATGAAAATAGCTCCCGGGGGCGGAGTTGGGGTGGGGCGCGATTTTACTATCTTTGCCAAACGAGAGGGGAGAGTGGTCTTTTCGCAAAAGCAGGGGAAGAAAATCGTTTCCGTCGAGTAAGCTACTAGGGGCTTGGAAGTTTGCCTGCTCCCCGCTTCATCTACCCTCCTATTTCGTGTAGCCGGGCGATTTTATGAGCGCAAGGACCTCCGGAGGCCAGTATCTTATAAAGACCCGTCCAACAATATCACCCTTTCTTACTACTCCCCACTCCCGCGAGTCCGAGGAGCGTTCGCGATTGTCGCCGAAAACGATATACCCTTCTCCGGCGGAAAAGGTTTCTCCATCGCGGATGGTTCGGCGCCCCTCGGTGGAAGTTCCTTCTTTGAGATAGGGTTCTTTAAGTAAGAAGCCCTCGGGATTTTCATTGTTAATGATGAAAATTTTACCGTTTTGGAGTTTAACTTCTTCACCGGGTAGAGCAACGATCCGTTTGATGAAGTCTA
This sequence comes from Patescibacteria group bacterium, assembly GCA_036986255.1. Taxonomy (GTDB): domain Bacteria; phylum Patescibacteriota; class WWE3; order 9FT-COMBO-53-11; family 9FT-COMBO-53-11; genus BTRF01. Next base: position 3,954 of record BTRF01000041.1, on the reverse strand, counting down.
CGTTGGGCTGCATAGGAGGGCGGAAGACAATTACTTCCCCCCGCCGAGGCGTCCCTTTGAGGAGATTGTAGCTCACCATTTCGGTTAGCAGGTACTCGCCGTTGCGGAAGTTGGGGAGCATGGAATCACCACGAATTTGATGGGGTCTGACGAGAAAAAGATAGAGGGCCAGAAAGATGAGAACGGCCATTACAGCCGTTTCCGCAATTTCGACTAGTAGATTCAATACAGCTCGAAGAAGTTTGAAGATCACAGCTTATTATAGAATAAACAAGGTGGTTGCGGGGAGCGCTACATTTCCGCAGTACGCGGAAAGGAGGTCGTCCCGTTCGAATCGCGATGGGTGCTTAGCTCAGTGGCAGAGTGCCTCTTCGAATCCTGCTTGCGGGCTCGTAGCTCAGTGGTTAGAGCGTTCGGTTCACATCCGAAAGGCCATCCGTTCAAATCGGATCGAGCCCACCAGGGCGGATTAAAGCCCGTAGGGCTTTTCATCGAGGAGGTTGTTGAATTCCGGTGGAGTTGGAATGGTCGCTCCGGGCGACCGCTCGAATCCAGCAGCACCCACCAGTGCGATTAAGGGTTGTAAGGTTTAAATCCAGTGTGGAAAGCTATTACCGTCAATACTATTTATCAGATTATTGGGAAAGGGTTCGGCGTTACCGCCAGCATTATTGTCATTGCCTTGATTACCCGTTCTCTAGGGGCGGGCGGTTTTGGCGACTATGTTTTGGCCACCACGGTCCCGGCCTTCTTCTATCTTTTTGTTGACTTTGGGTTAAACGCCATTTTTTTGCGTAATATCGTCCAAGGAAAGGATCACCGTGGGCAGTTTGGGAGTCTTTTAGGGCTGCGGTTGGGTTTAGCGGGTTTATTTTTTTCCCTAGGAGCTTTATATATTTTTCTCTCCCCATATCCCCAGCTTGTTAAGGTGGGATCCTTTTTAGGCCTCTTTACCGTTTTTACTCAAGGAATTTTTACCAGTTTGAACGCCCTCTTTCAGCATAATCTTCGCTATGATCTGTCAATCTTAGCAGGGATTTTTTCTTCCCTACTCGGTGTTCTTCTAACTATCTTTGGTTTTCTAAGGGGCGCGGGCTTGCTGTTCTTTGTGGGTGTTTGGGTTTTGGATGCCTTTGTTCTGGCCATCCTAGCTTTTCTTTTTTCCCAGAAACTGCCGGAAAAACCTTCCCTTTCGCTTAACCGGGTTTGGCTGCGCCGCCTCTTTTGGGCCTCCTTTCCGTTGGGATTAATGCTTATCTTTGCACAGATCAATGCCAAGGCGGATATTTTTCTCCTTTCTCTTTTGGATACCCCCAAGTCTTTGGGGATTTACGGACTCGCTGATAAAGTTTTTGATAATGCCTTATTTATTCCCACTTTTTTCGTAAATGCTCTTTATCCGGTGCTGTTGAAGGATCGAAAACGGAGCTTGACTCTTCTTTGGAGTCGGCTGAGAAAAGGAGTTTTACTTCTGCTTGGAGTTTCCTTGCCTCTGGCCGTTTTAGGATTTGTATTCTCACCGTTGATAGTTCTTATCTTGGGGGGGAAGGGTTTCGAATCTTCCATTTTAGTCTCTCAGCTTCTCGTCTTGACTTTACCGCTTTTCTTTGTGACCGCCCCCCTCCAGTGGTTTTTAATTGTGGTAGGAAAAGAACGGATTTTACCGGTTATTTACGGGGTAGCCGCTTTGGTAAATATCACCATTAATATTCTTTTCATTCCTAGATTTTCTTACTTGGCATCCGTTTTTGCAACTATCTTTTCTGAGTTAATAATCCTTCTTTTGATTATTTTTGCAGTTAGGAGATTTAAATCTCGGATGGGTAAAATGTTGGCTAACTCCCCGGCTCGTAATTAACGGTCAGCTCGGTCTTCTCCTCGTTTCCCGCTTTGTCGGTGACCACGATTACGATCTTGATCTGGCCCGGTTCGGTTGGCGTGATGGTTGCTTTGAACACCCCGTCGGCTAAAACAGTCGCTTGAATATTGTTTACCTTCACGGTTATGCCCGGTTCGGTTTTACCCCTTATCCTAATCGGGTCATCTCCGGATGTGAATGTTTGCCCGTCTTGGGGTTTGGAGATTTCGAGTTTGGGTGGCTGGCTATCTAAAACGGCAACCAATTCGGCCGATTTTTGGCTCTTATTTCCCGCTTGATCGGTGGCGATTGCGGTGATGATGTTTTTTCCCTCCTTAGGTAGGTTGATGTTGGAGAAGCTGAAGGTCCCCCCGGCTTCGGTGATGGTCTTCTTGGCCTGCTTCCCGTTTACAGAGATGTTTATCTCCGCAGCGGGTTCGGCGTATCCGTTGATCTTAATGGTTTTGGATCTGGTGTACGGGGAAAGGGGGGCGAAAGTGGGAGGAGGAGGGGCAATAGTATCCCCCCGGGTGCTGCCTTGCTCGCCGGTGAAAGCTGACCAGAATCCTCCGATGTAGGTAAGACCGTTGATGCCCACATAGTAGAGAAGAAGGAGAATGATAACAGTGGCCCCAAGAATTTGAAGAGATCTTTTTAGATCGCTTTTTCCATCCTTGCTCAGCGATCTCCAACCCTTTTGAAGGGTTCGCTTCCTGTTCACAACGTATCTCTTGGGTCTTCCTACCGTTTTTGCAGTGTTTCTAGTTGTTTTTTCCATCTTGCTGGAGCCGGCGCTCGGATTCGAACCGAGGACCTACCCCTTACGAAGGGGTCGCTCTACCGACTGAGCTACGCCGGCTCGGATTGCAGAGCGTGTCTGAAGGGAGTACCATTATTCCTCTGCCTTTGGCGTGGCACAATAGCGATTCTTCTTTTCGCTATCGGGCCAGGGCGGCAGATCGTGACTTAGGTTAGGACTGTCTTACATTTTAGCAAGCAGCGCCGCTCCCATGGCTCCGGCGCCGCCGCCGAGGGCGGTTTTGAGAATCTTAACATCTTTGTTAGCCGGATTAACGATGAATTTGGCGGCTGTTTTCCGGGTTTGCAGAATGAAGAGGTCATACGCACCAGCGATGCCTCCCCCGAGAACAACCGCTTCGGGATCTGCAATGTTAACCAGGTTAGCGATGACCATCCCCAAATTTTTGCCGAATTCCCGGAAGGCCTTTTGGGCGCGGACGTTTCCTGCTTTGGCTTCTTGACGAAGCTCATCGGGGGTTTGGCCGAATTTTTTAAAGAATTTCGCGGAGGCGAGATCTTCAGCTTCTTCCTCTCCTCTTATACCAATAATGGTGTGACCGATCTCTTGAGCACCCCCGCCTTTCGGGTAGGGCTTGCCGTCGATCACCAAACCCCCTCCCAGCCCGCTTCCGAGGGTAAGTCCGGCTACATTCTTGAATGCTTTGGCGGCGCCGAGGGTTGCTTCAGAGAAAGTAAAGGCATTGGCGTCATTGACGAGAGTAACCTCTGCTCCAAAGATACTCTCCAGCTCCTTTCCGAGTTCCAGCTTGATTAGCTTTGGGAAGTTTGGGGCGTAGCTTAGTCTGCCGTCTTCTACAATACCCGGCACCCCTGCCCCAACTTTTTCCACAACGATGTTTTGCTGTTTTACCCGTCGGTTGATCTCCCGACAAAGTTTAAGAAGGTTTTGAGGGGTTTTAGGAGCAAGCTCTAACCTTCCCTCGTCGAGCCGTCTTTCACCCTTGAGAGCGACATAGTAGATTTTGCTGGCGCCGATGTCTAATCCAAGAATTGCCATTTTTGTGGAGCGGGATACGGGAATCGAACCCGTGTCTCTACCTTGGGAAGGTAGTGTTAGGCCACTCAACTAATCCCGCATCGTCGCTTTGCTCCTCAGCACCGAATGAGGTGAGGTGGCGGTCCCGACCGGATTCGAACCGGCGATCTCTTAGTTGACAACCAAGCGTGTTAGGCCACTACACTACGGGACCTTGAGTTTTTTGAGAGGTACCGAGTTGCTAGCGATTTTGTTCACAAATCGCGTCCACTACGGGACCATGAGATTCTACATTCCT
>BTRF01000040.1:0-5047 GCA_036986255.1 Patescibacteria group bacterium | reverse complement strand
AGCGCGAGTTTCCATCGGAGTCCCATGTCTTGGATACGGCGGAGCTGGCCTCTATCTTTCATCTTCCAAACGTATCCGTGAAGACCCCGGCGATTGCTTGGGCTACTTACAAGAAGGGCGAGCCACCGGCCAACCTTCCTACCGAGGATGTTACATACTTTGCCCAAACTACTTTCCGGGAGAGAATGGCTAAATTTGGGATTAAGCGCGAAGACCGCCGCAGGCACATATATTTGGTGGGGAAGACCGGGGTGGGGAAGACTACGCTCTTCAAGAACATGATCGTTCAAGACATCCAAAGCGGTGAAGGGGTCGCCGTTTTGGACCCTCACGGAGATATGGTCAAGGATCTTCTTGATTTTATTCCTCCCGAGCGGGTCAAAGATGTTGTTTACTTTGATCCTACCGATGTTGAGCATCCGATTGGGCTTAATCCTTTGGAACTTCATGATCCATCCCAGAAAAACCTGTTGGGTTCCGGGATTTTAGAAGCTTTTAAGAAACACTTCGAGTACTCTTGGGGGCCGCGGTTGGAGTATCTCCTGAATAACTCCATTCTTACCCTGCTTGAGGTTCCCGGGACAACCCTATTGGGAATTACTCGGCTCTTATCCGATAAAAACTATCAAAAATATATTGTCCATAAGATAAAAGATCCGGTTTTAAGGGAATTTTGGGAAGTGGAGTATCGGCAGATGATGGGCAACCCCCGGCTGCATACTGAAGCAATTGCTCCAATCCAAAACAAGGTAGGGCGCTTTTTGGCTTCCTCGACAATTAGAAATATTGTCGGCCAGAGAACGTCCTCTTTAGATCTTGGCAGTATTATGAACTCCGGCAAGATTCTTCTTATTAATCTATCCAAGGGCGGGATCGGTGCGGATAATGCCAATCTTCTGGGGTCTCTTTTAATTTCTCGAATGAATTTTACGGCGATGCAGAGGGTTAGAATTCCCGAAGAGGAGCGGCGCGATTTTTATCTTTATGCCGATGAGTTCCAAAATTTTGCCTCGGGCTCTTTCGCATCCATCCTCTCCGAAGCTCGAAAGTACCGTCTGAACCTCCATCTTACCCACCAGTATATTGAGCAGCTCCCGGAGGAGATGCAGGAAGCCGTGTTTGGAAACATCGGAACTATGCTGGTGTTTTCGGTGGGAGCTCCGGATGCTCAAATTTTGGAAAAGGAGTTCGCCCCGTATTTTGAAGCGGAAGATTTAATCTCTTTGGATAGGTATCACCTTTACTTGAAGCTTATGATTGACGGGATGGCTTCCAAACCGTTCTCGGCGGTTTCACTAACCCCTCCGGATGGGAAGACTTATCAGGGTCAGGAAGCCGTCAGATTTTCGCGGGAGACCTACGGACGGTCGGCCGAAGAGGTTGAGGGCAGAATTAAACGCTGGACCGAGCGGGAGTTTTCGCTGGGGTTGGCAATTGCGGAAGAGAAGCGGGAACAGGGTTTTGTTGAGCATGATAAGATTATGGAGAAGACTAGGGAAGTAGACTAACTATTTTTGTAAAATATGGTTGGGAGTCCTAGGATAGGAAAAGACAAAGTTCAGCTTCTCAAACAGGCGCTCATGGCGGCTTCCTCTTCTCTTAAACTTGCTAATCAGCTTCTAAACGAGATTGAACGGATGGGCGGGGCGAGTTCATTGCCCGGTCTGATAGGTAAGTACGATGGCCGCTTTATGGTTACCGAAGCAGGTAAAAAGTACCCCGTTCCAGATAATTACTCCGCAAAAACCAGATTGGTTTACGGTGACAAACTCAAAATGGTGGAAGGACCCATGGGCCGGCAGTTTAAGCTTCTTGAGAAGCTTCCCCGGTTGGAGGAAGATGCTCAGCTGGTGGTGAAGGATGGTCAGTTTGAAGCCCTGGGGAAAGGTGGGTCTTACCGGCTTCTTCAAAGTGCTGTGAGGTATTGGGGCGGGGAAGAAAAGGATAAAGTTAAGGTTCTTCTGCCGGAAGGTGAGAAGAATATCCCCTTCGCCTGCCTTTTGGAGGTAGTAGGCAAGAAGCCCGGCGTTCGCGGACCCGAGGAAGATAGGAAACCTTTGGAGAAGAAGAGGTCTTGGAACAAGAAGGAAGCGGAAGTAAAGGAGAAACCAAAGGAGGAACCAAAGAAGGAGCTTAAAAAGGAACCCGAGGAGAAGGCCAAGCCGGTTCGGAAGGTGACGGTTCAAAAAGAGGAGAAGAAGGAAGCTCCTCCCCCAAAAACAACCAAGAAACCTCCCGTAAAAAGGGTTTCTGCGGCGAAACCTCCTGAGAAGGAGAAAACCGTTCCCAAAAAGGAAGCCGAACCCGTCGGTGAAGAAGAGCTCCGTTAAACTGCTAACCCATAGTGTTGACTTCTCTTCCCAATTCGTGGGAAAATAGGGAAACCAAATCACATCTTTAAAGAAAGGAGAAATTACTGTGCAAGAGCTACAGAACTTCCCGGCGATCAACTGGGGTGACATTCCTGCAGATGCCCGTTTGCAGGAACGCAGGTTTGACAACGGGACTTGGGGGGTTGTGGCAGTCCTGCCCGAGGGCGACTATCTGATTCTTTTTACTAAGTTTGATGGGGAGGCGGGTATTCGCACCTTCTACCAAGATCAGGAAAGTGTTCAAGACGCGCTCACTTTTTTACAGTTCTTGGAGAGCCTTGAACCAGATCCTCAGATTGAGGAGCGGTTGCGCGCCGTTTCCACCCCACCCTTTCCTCACCCCCTGGACGGCTATAGCATCAGCCTTGCTGATAGACGGCTTAGCTCAGCCAACCTCGATGTTTCTCAAGAGGTTATTGAAGACGCTCTGGAGGAAATTGACTACATCGCAATGGGCTGGCTTGGACACCTAAGTCAAGGGAAGCGCGTTTCTTGCTTATGCTCCTCCTGCCGGCAGTGGTACGTTCGCAAGTTGGACAGGCTGCTAGACCATTTCTTAGAGCAGTATCAAGGAGTCCCTTGGAAAATTCAAGATGCTGTTCAACAGGTGCAGGATGACTGGGTGAAGAAAGAGAATGCGGGTCGTCCGAAGACTTCTTCGTCTTAGGCTCTTTTGAGTCCCAACCGTCAGGGTTTCACAATCCTGACGGTTCTTTTTTGGGTTTGGTATTATTGGTTCGTATGAGCGGGCATTCGCACTGGTCGACAATTAAACGGCAGAAGCAGACCGAGGATGAGAAGCGGGGCAAGCTTTTTTCCAAGTTATCGCGGGCGATTTCGACTGCGGCTCGCAAAGGGGGTTCGGATCCTGATCTTAATCCCACCCTTCGCACGGCTATTGATAAGGCCCGTTCCTACAATATGCCTAAAGATAAGATTGAGAAGGCGGTTGGGGCGGCGGATTCGGCCCAAGCGTTGGAGGAGGCGATTTACGAAGGGTACGGCCCGTCCGGGGTAGCCTTTCTGGTTAAGGTTCTCACCGACAACCGCAACCGTACTCTTGCAGAGGTGAGGAGGATTTTTGACACCTACGGAGGGAAGTTGGGCGAAGCCGGTTCAGCGGCCTATATCTTTATTGATTTGGAAAACCCTTCCTTTCTTGTTCCTCTTACCGACTCCGGAGTGGCGAAGAAAGTTTTAGGTCTGGCTAATGCTTTAGATGAGCATGAGGACGTTCAGGAGGTTTACAGCAATTTTGATATTTCCGATGAGCACTTGGCGGAGTTGGGAGAAAAGTAATGATTATTTTGGGAATTGACCCGGGTACGGCTCAGATGGGGTGGGGGATTGTCAGAAAGCAAAAATCAAATAGAAAAAATCAAAAATGGGAAGTGAGGCATGTTGGACATGGCTCAATCAAAACCTCGCCTCGCGAACCGCTTTCCAAACGTTTGCTGATTATTAAGAGGGGAGTGGAGGAGTTGGTGGATGAGTACGATGTTTCGGAGATTATCATTGAGCGGATTGTTTTTAACGTTAATAAAAGGAGTGCTATCAGCGTCGCCCAATCGTATGGGGTGATCCTTCTTTTGGCGGGGGAGCGGGACCTTCCCGTTTACGAGTATAACGCTCTGGAAGCGAAGCTCTGCATTGCTGGTCATGGTCGGGCGGATAAAAAAGTTGTTCAACAAGCATTGAAGGGACACCTCCACCTTAAGAAGCATCCGACGCCTGTCCATGCCGCGGACGCTTTAGCGATCGCCCTCTGCCACATCAGCAAGACTGATGCTAGGGTTGATGAAGTCAAGCCGCCCATTGAAAAATCCTGATGAGTTTTTCCAAGATATTCCAAAATAAGCGGCTGAGATTTATGGCAGTGGCAGTCTCTCTTACGGGTTTTTTGATCCTCTTGTCTTCCCCCACCTTTTTGGAGGAGGAGGTGGGGGTCTTCTTGTACCCGGCCGTGGCGGTCTTTTTAACTTACTTTGCTTTGGGGAGACCCAAAGGGATTGAGGTGTTTACTCTGCATCTCCTGCCTGCAGCGCTATCCTTAGGAGCGGTCCTAAATCAGTATCTTTTCCCGAACTTCAGTTTAGGGGTAAAGGTTGTTATCTGGCTTTCCTTCCTCGCCGTTTTTTATACTCTCCTGCTGGCCCTTAATGTTTTTCGGGTGGAGCGGCTGAAAAGAGAAAAGATTCCTCTGGAGAGGGCCGCACGTCCGGCGATTTTCCTCCTTTCTTTTTTGGCGGCCTTTCTTATCCTTACGGTTATCCATAAGTTGGAGTTGGGGGTGCTTCCGGCGGGGGCCCTCGTTTTTTTTCTCGGGTTTAGCTTGGGTCTCAATTTCTTGTGGTTTTATACTCTTACAGACCTTTTCGAACGTTTCCATTTTATAGGCGCTGCGGTGGTGGGGATAGGGATTCTTCAGATTTCCCTGGCGTTGTCGTTTTTCCCTTGGAAGGGGTATCTTCGAGGGCTTTCCGAGGGGGTATTCTTCTACGCTATCCTTGGAATCGCCCGGGCCTACTATGAGAAGCATCTTAAATATACAATCGTTTTGGAATACATCCTGCTTTCTCTTGCTGTCTTTCTTTTCATCCGTTTTTTTGATCTCCGCACCGGACTATTCTTATCAGGGTAGGGGAGTTCTTGCTAAATCCTATAGGTATGGGAAG
>BTRF01000039.1:0-5384 GCA_036986255.1 Patescibacteria group bacterium | reverse complement strand
TTCCCTTGGAAGGGGTATCTTCGAGGGCTTTCCGAGGGGGTATTCTTCTACGCTATCCTTGGAATCGCCCGGGCCTACTATGAGAAGCATCTTAAATATACAATCGTTTTGGAATACATCTTGCTTTCTCTTGCCGTCTTTCTTTTTATCCGTTTTTTCTGATATCCGCGCCGGACTATTCTTATCAGGGTAGGGGAGTTCTTGCTAAATCCTATAGGTATAGGAATCCTATAATTTTAAGATTTCTGGCGATAGACTAGAGTGCAGGTGCCGGAGGTTGCTTCTACATTTTGGGCTAAATTAACGGGGCTCGAGTTCAACTTGTATTTTTTGTTTTCCAATGAGGTTTTGCTCTTCCCTTTGTTTGGGGTTTGTGAGTTGATGCTTGTCATGTTGAATATGTTGGACAAGATTTGAATGAGGATGGGGGTTTACATTACGTTTGTTTAAAATTTGGCAAGTTTGGTAGCTAATCGGCATCGCCTCAGCCGTGATTGATACACAGCAGCAAGTTAGGGATTTGACATCCTGAGCTTGAAGAATACCTAATACATCTAATACTTAACTTACTTAACTAGGTACCTTTGGGAGTGTTTATTTGCATAATAGTAGGGAAGTTGGCTAAAATTTAGATGGTTGTTCGTATAATCTACAAAAGGCGAACAACGATGTGGGAGGCAACTTGGCAGGCGGGCAGCTCCCCCGCTCGGGATGTTGGCAATGAAAGAATACGTTCAAAGATTTCTAGAATATCTTGAAATAGAGAAAGGCCGCTCGCCCAGAACGGTTCGGAGCTACGCATTCCTTTTGCAAAGATTTACGGACTTTGCCCAAGTGGGCTCCCCTACCTTCATCTCTCCCCAACTGATCAGGAAGTATAAGCTTTTTCTTAACCGGTATCGGGATAGAAATAAAAATCCTTTGAAGAAGAGTACCCAAAACCGTTATTTGGTGGCCTTGCGGTCTTTTTTGCGCTATCTGGCCCGGCAGGAGGAGTTGGACGTTATTCCTCCGGATAGAGTGGAGCTGGCGGATGAGGGGGATCGGGAGGTTAAGGTTTTGGAGGAATCGGATTTGGAACGGCTTCTTGCCGCTCCCGGCCTCAAGACTCCGCAAGGTCGGCGAGACAGGGCGGTGCTGGAACTGCTTTTTTCAACGGGCCTTCGTGTTTCCGAACTTGTTTCGCTTGATGAGGAGGATGTAAATCTCAAAACGCGCGAAATTTCTGTTTTAGGCAAGGGGAGGAAGCTGCGGGTAGTTTTCATTTCCGATACGGCCGCAGAGGCCGTTGAGGGCTACCTGCCCGTTCGGCCGGCGGATTGTAAGCCGTTCTTCATTCGTTTTAAGGGCGGGCATTCCAGCGAGGATGACTTGCGGCTTTCCGTTCGGAGTATTCAGAAATTGGTGAAGAAGTATGCCCGGAAAGCAGGGATTGCATCGGACCCCTCGCCGCACACTCTCCGCCACACTTTTGCTACCGATCTTCTCCGCCGCGGAGCGGATATTCGAGCGGTGCAGGAAATGCTGGGGCATGCCAATATCTCTACCACCCAGATATACACCCACGTTACTAATCCCCAACTTAAAAAAGTTCATCGGAAGTTCCACCCCGGCAACTCCCGTTAACCTTGTACTCCTATAGGTCCCATGGTAAGCTGAAACACTGAGGATTGCGTAAACAAAATAGAAAGGAGAGAGAGGATGTCGATAGAGTGGGTATACCGTTTAATCCCCGCCTTAATGTTCTCTATCTTAGGAGCAGGGAGTTTGGGAGTGTTCTATCTGTACAAGTTGGATAGGATCCCGAGATTAACGGTTCTTCGAGCGGTTATCTTTTTGATCGTTGCCCGAGGGCTGGATGCCGGTAGCTTTCTTTGGTTAACCCAAGGAGTCCCGACGCAAGACGAGATCAACGTAGCCTACTTGGCGCTAGTGGGCCCGGTGGGTCATGTTCAGGCGGTTTTAATCACTCAGATTGTTTTTTCGATTCTTTTAGGCTTAGCGCTTTGGCTGGTTTGGAGATGGATGGTAGTAGATTCAAAAAGACGCGCCCGGCGAATGATCTTGGCTGTGATTGCCACCCTCACAGCGCTCTCTATCTTCGGGTTTTTCGCCAACGTTCTTTACGAAGTTGGCCTTCCCCTTGCGTTTTAAAAAAAGCCCCGGCGGGTAAACACCCTCGGGGCTTTACATTTCTCTTTTTATTTTTAGAGGGTGCCTTTTGGCATTTTTAGCTCTTTTTTGTCCTTGCTTTAGGTTTTGCCTTGGCGGTTTTCTTCGTAGCTTTCCTTGCTTTTGGTTCAGGTTTGCGGGCTTCTTCCCCCTTATTTTCTTGTGGTTCCTCCTCCTCCAGGAAGGCCACTGCGGAGACGGAGTCTCCCATGTTGAGGCGCATTAAGTACACCCCTTGGGTGGCCCGGCCCAGAATAGGGACCTGGCGGAGCGGCAGTCGGATGACCTGGGCTTTTCCGGATACGAGGAGGAGGTCGTGTTTATCTTCTCCCACAATCCTGGCCGTAACCAGCAACCCGGTCTTTTTAGTCACTTTGGTGGTAAGGATCCCCGACCCTCCCCGGTTTTGGGTCTTGTATCCGGAGAGTCTTGTTCTTTTGCCCAGGCCGTTTCTGGAAATAGTGAGGAGATACTCCTTCGGGTTTTTCACTACCTCGGTGGCGATGACTTCGTCTTCCTTAGCTATCTTGATTCCTCGGACGCCGCGCGCCGATCGGCCCATGGATCTTACCTGCGCCTCGGGGAACCTGATTGATTGGCCTTTTCTGGTGATGAGCATGATGTCGTCGTTTCCTGAGGTTGGCTTAACCCAGATTAGATCCTCTCCGGGTTTGAGCCGGATTGCCATGATTCCCGTACGCCGAATGTTTTGAAATCCCTCGATGGCCGTTTTTTTCACGGTTCCTTTGTCGGTGGCCATGAAGAGGTAGGTTGGTTGGAGCTCCTTCTTTTTAGAGAGGGAGAGCATTACTACCACCCTTTCCTCCGGTTCAAGATCGAGAAGGTTTACGATAGCCAACCCCTTTGCTTGACGGGATGTTTCAGGTATTTCGTAGGCCTTTTGCTTGTAAACCCGCCCCTTGTTGGTGAAGAAGAGAATTTCATCGTGGGTTGAGGCCGAAAGGATTTGGGCGATGGCATCTTCTTCTTTCGTTTTCATCCCGATTACTCCTTTTCCTCCCCTCCCCTGCCGCTTGTAGGTTGCGGGCTTCAGTCTCTTAATGTACCCTCCTTCGGTAAGTGTGACGATGGCGTCTTCTTCAGGGATGAGCTCCTCTTCTCGGAAGTCCCCGATGCGTTGTTTAAAGACTTTGGTGCGGCGCTCGTCTCCGTAAGTTTCCTTAACCTCTGCAAACTCTTTTTCAATTTCAGTGTAGATATTTTGAGGGGAGGACAGAAGCGTTTCCAGCCGCTCAATCTCTTCCAAAATGTCTTTAAGCTCCTGCTCAATCTTCTCCCGCTCCAGAGCCGAAAGCCGCTTGAGGGGCATGTCCAGGATGGCTTGGGCTTGGATTTCAGTCAGTTTGAAATTTTTGACCAGGTTAGCGCGGGCGTGATCGGTGTCTTTGGATTTCTTAATTGTGGCGATAACTTCGTCGAGATGATCAAGAGCAATCTTTAGTCCTTGAAGGATGTGTTCCCGCCCCCGTGCTTGTTTGAGCAAAAATTTTGTTCTTCTCACCACAACGGTATAGCGGTGTTTGATAAACTCTTCGAGAATGCTTTTGAGGGTGAGAATGCGGGGCTGGCCGTTGACCAAAGCAACCATATTGGTGTGAAAAGTGGTTTGGAGATCGGTGTGTTTATAGAGGTAGTTCAAGATAGCTTTGGGACGGGCGTCGCGTTTAAGTTCGACCACCACTCTGATCCCGTCCCGGTCCGATTCGTCCCGCAGGGCGCTTATCCCTTTGAGCTTTCCCTTGCGCACCAGATCGGCCATTTTGGTGAGAAGGGTGGCTTTGTTAACCTGATACGGCAGTTCGGTGGTGATGATTTTCATTTTTCCCTTCTCTTCAACAATCTTGGTCTTGGCTCGCATAACGATACTGCCCTTTCCGGTGGCGTAGGCCTTGGAGATCTCTTCCTGTCCGTAGATACTGCCGGCTGTGGGAAAGTCGGGGCCTTGGATGTGCTCCAGGAGGTTTTCGACGGTGGTTTCGTAGGTTATTCGGGGTTTGGTTGTTTCGCCTTTGATTTGGGCCGTTTTGATCATCGCATCAAGGGCGTTAATAACTTCATTAAGGTTGTGGGGGGGAATGTTGGTGGCCATCCCTACGGCGATTCCGGAAGAGCCGTTTAGAAGCAGGTTGGGAACCACGGCCGGCAGGACGGACGGCTCGGTGGTGGTGGCGTCGTAATTTTGGGTAAAATCGACTGTTTCCTTCTCAATGTCGGCGAGCAATTCGTCGGTGATGGGGGCAAGCCGGCACTCCGTGTACCGCATGGCGGCGGCGGAATCTCCGTCAATGGATCCAAAGTTTCCCTGCCCGTCGATAAGGGGATAGCGCATGGAGAAATCCTGCCCCATCCGGACCAGGGCATCATAAACGGCCATGTCCCCGTGGGGGTGGTATTTCTTGAGGACTTCCCCTACGACGGCGGCGCACTTGTGGTAGCGGGAGGTCGGTCCCATCCCCTGCTTGTACATGGCATAGATGATCCTCCGCTGAACTGGCTTGAGTCCGTCTCTAACATCCGGGAGGGCGCGGGAGACGATTACGCTCATGGCGTAATCCAAATACGCCTTTTCCATCTCGGATGTGACGGGGACGGAGATGATTTTTTCTTCTTTGTCTTTGGCTTCTTGAGGTTCGCGTTCGGCCATTTTATCTAAAGTTTAGACCTGCTTATTTTACCAGAATTTACTGGAGAAAAAAAGGTGTTTATCCCACTAAATCTTGAGGGCGAGGAGATCCGTGGGGAAAACCTCGCCCGCAGGTCTTTCTACTAGTTTTGTGGGTCATTTGTCAACTTGGCAGCGGGTACCGTTTTTCTATCTGCAGATCCCTTGGACCTCCGATTCTACAGCAGCCCTTTTGTTTTTGGGCAAAAGATTTAAGTTTTTCAGGAGATCCTGGCAGGTGACGATCCCCCTCTTCAGAAGCTCCTCTTTGTTTGCGTTTCCCAAACTGGTTAGGCAGGTGATGGGGTGCAAGCCGCTTTTTTCGATTAGGTGACTTAGACTGAAGTCTACGGGGTGGTTCCAGCTGATGACTTTTAATCCGACGCACCGGCAGTACTTTTTAGCATCGCGGGTTACCTTGGTGTTGGTGACCATCCACCCCTTGTCGAAGCCGTCTCCGGCCGCCAAGTCCACGAACCTTCCGTAAATGTAGAGAGCGGTTCGGGTGGTTGTTTTGGCCCCCGGCTTT
>BTRF01000038.1:0-5582 GCA_036986255.1 Patescibacteria group bacterium | reverse complement strand
CAAAGAGTTTGCCGAAGGCGAGTTCCTCACCCTCTACGGGGAGGGGAAGGATTCCGACTACTATCTTTACCGCGATGACGCTTTGGAAGGAATTGCTGCCGCAATTGAAACAGGAAAATCCGGGGAGGCCTACGCAATTTCCCCCACCGTACCCACATCATCGGCGGCGGCGGCGAAGCTTCTCTTTGAGCTTGGAGGCGGGCGGCACGAGATCCGCTTCCACAGAGGGCTGACCGCTCTCAAAGAGAAGAAGAAAGTAGAGGGAAAAATCCTGCCAAATTTCAAACCTCATACCTCCTTCCGGAAAGGAATTTTAGCAGTCCTTAAAGACCGGACAAACCTTAAAAAAGCTCAATTGCCTCGGCCCAAGGCACCTTTATTAAAGATTAATTTTAAGTTTAAAAAACCTTCGCGGCGGGGCATCCTCATTACCGCCGCTGTCCTTCTCCTGCTCTCTCCGCTCCTCTACTTTGGGGGAGGAACGGCTCTGGCGCTCTCCCACCTGAATAAGACTAAAAACGCCCTCCTCCGGCTTGATTTTGAAACGGCTCAAAGATCGGCCGCCGCCGCCGCAAACGATTTCAAACGCCTTGAGAAAATCATCCCCATCGCTCGAGCGGGAACAGAGGTATCCAGCGCCATTGCAGAAGTTTCCGCCCAAGGGAATACTCTAAACACCATTATAGAAAACCTCTCTCGAAGCTATCGGGGGGAATCCGTCCAACCTCAAAACCGTGAGGAACTCCGCGCCCTCTCAAGATCGCTTAACCGGGGGGAAGAGAATCTCCTTCTCGCTTGGGTCGAAATTAGTCAGGCCGACCAGCCCTGGCGAAAGTATCTCTCCCCCCTTAAACCCAAGTTGGAGGAAAGTTTGAAGGTTATCAGAACCGCCGCCGCTTTTGCCGCCCAAGCCGAGGGCCTTCTCGGGTACAACGGGGAAAGAATCTATCTCATCCTCTTCCAAAACTCAGCCGAACTCCGCGCCGGCGGGGGATTTCTAGGATCCCTAGCCCAGCTCACACTTTCCAATGGAGGAATTAAAGAATGGCAGTTTTTTGACTCCTACCAATTCGACTACCAGGCTGACCTCTCCTCCCAACCGGCATTTCTAAAGTTCCGGGGGCGGGATAAAATCCCCTTGCGGGAGGCAAACTTCCCCGCCTCTTTTCCCCAAAGTGCGAAGGATATCGCCACCCTCTTCGAAAGTGCTCAAGGAGTAGAGGTCGACGGGGTGGTCGGGACTACCCTTCCCCTCGCCCAAGATTTTCTGAAAGTAACCGGCGAGCTGGACCTGAGCGAGTTTGGAAGGAAAATAAACGCAGAGAATCTCTTCACCGCTACCACCCAGGAAGTGGAGAAAGACTTCTTCCCCGGCTCCACCAAGAAGAAGCGTTTTCTCCAAGCCCTCGGTGAAGCCCTCTTAGGAAGGGTATTCTCCCTCGATAAAAACAGCTACTCCGCACTGGGCAAGACGGTTTGGAGATCGCTGGAGGAGAGGAGTCTCCTACTGTACTTCAAGCGCGGGGTTTTGGCCCAAGCCCTGCAGGAAGCTGGTTGGGACGGACGGGTCTCTTCCAAAGATGGGGACTACCTCCTAGTTCTGGACAGCAACTACGGCACCAAGGTCAATGAGCTCTGGGTCCGCAGGTCCTCCACCTACCGCGTTTTCAGCCCCGACCGCAGTGATCGGCTGAAAGCAGAGTTAACCATCAAATGGGAGCACACCGGAACCGAGGCCTGGCCTTCAGGAACTTACCGAAACTTGCTGCGAATCCTCGGGCCTAAGGGAGCCCAGTTAACCGGAGCAGAGTTGAATGGGAAAAACTACGATGCTGGAATTTTCTCGTCGGAAGAGGCCGGAAAGACCGAGTTTGCCGCTTACCTCTCCATCGCCCCGCAAACAACCGTCACGCTCAAGCTCACTTACCAACTCCCCAACGAATTAAATATCGATGGGGGCAGACCCTACCGCCTCCACGTCCAAAAACAGCCGGGAACGCTCGGTGACCTCTTTACCTTCATTTTTGAAGAGCCGTTCGGCCAAGCAGCGGACGGAGAAGGGCTGCGGAAAGTTGACAATCGACTCATCTTTGAAGGAAAATTGGAACAAGATCTGAGTTTCGAGATCATAATTAAGTAAGGAGGAGAGATGAATAAAGCCGCCATCCTATTGATGGGTTTGCCGGGGACGGGGAAGGGCACCCAAGCTTTTCGGATAACCGAGCGCTTCCCCAACTTCACTCATTTTGATACGGGAGGAGAGATCTTTCGGCGGATCAATGATCCTTCCTTCAGCCAAGATCCTCTGGTCCAACAGCAAAAAGAGATCTACCTCACCGGAAAGCTTAACGATCCGGAGTGGGTTGCGTCTCTGGTAATGGAGAGGATTAGATTCTATGCCCAGAAGGATCGGGGAGTGGTTTTTTCGGGTTCACCGCGAACCCTTTACGAGGCCCAAACCATCACCCCGGTTCTCTTCGAGAGCTACGGCAGGGGGCGGGTCCTCATAATCATCCCGGAGGTCTCCGAAGAGACGGCTCGGCAACGGAGCTTGAACCGCCTAACCTGCGGCAATAAGACTTGCCGCTATCCTACTACCAAAGGCAAGGCGGGGCAACCGTGCCCCCATTGCGGAGAAACTCTCCCCCAGGGCAAGCAGGAAGGTGAGTCTTGGAAGATAGACCAGCTCGAAACGCGCTTTTCCGAATACAGGCGCCGTACCCTTCCGGGGATTGAATACCTTTTCTCCCTCGGTCTGGGAACGAAGGTGAATGGGGAAAAATCCCAAGAGGAAGTCTTCACCCAAATCCTTAGGGCAATGGAAAGACTATCCTAGTCTTAAACCCGAAAGGCTCCGTCTGGACCTTTCGGGTTATTCTTTTGGCCTCCCAGCTCCCGTATGTTAAACTTCTCACGATGAAATTAACGGGCAAAAAACGCTCCATTCTGGGAAAGAAAGTAAGTACTCTTCGCCGAAAGGGTTTGCTCCCGGCAATTCTATTTGGCGGGGAGGAAAAGCCTATTCCTTTGGAGCTCAAAACGATCGAATTCGAACAGGCCTACCATCAAGCCGGAGAAGCAACTTTAATTGATCTTGAGCTCGGGGGGGAAAAACAGCAGATCCTGATCTCCGAGGTCCAAGTAAATCCGTTGGGGAAAATCATCCATACCGACCTTAAAAGAGTTCTGGCCGGAGAGAAGATCACCGCCAACGTTCCCGTCATTATGGAAGGCGAAGCCCCTCCTGTCAAGAACGGTGAGGGAATCCTTCTGACCCTCCTCGATGAAGTAGAGGTGGAATCTCTTCCTCAAAACCTACCCTCGGAAATCAAGGTAGACATCTCCGGCCTTACCGAAGTCGGTCAGGGAATCGAGATAAAAGACCTTCCCATCGACCATGGGAAGGTAAAAGTACTCGACCGCGAACCGGATGAACTGGTCCTAAAGATTGACTACCCCCAGCAAGAGGAGGAAGAGGAAGCTGCCGTAGCTGAGGAAGAAGTGGTTGCCGCCGTTGAAGCGACCGAGGAGAAGCCCTCCGAAGAAGCCGGTGAAGTCGCGGAAGAGAGTCCTAAAGAGGTGGAGGACAAGGATAAGCCGTCCTCCTAAACATACCTGCCTATTAAGCAGGCCAACTTGAAGTAATAAGAGAATCTTTCTCCCCTAGCTCCTTCCAAACCGCTTCCGTAACAAAAGGCATAAAGGGGTGAAGCAGCCGCAGAGATGTGGTAACGGATCGGTAAAGAGTTGTTTGGGCCGAGGAGTCTCCCGCCCTTAACCGGTCTTTGGCCTGCTCAATGTAAGCATCTGCCAGCCGGTGCCAGATAAAATCATAAACCGCTCCCCCGGCCGGGGAAAATTGTAGCTTCTCTAAGTTTTCGGTCGTCTTTTTAACCAGCTCTGCCAACTCGGCGAGAAAGTCCTCGTCCTCCCCGCACAGCTTGGCATCCCTCGCCTCCTGCTTTTTAACGTCTTTCAACATTAGCTTCGCAAACCTGCCAATATTCCAAATCTTATTGGCAAAATTACGATATCCCACAATCTTTTCCTCCGATAAAGACATATCTATACCCGGAGTGTTTCCAACTACCAAGGACATCCTTAGAGCATCCGCCCCATATCTCTCAATCATATCGATCGGATCAACCGCATTCCCTTTCGACTTACTCATCTTCCGACCCTGTCTGTCCTTTACAATCCCATGCAAATAAACCGTGTGAAAAGGGGGTTTCCCGGTCCTGTAAATTCCCAGCATAATCATGCGGGCAACCCAAAGAAAGATAATCTCATACCCTGTTTCCATAACCGATGTAGGATAGAAGTATTGGTAATCTTTACCATTGGGATAACCAAGTACATTAAAAGGCCATTGGCCCGAGGAAAACCAAGTGTCAAATGTATCCGGGTCTTGAATTAAACAAGCCCGCCGCCCGCAGTAGTGGCACTTCCGGGGCTCTTTGGCGGAGATAATTGTTTCACCACACCCCTCTTTTTTGCTTTTTAAATCAGGGTTCGTAGCCAACTGCAGAGGAGAGAGGCAGGAGACCCCGCAATACCAAATCGGCAGGCGCTGCCCCCACCAAAGCTGACGGGAAACCGGCCAGTCGCGAATGTTCTCCATCCAATGAAAATAAACCTTTTCGAACCGCTGGGGGAGGAAGTGCACCTTCCCTTTTCTGACGGCCTCCATCGCCGGCTTAGCCAACGGGGCGGTTTTAATGAACCATTGGAGGGATACCAGCGGCTCGATCTTGGTCTCGCAGCGGTCGCATACGCCCACGGAGTGCTCGTAGGGCTCCTCCTTCTCAATAAGGGACTGCTTCTCCAAAACTTGGACCACTTTCTCCCGAGCATCCTCTACCAACATTCCTTCATACTTCCCGGCCTTCTCCGTCATCCGCCCATCAAACCCAATCACCTGAATTGCCGAAAGATGGTGGCGCTGTCCAATCTCAAAATCCAGAGGGTCGTGAGCGGGGGTAACCTTAACGGCTCCCGTCCCAAACTCGGGATCCACCGCTTCATCGGCAACGATGGGGATATTCCTCTCTGCGATCGGCAAGAGCACGGTCTTTCCCACCAGCTTCCGATACCTCTTATCTTTGGGATTGACGGCCACAGCGGTATCCCCCAACATCGTTTCGGGCCGCGTAGTCGCTACGGTGATGTAACTCCCCGCCGAGGAAAACCCGGCGGGTTTGCCGCCCGCCAACGGGTATTTGATATACCAAAGCTTGGTCTTTTCCTCCACATGGTCAACTTCCAAGTCCGCCAGCGTGGTAGCACAGCGGGGGCACCAATTTACCAAACGCTCTCCGCGGTACACTAAGCCATCCTTGTTAAGCTGCTCAAAGGTCAGGAGGACCTGCCTCGAAATTTTGGGGTCGAGAGTGAACTTCTCCCGCGTCCAATCACAGGAAGCGCCTAACGCCCTGAGCTGGGAGTACATTATCTCCTTGTTCTTCTGACTAAATTCATAAACCTGACGGTAAAACTCCTTGCGGCCTAAATCGAACTTAGTTTTATTCTTCTTAGCGAGGTCTTTTTCGAAGGAGACTTGAGTAGCGATGCCGGCGTGGTCC
>BTRF01000037.1:0-5753 GCA_036986255.1 Patescibacteria group bacterium | reverse complement strand
GCTTTCCTTCTGAGCAGGACGGTAGCGCTGCCAGGCCGAAACCGCAAAATACCCCACTCCGGCCGAAGCAAGGGTAGCCAAAGCAAAGAGAAATCCCCAACCGACTTGCTTCCAAGTCGGGCGGCTCCAGCGCTTTACCTTTTTTACCTCGTAGGAAACTGTCTTTTGGGAATCTTCCTTTTCACCCTCCATCACTCTAATCCCCATCCTAGCATTGTTCCCCGCCCACTTCACTCGTGCCCCCTCTCGAATCGAACGGGTGATGCTCCCGCCCCTCCAACCCCCTCAATCTGGTAAATTGAAACAGTCCGATGCTTGAACCCTCGAAGGAAAGCCTGATCAGCCAAATCCTGCTCATCGCCCTAGCCGCCGCAACAATCTATTTCGTCGGACCTTGGATCGGCAAAAAGGTCTCAAAAATTATCGACCAATACGACCAATCCTACCCCACTTCCCAAGTGGGCTACTAAAATCCCGGGGCTGCTTAATTAACTTCCTGCTCAGATGATTTATTGAGGGATCAGAGGTTCTCTTCAATCCAGTGCTTAAACTTCTCCTTGGGCTGCGCTCCGGTGGTTCGGGCCACTTCCTTCCCATCCTTCTCAACAATGTAAGTAGGAATGGACATAATCCCATACTTTTGAGCCGCTTCCTGCTCCTCGTCGACGTTGTACTTCACAAATTCAACTTTCCCCTTAAGCTCTTCCTCAAGCTCTTCAATGATGGGTTTCATCATTTTGCAGGGGGGACACCACGGCGCCCAAAAATCAAGTAATTTCACAGCCATCTCAACCTCACGATAGCAAAACGGTGTGCTACGATCAATAGCGTAATGGCTCCCCTCCTTTCAGGATTGAACCCGGTGCAAAAAGAAGCCGTAGCCTACACTGCGGGACCCTCCCTAGTCGTGGCCGGACCAGGGTCCGGAAAGACTCGCGTCCTCACCCATAAGATCGCCTACCTCATCAAGAAGAGGGGGGTTGGGGCGGAAAACATCCTGGCGGTTACCTTCACCAATAAAGCCGCTGAAGAGATGCGCGAGCGCGTTCTTCGGTTACTAGAGAACTGGAGAACCGAAAAATCGGAGGTATTCTCCGATCCTCCAGCCCCCAACATATGGATCGGAACCTTCCATGCTACCTGCGCCAAAATCCTGCGAAAAGACGGGCAGCCCATCGGAGTGCCGATCAGCTTCGTCATCTACGACGAAAATGATCGCCGTAATCTCATTAAAACCATCCTCAAAGAGATGGGGATTTCAGGCGGGCGCTTCTCGCCGGCGGCGATCAGTGCAGCAATCTCCAACGCCAAAAATGAACTCATCAACCCCGAAGAGTATGGAGCTCTAGCCGAAGGGTACTTCCAAGAAACGGTTGGGGAGATCTTCCCCCGCTACCAGAAAAAGCTTAAGGAGGCGAATGCCTTGGACTTTGACGATCTCCTATCCGAATCCGTCCGGCTTCTAAAAGGCCAGAGGAAAGTTCTATCCCGCTGGCAGGATCGTTTCCACCACATTCTTGTGGACGAGTATCAAGACACCAACCGCGCCCAGTACGCCCTGGTCCAGCTGCTCTCCCAAAGACATCAAAACCTCACCGTGGTGGGAGATATGTCCCAAGCCATCTACTCTTGGCGAGGAGCAGACTTCCGAAATATCCTCCGCTTCGAAAAAGACTACCCCCAAGCCCAGGTTTTTCACCTTGCTCAAAACTACCGCTCCACCAAAAATATCCTCGGCGCCGCCAAAGCCCTAATCGAACACAACCGAACCCACATCTCCCTTGATCTTCAAACCCAAAACGGGGAGGGGCTGCCTATCGTCCTCTACGCGGCAGAGAACGAATTGGACGAATCCTTCTACATCTCCTCCCAAATTACCGCCATGCTTGCGGAGAAAAAGGCTAACAGCTTCTCCGACTTCGCCGTCCTGTACCGCACCAATGCTCAATCCCGCGCCCTCGAGGAAACCTTCATGCGCACCGGCCTTCCCTATATCCTTATCGGAGGAGTTAAATTCTACGAGCGTAAGGAGATTAAAGATGTCCTCGCCTATCTGCGGCTTTTAGCCAATCCTAAGGACAGCGTCAGCCGCAAGCGGGCGGAAAAGATCGGCAAGCGCAGGCTGCAAAAATTTACCCAGTGGGCCGATGCGGAAGTGCTTAATCTTGAGCCGGTACAGATCCTGGACCAAATTCTTGAGCGGACCGGCTATCTCGATTATCTGGATGACGGAACACGGGAGGGGCAATCCCGGATAGAGAATGTTAAAGAGCTCCGCTCCGTCGCCACGGGGTTTAATGCCCTGCCAAGGTTTCTGGAGCACGTGGCTCTCGTCCAACCCACCGATCGTCTCCCCACCCGAGCCCTCAACCGCTCCTCCGACTCGGTAACCTTCATGACGCTTCACGCCGCTAAAGGTTTGGAGTTCCCCACCGTCTTTATCACGGGATTGGAAGAGGGACTCCTCCCCCACTCGCGGTCAATGGGTAGCCCGGAAGAGGTGGAGGAGGAGCGCCGGCTGTGCTATGTGGGAATAACCCGGGCCCAAAAAAATCTCCACCTTTGCTTTGCCCACGAGCGATTATTCTTCGGCTCTCGTGCTACGAGCACCCCCTCAAGATTCCTTACTGAGATTGGTGACGAGCATCTCGTTTACCACCTGCCTCCCACGGAGGTTCTGTCCCAATGAAAGACCATAAGCGCATCCAAAGAATAGAGCGGGCCGCCTTGGCCATTACCCAATCGGTACTCCTTATTATCATCGCCGCCGCTATTTATCTCGTCGGTGAAAGAACTCTAAGACCTTATGAAACTCTGAAGCCCAAGGTTCTCCCCGCCAAAAGCGGGTGCGATGGGACCAAACTAAACTACCCTCTTGACAATAAAGAAAAGATCAATGGGAAGGAGGTAACTTTCCGCTACAACTGTATTCGCCAAGACTTCACGGCCAGCTCGTACGACGGAAACTGTAAGGGGTGCTCCGGCCGTACCCACTTCACCAATGAGCCGGTGCGGTGGGGCATTTGCGCGGTGGATCCCACTGTCATCCCTCCTAAATCCACTTTTTATGTTCCCGGATACGGCCCTTGCAAAGCCGCTGATAAAGGGGGTGCCGTGAAGGGAAGGAAGATCGATTTGGGATTTGCCCCCACCGACATCAAATGGTGGAGTAAGAGGCGCACGGACATTTACACCCTTGTCAAATAAGATGACTAAAAAATCGCTGGGTCAAAATTTCCTCATTGATCCCCGCGTCGCCGATGATCTCGTCAAAGCCGCCGAGATCACCGAAAAAGACATTGTCTTGGAAGTGGGGGCCGGCACGGGCGCAGTCACCCGCCCCCTCGCTCAAAAAGCCCGCCGGGTCATCGCCGTGGAGATTGACCCAAAGTTGACCTCCCAGCTCCAAACAAACCTTAAAGGACTGGGGAACGTTGAAATCATCCACGCCGACATTTTAACCCTAAGCCCAAATCACTATACCCTAGCCACTAAAATTGCAGGGTCAATCCCGTATCAAATTACCTCCCCTCTGATTCATAAGCTTCTCAAGCTTAAAAATCGGCCAAAGTCAATCACATTTATTATTCAAAAAGAAGTAGCGGAGAAGATCACTGCCCAACCCCCTAAGGCGAGTTATCTTTCCAACTTCATCGCCAACTTCGGCAAAGCAGAGATCATTAGAACTATTCAACCGGGGGCATTCCACCCATCCCCGAAAGTCGACTCTGCCATCCTGAAAATCACCCTCTATCCTAAGCCCTTTATATCGGACCCCGGATTGGAAGCATTCTTGCACCGCGGGTTCGCCCATCCACGCAAAATGATCAAACACAGCCTTCCCGCCGAAACGCTGAAAAAGGCGAGGATCGATCCCCACCGGCGGCCGGCAACCTTAACCCAAGAAGAATGGGCCAGCCTTTACCGAGAGATCGCCAAACCAGCCCGAGAAGCAGCTTAAAGGCGGCGAAAGATCCTGCGGGTGCGCTCCACCGCCGAAACCACCCAATAGCGAGGATTCAAGACATAGTCCCAAGAGCCCAAGTAATCTACCGGATACCCCCCAAAGCCCCTCTTAAAGAGGGAGTAACCGTACCAAGGATGCTTGGGATTATCCGTAGGAGCAATTCCCCAAAAATCAAAGTAGCGAAAATCTTCTTTCCGGGCCTCCCGAATGTTTTCCCAAAGAAGAAGGTAGGAGGCGGGAACTTCAGATCGGGCGGAGGCGCCGTGGATGTAGGAAGCCGTGTCGCCGTAAGAGATGGTAATTGAGGCGGCTAAAATATTCCCTTGATATTCCGCCAGGGAGAGCTCGGTCATTCGCCGCGGAGCGAGGGTCTCAAACTGAGTCTGCAGGTAGCGGCGGGAGTGGGGAACAAAACCCTGCCGGCGGCGGGTGACCCCCATCAGCCGATGGAACTCATTCATCATCTGAGGATCGGAGGTGCGGTGGACTTGAACACCCATCTCAAGCGCCTTACGAACAAGATAACGGGTGGTCTTCCGCATCCCGGCGAGGAGCTCTTCCTCACCGAGGTCTAAATCTAAAAGCAAGGTCCTCCCCCCAGCTTGACCAGTGGGCGCCCGGGATCGGCGAAAGCCCCTTGCGGTAAGAACGTTCACCGCCCCGGTATCCTTCCAAGGAGGTTCAATACGAAGATAGTCCGCTCCCTCCTCTTCCGCAAAACCCTTAAGGTACTCCAGCACCGCACCCACCGTATCTTCATGAAACTCTTCCAAAACGGGGCCATGGGGAACGTAAACAAACTTCCCCAGGCGGCGGCGGCCCACCAAAGCAAGACAAACTCCCACCAACCGATCCCCTCGATAGATCCCTAAGCGGTGGTGACTTGCTCCAATCTTTTCTTGAAATTCCCCCCAAGCCCAAGACTGCAGAAAGGGAGTATGCGGCCTCCCCAGCAAAAAAACTTCCCAAGATTTTTCCTTCCGAACTTCTCTGATCTGTACCGCTTCCATATTTCGATAGAATAGTAACAAATGAGGACCGATCTAAGACAATCCGAGGGGTGGGCAAAGTATCTCCAAAGCCAGGGGTGGGAGGTAGGAGAGTTAAAAGTTAAAAGTTCAAAGTTGAAAGTTTACATTAGGAAAATCCCCTTTCTCGGCTCGGTAATTAAGATCCAGAGACCCTCGGTAGCTCCGCCAGTCAAAATGATTGACGAGCTCGCCCGAAAACACCGAGCCCTCTTGGTCAAAATCGAACCGCTCTCGACTAAGCTGCCAACTAGGGGCGGGTTCACCCCCGACTCTACCCCCAACCTCCCTACCAAAACACTCCTCATTGATCTAACCAAAAACAAAGCCCAACTTTGGAAAGACCTTTCCCAAGACGCTCGGCAGAGCATCAAAAAAGCTCGGCGCAGTCAATTAACGGTTCGCCGCTACCGGAACAAAGGAGGAGAGTTCGAAAAAGCTCTTGAAAGGTTCCACAGCCTGCTCGCCCAAACCGGCCGCCGGCAAAGATTTTGGACCCTTCGCCTCAAGGGGCTTAGATCCAAAACCGCCGCTTTCGGCAAAAACGCCATCCTTTTCCTTGTCTACCCTACCTCTGGCGGATCTGTCCGCCAAAGCCCTAGTAAGGGGGGGCCGCTGGCTGGCGCCCTCTTTCTCATCAGCGGTGACACGGTCTACTACCACCACGCCGCCTCCTTGGAGAAAGGGCGTCAACTCCACGCTCCCTACCTTCTCCTTCGGGAAGCGGTTCTATTTTTCCAAGCCTCCTCTCAGCGCCC
>BTRF01000036.1:0-5934 GCA_036986255.1 Patescibacteria group bacterium | reverse complement strand
CTGGCTAAGCGTTTGGCGATTTTGGAAGAGCTTGGCAAGGGCTCAACTTATGTGGAGATCGAGGAAAGGTTTAAAGTGATATCCGTTACTGTTTCCCGGATGAATAAAGTACTGCGAAGGTCGGGCAATCTTTTAAAGATTCTTAGCAAAATCTATTCTGCCCGCCGGAAAAGGGCAACGAAGAGGCCCGTTCCTCGAAGGAGAGTGGCTGGTTCCCGAACCGTCGCCGGCTCCCGCCGTATTTTCGGCTTTTAGTCCCGTTTCCCTCCCTCTTTTCTCTCTTTTCTTTTCCTCTCCTTTTCTTCTTCTTCTTCTTTCTTTCTCCTCCCCGTTTTTTGGCTAGGGGATTGAAATGTTTCTTCGCTATCATACTTTAAAGTATAATAGTATTAATTGACCGTTGGGAAAGAGTAGGGTTATTTGGCTTTAAATCTTGGTTTTGTCAGAGGGTTAAAGCCCAGATTTTTTAGAGACTTGACAAATGGTAAAACCGACGCTAGAGTATAGGGCGATTATGCGACGCGGTTTTATTCCTGCCGTCGTTATTGTTATTACTGCTCTTTTGGTCCTCGTTGGTGGGGGAGCGATCCTCACTTGGAAAACTGATTATCTTGATCCTTATCTTCCCTCTCCCGTGAGGGAGTTTTTAGGCCGGGGGGATGTTCCATCTTCCCCGGACTCTGCCAAAACCACCTCACCAACCTCCGAAACCTCTTCTCAAGATTCTGAAACGACCAAAGAAGACCTCACTAAGGATTGGAAGACTTATATAAGTGAAGAGGCAAAAATCTCTTTCAAGTACCCACCAGAGTGGTCGGTTGAAGGGTGGTTTTTGGGTGGGGGATTAGCTGAATTGAACCGCTCATACGGGATAGATATCGACCTACCTACAAAGGATTCTGATAAGGAGGCCCCCCTTATCGAGCTTTCCTACGTTACTAATTTGGATGGCGGTTCTTACGCCACATTTGAAGAGTGGCTAATTGGGGGGAATCCATTTGAGAAATTGGATTATATCGAATTCGGTGGCAAAAAGTGGGCTCGAACTACCAACAATGACTGGTTGGAGAGGGGTTTCTATTATCTACACATCCTAGGTAAGGAAGGTAGGGTATATAGTCTCTTTTTGGAGATTCCCAAGGACCAACAAACGGAACAAATAATCGAGCTTATTATTTCAACGATTGAGTTTTTTTAATTCTGCCTAAACCTCCTGCTCACCCTGCCTGATTTGAAAAGATGGTTAGAAAACTGATTTCTATTGGCTTAGCTATAGAACTTCTCATTGTTAATGCCGTTCCTGTTTTTGCTCAGCCAAATTTTAAACTTCCTTGGGGTAGGAGCTTGAAGAATATCAGGTTAAATAGTGGGCCTCATGCGCGGGGAAACTACGATCCAAGCGATTGTGATCAATTGTTAACTTCTAGATTGGTAGCCCTTGATTTTAGCTTGTCGCGCAACACTAAGGTTTTAACTACAGCTGCTGGGAAGGTTGTTGCTGCTGGAGAAGAAAAACTTGGAGGGAAGTACGTAATTATTGATCATGGGAATGGTTGGAAAACTAGGTATTACCACCTTAATAAGATTCTTGTAAAAAAGAACGATTATGTAGTACAAGGATTTGTAATTGGTAAGTCTGGGAAGACAGGTATCGGGGCCTCATCCTACCACTTACATTTTGAGATTTACCCAAAAGTGGATGGTGTGGTAATAGACGGGTATAAAATTCACGCCGTGAAGGTGGCTGGTGAAACCTCCAAATCATTTAATTACATGGGTACTTTAACAAAAGGGAGCGAAACTGTGGCCGCTGTTTTTGGCCAGTGCTCCCGTAATAAGAAAGGGGAGGTTAAAACTTTTGGCTCCTCTGTTACCGCGGATGCCGAGAGAAACGATTATCTTTACTCAACAAACCGCAAGGTTTCAGGGGGCAGTTGCCGGTTTGCCCCGGGGGAAAATTCATCGCGTAGGGGGCTGTTTCAGCAGGCCTACGATCGAAATGGGGGTTGGGGCAAGATGGGCTGTGCGCAAGGTCCGACCTATTGGTGGAAGGGGATGGTTCGGCAGGATTTTCCCGGGAAGGGGACTTTTGGTCCGGCGGTTATTCTTCATGACGAGCCGGCCGACAAACCTAAGCTTTCCCTTCCTGCTTATGTAGTCCATGGGGGGATTTGGAAATACTATCGCAATAACCCCGTCTTTGGTCCCCCGGTCTCGGACGAGTATAAGAACGCTTTTAAGCGTCCCCAATCTGACTTCCGAGACGGTTTTGTTTATTGGGGCAGTCCGGCTCGGGCCAGAAGGTACTTTTTGAAAGGTTCGTCGTCAACAATTTACCTAATCGTAAGTGGTCGTAAGTACCCTACTCCCAACGCCCAGACGAGATCAGCCATGAGGTACCCCGGCGCAGTTTCAAGTGTCTCAAACTCGGAATTGGCGCTTTTTCCAACAGGGTCTCAGATTTCAAATGTAGACAAGTTTTGGCTGGCTCAATACTTTGATAATCCCATCACCTATCGTCCGGCGAAGGTTCTTGCGGGAGGAGGCGGTGGTTGGTTTGAGACTCACTGGGGGAGCGGCTCGCCGGCTTCCTCGATCCCCGCGGATAACTTTTCATCTAGATTTACCCGCCGTTTCCCGTTTAACTCCGGAACCTACAATTTCTCTGTCAATTCAGACGATGGCGTGCGGCTTTGGGTAGGTAACCAACTTGTGATCGACGATTGGGTTCCCAAGGCGGGGAATCGAACTGCCCAAGCTTACCTTGGTAAGGGTGTTCATACTCTCAGATTGGAGCAGTTTGAAAAGGCCGGCTCGGCCTCGGTTGGGATTCGGTGGCTTTCCGACCAGTGGTCTTGGATGGATACAGGAACGGATGAGACGCTTGACCTTGATCTCTCTAGCGTCGAGGGTGGGGGAGTAAGGATGGTTCTCAATGGGCGCGGGGGCTCGGGAGGATGGAAGGCCCCGGTTTGGGCGGCCAAAGATACTTCCGACGTTGCTGTTACTCCTGATCTAAGGGTTTATTGGGAGCAGATGGATAAAGCCCACTCTCTTCATTTTGGCATGGTTGTTCAAGGTAAGGATGGGAAGGATTACTTGCTGGTTTATTCGGCTAATGCGACTAACAAATGGGGTTTGAAGGGTTGGGTGGATATGGGAGGTGAGGGGTTCGGGTACGGCGCTTGGAAGGACATTTCCCGGAATGTTTCTGAGGACTTTCGCCAGGAGTACGGTTTAGAAGCAAAAGTAATTAAAGAACTGCGGGTAGGGCATTTCGTGAAGGACAGTTGGGTGGGGGATCGGGGTGGATCGGTTAGAAATATCGCCTTTGACCTTTCTGCACCTCAAACTCAAGCTTCCGTTAGTCCATCCGCTTCTGATGGCGACAACGGCTGGTATAGGAGTGCTCCTACTGTAAACCTCTCGGCGAAGGATGATGCCTCTGGTGTCGATCGTATTGAGTACAATTTGGGGTTCGGTTGGCAGGTTTATTCAAAGCCGTTTACTCTTTCCAAAGATGGAAAGATTTCCATTAAATACCGCGCGGTTGATAAAGCCGGCCGGATTGAGGCAGCAAAAAGGACCACCTTGAACGTAGACACAACGCCTCCCTCCTCTAGTTTGCAGAATATTAATCCTTATCAAAATTCCCTTCCCTTCCCCATCCCCGTGTCCGCTTCTGACAACAGCGGGGTTTCGAGGATTAGCATTTATAGGCGCAAGGCGGGGGACTCCGAATGGCAGCATCATTGGACGTCGCCGTCCGGTTCGGTTCCCTTAGCATTTAATATCGAAACACTAGCTGAAGGTGAGTGGGCGTTTGTCTCCCGCGCAACGGACGTAGCTGGGAATAAAGAGAAGCTGCCTGAAAAAGCAGATATCTCCTTAGTTTTTGATAAAACACCTCCTAAAACTGACCTTTCTTATGAAGGTCCTGTGTTTGAGGGTGAAGAAGGGCAAACTTTTATTTCACCAGAAACGCAAATTGAGTTGACCGCCGATGATACTAACCCGGTCGATCCGGCTGTGAAGGTATCTGGGGTTGCTCAGACAAATTATCAGATCGACGAGGACGAGGAGCAGACCTATGAGGAAAAGTTTTCAATTGAGGGTGAAGATGGTAAGTATGAGATCAGATACCAGTCTGATGATGTTGCTGGCAACGAGGAACCGCAGAACACCCAGGAGGTTTATCTGGACGGAACCGCTCCGGAATCTCGAGATGATTCTGATGGGGAGTGGCACAACGAGGACGTCACCGTTACTATTACTTCTGACGATAGGGAGGGTTCGGGTGTGCAGAAGATAATTTATACCGGCGATCAGAAAGGTGAAGAAGTGAGGAGTCATACCGAGGTAACTTTTGAGGCCGAAGGGATCCACACTCTCTCTTATCGTGCGGTTGATAATGTTGGTAATTTTGAGGAAGAGAAGATGGCAGATCCAGTCAAGATTGATAAGACTGCTCCCCGGACGACAGCTGTCATTGAACCTGATAAACCTGATGGGGAAAGTGGTTGGTATCGATCGGATGTTGAGGTTACTTTAGGAGTAACTGATGAAAATCTTGATAATTCAGAGGTCGAAACTTCAGGTGTTAAACAGACGAATGTGTCGGTTAATAATCACCATCATACTTTAAAGTATGATAGCAACGAAGATCGTGGGGCATTACCTCTTTTTGAGGAGGATGGTATCTACGGGGTTGAATTTTATTCGGAGGATTGGGCTGGGAATGTTGAGGATTTTCAAAATATTGAGGTTAAGAGGGATGCTACACCACCTGTAATTTATGGTAAATGGACGGAGGAGCCCAATGAGAACGGTTGGTATAACGAAGATATTAGTGTTCAATTTGAGGCAACGGATGAAACTTCCGGGGTTGCTTTTGTTACTGAAGAACAGGTAATCAAAACTGAAGGAGCCGATCAGAGCGTAGCAGGGGTGGCGGTCGACGTGGCGGGGAACAACAGCACCACCGTTGTGGGGGGAATTAACATCGATAAAACCAACCCGGACTCTATGCTTGAACCTTTGGACCCCTACTATAATAATGATCCTCTTGCTGATGATCCTATTGAGCTCGTCTACGCTTCTTCAGATGAACTGTCTGGCGTCGAGAGGGTGAGACTTTACCAACGGCGGTCGGATGGGGACTGGGAGTACCACGGGGGGTCTTCGCGTAAACCACCGGACCCCTTTCAAGTGGGCACGCTAGAAGAGGGTAGGTGGGAGTTTGTCTCAGTGGCCGTCGACTACGCTGGTAATGTTGGGGGTAAAAACGACGCTAAGGCTGTTTCCATGGTTTATGACATTACCTCGCCGATTACTACCGCGTCTGTCCTGGGGGACGAGGGATCTGCTGGTTGGTATACCTCTCCGGCAGTTCTCCAGCTTTTTGCGGATGATAGTAAGTCTGGAATTGAGGTTTCTGGCGTTTCTCAAACGTGGCTACTGGTCGGTGAGGGGGGTCAAGAAGACTATCATACTTTAAAGTATGATAGTGAATCACCACCTATTTTTGATGATGGTAGCTACACCGTCGAGTTTTGGTCGGTGGATCGCGCGGGGAATGTCGGGGCGGCGGAGGTGATCCTTTTGGATGTAGATACCACCATACCTGCTTCGGCTATCACTTCATTGGAGGAGGGTGTTTATTACAATGCACAAACCTGGGTTGGGATATTGGGGACGGCCGAGGACAATCTTTCCGGTGTCACTCAAGTTGAGGTTCGGGTAGATAAAGACGGTGAGGAGGGGGAATGGATGAGAGCGAGAGATACCGAGGCTTGGTCTTTTGACTTTACTCCTGAGGATGGATATTACACTGTTTACTCCAGATCCACCGATCAGGCCGGGAATCAAGAGTCCACATCTCAAGTCTCCTTTACCTACGATGCCACCCCTCCTGTGACTTCAGTTAAGGTCTTG
>BTRF01000035.1:0-6446 GCA_036986255.1 Patescibacteria group bacterium | reverse complement strand
CCGACTTAGGCTTCCTGAAGTTATGGCCGCCTCCCGGATTGTCTCTTCCTCAAGAATTTTAGCCACGAAGGTAGCAAAGGAGGTTCCCCGCGCTGCTTCGGCAGAGATATCCAACTCCGCTCCTTTAAGGGAAAGGAAGGTAAGCGTAACCCCGGATGGGGAGAGCTCTTCAATCTTTTGAACGGCGCAGGAGTAGCAGAGATCGTCCCGGGTTTTAGCGATTAGTTCTAACCTGGCTTGGGCATTGCGGAAGGCTTCTTCGAACTCCTCTGACTGGAAGAGGATGCTTTCCTTTTTTTCTATAGATGGGGCAAGATTCCTCAGATCGATCTCCAATTTGGCCCGGAAGGCGAAAGTGGCCAGGAAGAGGAGCTGGAGGCCGATGATGAGAGGTATTCCGACCGTTCTCGTCCAGGTTGAGATGGCTGCACTTCTTCCGCTTGGGATGGGTTTGGGGAGGAGCTCAATCCCTTGTTTCTCCATAGTTATCCCTTTCACTTGCTTCTATCGCGTCTGACGCGAGTAGCGATCATGAGGTTGTGTCCTTTGCCAGCTTCTTGGCCAGCTGACTTTTTAGACGGGCGGCTTTATTTTCCGAGAAGAGTTTGCGCTTGACCGCTTTGTCGATGGCCTTGTAGAGACTTGGCAGGGTTTGGGCGTTAACGGGACCTCTCAGGAGCTTTTTGACCTGCTCTTTAATGCGGCGGTTCTCTTCAGCCCGCTTCCGGCTCTTTCTTAAATTTTTGGCGGCACTTTTTAGATGAGGCATATTTAGGTTCAAGGTTTTAGGCTGCAGGTTCTGGGTTGGATCGCTAGCGGCATGGAACTTGAGTTCCGAATCCGGCACCTAGAGCCCAACATCTAACGCCTATCTGTTATATGTTAGCATTTTATCGCATGCTGGTCTTCAGAAGGATTAAGAATTTTTTCTCTTCCCGACAAGTGGATATTCTTTCCGCAGCGATGATTTTGGGCGCCTCGGTTTTGGTTTCGAGGGTCCTGGGGCTGGTTCGCGACCGGGTTTTGGCCCATTACTTTACCGGGGAGAAAATTTCTCTTTATTTTGCTTCCTTCCGATTCCCGGACACGCTTTTTGAGATTTTGGTCTTGGGAGCCCTTTCGGCAGCCTTTATTCCTACCTTCGTTTCCTACCTTTCTAAGAAAAAAGAAGCCGAGGCGTGGAAAGTAACGGGGATAATAATGAACCTCTCTTTGGCTTTCTTTGTAGCTCTGGCGTTGCTGGTTTTTGTATTTGCCGCCCCTCTTTCCAAGCTAATTGCCCCGGGCTTCTCGGCGCCGGATATATCTCTGATGGCCCGGTTGACAAGGATACTCCTTATCACCCAAGGATTTTTTGTCCTCTCCTTTTTCTTGAGCGGGGCGTTGAGATCCTATCAGCGATTTTTGGTTCCGGCTTTAGCCCCCATCTTATACAACTTAGGGATTATAGGAGGGACGATCTTTCTGGTTCCGTCGGTGGGAATCTACGCCCCGGTCTGGGGAGCGGTGGCGGGGGCCTTTTTGCACTTCCTTATCCAGCTTCCCCTCTCCTTAAGCTTGGGATTTCGTCCGGTGTTCTCTCTCAACTACGCCCATCCTGGGGTGAGGAAGATTGCCCGCTTAGCTGCCCCCCGCATTGTCGAATTGGGATTTTTGCAGATCCTTAAGGTTTCCGATCTTTTCTTTGCCTCGCTTATCAGCACCGCTTCTTACGCTTATCTCACTTTTGCCCAGCACCTGGGGATGATTCCCGTTTCCCTCTTCGGCCTCTCCTTGGCCGATGCGGCCCTTCCGGCCCTCTCCTATCGAAGAGAGAAGGGGGAAGATTTTCGAGAGGTTTTCTTTACCACCTTTCGTCAGATCATCTTTCTTACCCTGCCGATTGCGGCGGCATTTGCGGTCCTTCGTATTCCGCTGGTTCGCTTGGCTTTTGGTGCGGCCCGTTTCACTTGGGACTCGACCATTCTTACCGGCTATGCTCTTTCTATGTTTGCGGTGGGAGTAGTAGGGCAGGCGCTGACTTTGTACTTCGTACGTGCTTTTTACGCTCTCCAGAATACTGTTACTCCTGTGGTGGTGGGGGTGGCTACCATTATTTTAAACATTCTCCTCTCGGCTTATTTTGTCCTTGTTTTGAAGGTTCCGGTTTGGGGAATATCTTTGGCCTTTGCGCTCTCCGCCCTCGTTCAGGCGGCCGTTTTGGGCCTGTTTTTGGCCAAAAAGCTCGGCCTCTCTTTTAAAGATTTTACCGTTCCCACGATCAAAGTGGGAATAGCTACGCTTGCATCGGGCTCGGTGATGTATTTTGTTTTGAAGATTTTAGACCGTTCCGCTTGGGATCAACGGCTCTCTTTCTTAGGCAAGCTCGTCTTGCCGGAGCGGTTCGAACTTTTTGTTTTGGATACCCGCTACACTGCTAATCTTGTTTTGCTGACCATTCTGGTTGCTTTGGTGGGGGCGGTTGTTTATCTTGTGATTTCACGGCTCTTGGGGATAGAGGAGCTGGGGATGTTTTCTAAGGTTTGGAGGCGGCTCCCCGTGTTTATGAAAGCCAAAGTTCCTCCTGCTTTGAGTGAAGATGAGCACTGATTTTTTGAGGAACTTTGCTTTGGTAGCCCATATTGACCACGGGAAGTCCACTCTTGCCGATCGGCTGATGGAGAAGGCCGGACTCCTTCCTTCTCACCGTGAGGTTGGAGATAGCCCCTCAACCCCCCGCATTGATCGGATGGAGTTGGAGACTGAGCGGGGAGTGACCATTAAGCTTAAAGCAGTGAGGATGAGCTACAACCGTCCGGCTAACAGCAAACAGCGAACAGCAAACAGCGAATCAAGCTCGTCTTACCGTAGGCCCTTAGCCGTAAGCGGTAAGCCTTACGTGCTGAACATGATCGACACGCCGGGGCATGCCGATTTCTCCTATGAGGTTTCCCGTTCTCTGGCCGCTTGCGAGGGGGTTCTTCTTCTGGTTGATGCTACTCAGGGAGTCCAGGCGCAAACCCTTTCTCATCTCGAGAAGGCCCGCGAGTTGGGACTGGTTGTAGTGGGGGTGGTTAATAAGATTGATGCTCCCTTGGCTCGGGTAGCAAGAGCCGAAGAGGAGATGCGGGATTTGGGTATTGACGGGGAGATCCTGAAGATCTCTGCCCTGAAGGGCGAGGGGATTGACGAGGTTATTGAAGCGGTTGTCCGGCGGATTCCCCCGCCGCGGGGGTCGTTGAGAGTTCCTTTTCGAGCGTTGGTTTTCGATTCCAGCTTCGACGCCCACTTAGGAGCGATTGCTTATGTGCGGGTGGTAGATGGGAAGATAGAGAGACCCCAGGCGGCCGGGATTAAATTTTTAGGAGTTGGAAAAGAGGCCAAGGTAAAGGAGATTGGTTATTTTACTCCCGACCGTGAACCTGCGGCGGGTTTGTCGGCAGGTGAGGTGGGGTTTATCGCTACAGGGTTGAAGGATCCCCGGGTGGTCCAGGTGGGGGACACCGTTGTTCTATTTCCTCAAGTAAGCGGCCGCCGGGCAGCTCCGCTAGCAGGGTACCAACCGCCGCAATCTTTTGT
The DNA here is from genome assembly GCA_036986255.1 of Patescibacteria group bacterium. Lineage (GTDB taxonomy): Bacteria > Patescibacteriota > WWE3 > 9FT-COMBO-53-11 > 9FT-COMBO-53-11 > BTRF01. Next base: position 2,888 of record BTRF01000035.1, on the reverse strand, counting down.
TTTTGCTTCTTTCTTTGCCCAAAACGTGGGGTTTGGGGAGTTCCGCAGGGCGTTGCAAACCCTGCGGCTGGAAGAGCCTGCGATTTCTTTAGAGGAGATATCCTCGGCGGCTTTTGGGCGAGGTTTCCGCATCGGTTTTTTAGGCACATTTCATTTGGAGATTGTGAGGGAGCGTTTAAGAAGAGAGTTTGATTTGGATCTGGTCGTTACCAAACCCACCGTTGCGTTCCGCAGCCTCAAAGAGGAGCCTTGGATCTCCCTCACCCTCTTAACTCCGGCAAAGTATCTCGCTGCCGTGACCAAGGTTGTCATGGGGAAGAGAGGTATTCTTGGGGAAACACATACTTTAGGCGATCGCCTGAAGATCTCGGCCGAGCTCCCCCTTCTTGAGTTTGTGCGCGGTTTTTATGATGCTCTGAAAAGCGTTTCGCGGGGATATGCCTCCTTCTCTTGGGAGTTTCTCGGGCATCGTCCCGCTGACTTGGTAGAGTTGGAGATCGCCGTTCATGGCGAGGTGGTGGAGGGATTGTCGGAGATCGTTCTTCGCGGGGAAGCTCAGCGTCTGGGGAGGGAAAAGCTGAGAAAGCTCAAGGAGATTATGCCCCGCCAGCAATTTGCCTATGCGCTTCAGGCCAAGGTAGGTGGCAAGATTGTCGCCCGGGAGGATGCTCCGGCATTGCGCAAGGATGTTACCGCCCCTCTTTACGGAGGGGATGTAACCCGCAAGCGCAAGCTTTTGGAGAAGCAAAAGAAGGGTAAAAAAAGATTGGCAAAGTTTGGGAGGGTGGAAATTCCTCCGGGGGCATTTTTGGTCTAGACGGGTTATAATGGCTCGGTATGACCACCGCGGTACTCTGCTTCATTGTTAGGGACGGAAGGGTTTTGTTGGCGATGAAGAAGCGGGGGTTTGGCAAGGGTTGGTGGAACGGTCCGGGAGGGAAAGTTGAAGAGGGTGAGAAGTTGGGGGAGGCGGTGCTGCGGGAGGTTAAGGAGGAGGTTGGCATTACTCCTGTGGACCCAAAATGTTGCGGGGTCTTGCACTTTTTCTTTGAGGACGGAACCCCCGATTGGCAGGTTCACGTTTTTCGCGCGGAAGATTTTGATGGCGACCCGGCAGAAAGTGAGGAGATGCGTCCGGCGTGGTTTGCGCTTGAAGAGATACCCTACGGCCAGATGTGGGCGGATGATCCCCACTGGCTGCCCCTACTCCTCGAGGGAAAACGCTTCAAGGGTAAGTTCAGCTTCCGCGACAACAGTACCATGGTCTCCCACGAGGTTACAGAACTTTAATTGACTTTTTCCCCGGTTAATATATCCTTAAGTTAATCAATTTAAATCCAGAAGGAGGGACGAATGAATCCGGTAAAGGAAACCACCGCTTTTTATGATACGGTCGCCCGAGACTATGCCCGGAGATGGCTGAATTCGGATGTCATGGGCGAGCAAGTGGAATACTTTCTCAACCATTTGAAAGGCCGGCATATTTTAGATGCTGGCTGCGGGTCCGGTAGGGATGCCTTAGTTTTTGCCAACCGGGGATATCGGGTCGCAGGAATTGATCTGTCGAGGAATTTGCTCGCTTTGGCCCGCTCTGCCGCTCCGGAAGTAACCTTCGTGCGGATGGATATGCGCTTTCTGGGCTTTGCAGCCCAGTCATTTGAGGGTCTCTGGGCTTGCGCTTCGTTTCTCCATGTTCCCGAAGATCAGGCGCTGGCAACCCTTCGCGGGTTTCGGTGCACCCTTAGTCCTAACGGCGTTCTTTACCTAAGCGTGAAAGAGGGAGACGGGCCGGTTTGGAAAGTTGATTCAAATGGGAGGACGTTTCAGGTCCGCTATCGCGAAGAGGTTCTTAGAAGGATGGTTGAGGAGGCCGGTTTTGAGGTTATCCGTCTGGTAAGGTCGACTGGGCACGCGGTCTTTTTGGATATTTTTGCCCGACGGAGTAGCTGAAAAATAAACCCGAGGGATTAACTTCAATCCTTCGGGTTTTTAATTTCCCGGCAACTTGCATTCTGGCAGACGTTTTTATAAACTGATAAAGTTAGTGGAAAGGATGGGTAGTTATGGACGGTAGCAAAATGACGGAGTTGTCTGAAAGGCAGATCCAAATTCTTAAAGCACTTATTAGCGAGTTCATCGCCGCGGCGGAGCCGGTTGGCTCTGAGGTCCTAACGGAAAAACATCAGTTTTCCTTTTCTCCTGCCACGGTACGCAACGAGATGGCCGTTCTCCACCGCGAGGGGTTTATCGAGAAGACCCACTCTTCCGCCGGCCGCCGGCCGACGGAGTTAGGCCTGCGCTACTATCTTACGTCTTTGATGCAGGAGAATCCCCTTCCGGTTTTGCAGGAAGTGGCTGTCAAGCAGCGTTTATTTCAGTACCGCCAAAGTTTTGGCAGAATGATGAGAGAAGCGGTTTTGGCTTTGGCGGAAGGAACCGGATATATCGGCATTGTTACTACTCATGAGGGAATCGTTTATCATGCTGGGACCAGAAACATTTTGGACCATCCGGAGTTTTTTGATATTAATGTGACGCGGGCCGCCCTTAATCTTTTGGACAGCTACGATCTTTTGCACGATCTTTTTTCCCGCGCTTCGGACCCGAAGGCGGTGACGGTTTTAATTGGTCGGGAGTTTGATTTAGCCAATCTTGAGTCGGTGGGGCTTGTTTTTTCTCATTACGGTAACGATAAAAGGGGCGGGGTAGTGGGCGTTCTAGGTCCCGCCCGCCTAAATTACCCGGTCGTGGTTCCCCAAGTCCGCTACTTCGCGCAACTGCTGACGGAGCTTGGCTCCGCAGCTTGAGAAGCGAAGATAGGGATTGAAAGATCCCGTCCTTCGCGCAACTGCTGACGGAGCTTGGCTCCGCAGCTTGAGAAGCGAAGA
>BTRF01000034.1:0-6512 GCA_036986255.1 Patescibacteria group bacterium | reverse complement strand
GCGGAGAGCCACCGCCAAATAACCGCGCTGATGAAAGGCATTAACTCGGAAGCGGGCTTCTTCGCCGTACGCAAAGGAAAAATCGATCTCCTTTTGAGTTAAGAGAAGGTCCTTCTGCTCATCGGAGACCAATTCAAAAGTTAAAGACTCCACATCGTCCGGCCCCAAAATCTCGGTTCCCGGAAGATGGGAAAGCTCACCCCTAATCCTAAGAGTAGGGGGGGCGCCCACCGTAATATGAAGATCGGAGGCATCCAGCTCGACAGTTTTTTGCAAAAGCGCTCTAATGTTTTTAGCAACAACCATACCTCTATAATCTCAAATTTGAGATTTTATTCTTTGGCCACCCTCAAAACCTCTTCAATAGTAGTAATTCCTTCCAAGGATTTTAGAAAGCCGTCTTGAACTAAGGTAATCATGCCTTCCCGGATGGCGCGGGTTTCAATCTCGCTGGTCGGCCGTCTTTCCAAAACCAGCCGGGAGATGGTGTCGGACATGACCAACACCTCAAAAATGGCCGTCCGGCCCGAGTATCCCGAACCGCCGCAGGCCTTGCACTTCTCCTTCTTCTCCCCCCCAGACTTACCTTTGAACAAGATTAGTTTACCTTTTTTCTCGGTCTTGGGGATCTTCTCATAAAGCGAACCCAAAGTATCTTTAATCTGCTTGACCATTTCCTCCGGAGCCGCATACTCAACCTTGCACTTTAAGCAAACCTTCCTAACCAACCGCTGGGCCTCAATCGCCGTGACCGTAGAAGTCAGAAGAAAGGGTTCAATCTGCATATCCATTAACCGCGGCAGGGCTCCCGAGGCTGAGTTGGTGTGGAGGGTAGAAAAGACCAAGTGACCCGTAAGAGCGGCATGGACGGCCAGTTCGGCCGTTTCATTATCCCGAACCTCACCCACCATAATAATATTGGGATCCTGGCGCAGGAAGGCCCGAAGTCCGTTGGCGAAGGTTAGACCCGCGGCGGGGTTGATTTGAGTCTGATTAACTCCCGGAATTCGAACCTCAACGGGATCCTCGATCGTCACAATGTTCACCCGGGGAGAATTAACCTTGGTAAGAAGCGAAGCTAAGGTAAGGGTCTTACCCGACCCGGTAGGACCGGTGACGAGGACGATTCCGTGAGGGCGGCGCATGGCCTCTTCCATCCGCTTTAGGGAAACCCCCCGCATTCCCAGCTCCGACAAGGTAGGAATAGACTCAGTTTCCTCCAAAAGCCGGATGGCCACCTTCTCGCCAAAAGAAGTTGGCATGGTGGCAATGCGGAGGTCAATCTCCCGACCGCTCACCTCAATCTTGAAGCGGCCGTCCTGGGGAACGCGCTTCTCATCAATTTTCAAGTTGGCGAGAATTTTAATCCTCGAAACGACGGAGGAGTGGATCTCCTTAGGAAGGGTTAGTCTTTCCTGCAAAACCCCATCCACCCGGAAGCGCACTCGGGTTTTGTTTCCCACCGGCTCAATGTGAACGTCAGAAGCGCGGTTGCGGGCCGCAAAAGACAGAATGGAGGAAACGATCTCGGCCACGGGCGACCGGCGGATCGTCTCCGGCTCGCGCTCAAGATCCTTAGCCTCCTCAATCTTCAGCGCCTCGCCGGCGCCGACTTCCTCAAGAGCCGCAGTCACTTCCTCCCCCAAGGTCTTGCGGTACTGGGATTCGATTGCATCCCGAATATTTTCGGCGGTGGCCAGATACGGCTCGATCTTCAATTTGGTGCGCCGCTCCAAAAACCCAATCACTTGAAGATCCAGAGGATCGTACATGGCTACCCTTAAAGTGTCATCCTGCTTTTCAAAGGGGATGAGAATGTAGCGAACGGCCGTATCTTGAGGAATAAGATTTAAAATCTCGGCGGGAATATCAACCCCCGCAAGATCGGAGTAGGGAACTCCCAATACCTGAGAGCGGGCCCGGGCAAAGGCATCCTGATCCACCAGTTCCCGCTCCGAAATCAAATCTTCCACCGGCCGTCCCAGCTTAGCCGCCTCTATCTTAAGCTCTTTAATCGTCTCTGGAGCAATTAAGTTCTGCTCGGCAAGGATCTCGGCCACTTCCTTACCTCCGGGAGTTGTGGGTTCAGCCATCTAGTTCAGTATCTCAAAATCCGGATCCCGATTTCCAGACCCTACAGGAAGACAAAAAAAAGAGCCGGGCTGTTTATCTACAAACAGCCGGCTCTCAGTCAACCGCCGCCCCATACTCAATCACCCAATCAAACTCGGAGGGGATATCCCACTCGGAAGCCAGGTTGAGCCTCATGACTGCCTTGCCTTGGTAGCCCTGCCAGTAAGCGAGATTGAAGTCGCGGATATCCATCCAGCGAAACCAAGTCTCTTCACCGTTTATTACTTTGACGAAGAGCACCCCCTCCTTTATAGGAACCCTAATCTCATACTCGGCAAAGAGGTTCCCAATCGCAATCCGGCCGCGATCGTCCAACAGCCCATCAGAGACAGGATCGGCAGCAAGGATCTTGCAGGAGCTGGCTGCTCTGTCAGTATGCTCCGGCGGGCAGTCTTGGGATTGATAGATCAAGACTTGCGCTTGGGCGAAATCCGGACCAAAGTCCAAAACGCTTACTTGCGGAACCTGCGCTAAGAACCCCATCTCGAACCGGATGCGGTCGATGTCGTGAGCAATCCCACGATCACGGCGGTCCTGAAGCTGAAGCGCCGAGTATCGGCGAAGCGTAAACCCAGACCCTCCCCCCGCAAAGCCGTTGCGGGAAATACCAGGCCGCAAGCCGGCCCAATAGTATTGCCACGCCTCCGGGATTCCCTCAAGCACGTTGTAGATGTCGTGCGACGCGTGGTAATCCAAAGCGTAGTGATCCGGCAGGTGAAGGATTGAGTGCGTCCACTCATGGAGCAGACCAAAATCAATCACGAAATCCCGATTGTAGTAAGCGCTGTTCTCCGGCTCGTAGGTTTCGATAAACGACCACGCCCCATCCGAATCCAAAAGACCATGGGCAGCATAGTCAAACCCGCGAGTGTCCCAGTCGGACTTGAACACGCCGTCAGCCAGAACGATAAGCCGTCGGACCGCCAAACCGCCCTCGATAGGAGGGTCGGCTTCCTTAAATTCCCGGCTCATCCACGCTACGTGCCTCACAAGATATGCCTGCAAGCTCTCGCCCTCATCTTGGGCAAAAGTTTGTAAGGCAGTCTCGGAAGCCAGAAAAGTAGCGTAGTAGGTGTCCTCGTCCACCGCCAGGGGATCTGCATTGAGAAACTTGATCAGATCTGTAAATTCCTCCCCCGTCAGCGACCGTTCCTGCCCGTAAGTCAGCAGGCCGTCGACCACTTGCGATGACGGCTCTTGGTACGCGAAAACAGCTTCGGTAGGAAAATCAATGGGAAGCAGACCTTCAATCGTACCCATAACCCGAAACGGTATGCGTATGGGAGCTTCCTTAGAGATGGGAATGACAGTTGGAGAAGCAGTCGAAGCAGCTGTCTCATCCTGCATCGCACTTTGATAACCGCCCCAGGAGGCAAGCCAAACACCGCCCAAAACTCCAGCTCCGGGCAAAATGAAAAGAAACAGCAGTACCCTGACAAACTTCTTAAGGCGCGAAAACGCCTTAGAGCGGGGACTCTCTAGCAGTTCAAGTCTTTGCGCTCGAAACATATTCTCCTCCTTTCACGAGTTTGTTTTTCTAACCCATAGTTTAACATAGAAACCGGCTTTTAACTAGGTCTTTGCGCTGATATACTGTGTTATATGCCCAGCATTCTTGTTCACGGAGGAAATACTGAAACCAGGGAAGAGAAGGCCGACGAGCTTCTCACGGGCCACCATATCCACCACATCGCAAGCGAAAAGGGGAGAGTGGGCATCAAGCAGATTAAGGAACTCCTGCCGCACCTGCACATCAACCCGCCTAAAGGCCTAAGGCGGGGCGTTCTAATCCTCGAAGCCCAGCAGATGACCCCCGAAGCCCAAAATGCCCTCCTTAAGACCTTGGAAGAACCGCCCACTTTTCTCACCTTCCTTCTGACCACCCCCCACCCGCGGCTTCTCTTGCCGACCGTCGTTTCCCGATGCCTTCTCGAAGCGGTGGGTGGTGAACAGAATAGTCAAAATGATTTCGCCCAAGAAATACTTTCAGCACCCCCGGGACAACGCCTGGCGCTATTTGAAGAGAAAATCGGCTACCGCTCCCTAAGTGCTTTAAGCTTCCTAGATGCCTTCGAGATGGAGCTCGGCAAAGACCTCACGAACAACAAAAATACCCATCTCCGGCTGATTGGAGTTTGGGAAACCAAGAAGCTCCTCAGGAACCCGTCCGCCAACGTAAAATTAACCGTTGATCGGTTCTTAATTTCTTGGTAGGATTGATGGGTCACCGCCCGCGTATGATGAGCTCGTTAAAGCCGTAATGCCTAGCAAACAAGCTTCCGCCCAAAAGAAAACCAAAATCAAAAAAGACCAGTACACGGCCGCACAGATTCAAGTCTTGGAAGGATTGGATCCCGTTCGCAAGCGTCCGGGGATGTACATCGGATCAACCGACATAAACGGTCTCCATCATCTTGTCTTAGAGATTATCAGTAACTCCATCGACGAAGCCCTCGTAGGAGCCGCCGATCGAATCGAGGTCACCCTCAACTCCGACAACTCCGTAACCGTAATTGACAACGGGCGGGGGATTCCCGTCGGCCCTCATCCCAAATATAAAGTTTCGGCCTTGGAGCTGGTCATGACCAAGCTGCACGCCGGGGGGAAGTTCGGCGAAGGGGGCTACAAGGTTTCCGGGGGACTGCACGGGGTCGGTTCTTCGGTCGTCAATGCTCTCTCCGAGAATATGAAAGTAGAGGTTCGGCAAAACGGCAAGCGCTGGGTTCAGGAATACCAACGGGGAGACCCTCTTTATAAGGTAAAGGCGGAAGGCACTGTCCCGGCCGATGAAACCGGCACCACGGTAACCTTTCTGCCGGACAAGAAAGTCTTTGGCGAAGATGTAGCCGTCGACTTCAACTTTCTGTCCGAACGGGTCCGGCAGTACGCCTACCTCACCAAAGGAGTTTTCTTCCACATCACCGACCGCCGCGCCAACCGCGAAGTCAGTTACTTCTTTGAAGGTGGAATCCGCTCGTTCGTCGAAAGTCTCAACCGCAATAAAAATCCTCTGCACGAATCCTTTTACACCCACGACCATCGGGAAGGGGTGGATGTTGAAATCGCTCTCCAATACAACGGGGGCTTTAATGAGACGGTCCTGCCTTTTACCAACAACATCTACAACCCCGGAGGCGGAACCCATCTCACCGGGTTTAGATCCGGACTGACGAGAACCGTAAACGACTTCGCCAAAGCAAAGGGGATCATTAAAGAAGGCGGAGAAGCCCTTACGGGCGACGACGTTAGAGAGGGTCTCACCGCAGTGATCTCCATAAAACTGGATATAAAAAACCTCCAGTTTGAAGGGCAGACCAAAGACAAGCTTGGAAATGCCGAGGTGAGGCCCGTGGTCGAGCAGGTCCTGCGCGAAAAGCTTTACGAATTTTTGGAAGAAACCCCTTCCGCCGCTCAAAAGATCGTCCGAAAGGGGACTTTGGCCGCAGAAGCGCGGCGGGCCGCCCGGGCCGCCCGCGAGACCGTCCTTAGAAAAGGGGTCTTGGAAGGATTAGGGCTCCCCGGAAAGCTGGCCGATTGTCAAACCGAAGACCCCCGCCAAGCAGAAATATTCATTGTGGAGGGGGATTCGGCCGGCGGGTCCGCCAAGCAGGGAAGGGATCGAAAATCTCAAGCCATCCTTCCCCTCTGGGGAAAGATTCTCAATGTGGAAAAAAGCCGCCTGGACAAGATGCTTGAGCACCAGGGGATCCGCGATCTAATCATTGCCATCGGAATGGGGGTAGGGGATGAATTCGATCTCTCCAAGCTCCGCTACGGGAAGGTCATCATTATGACCGATGCGGATGTGGACGGCTCCCACATTATGACTCTCCTCCTAACCTTCTTTTTCCGCTACATGCGGCCCTTGATCGAGAAAGGACACGTCTATCTTGCCCAACCCCCGCTTTACAAGGTCACTCGGGGAAAGGCGTCCGCCTATGCCTTCAGTGGGAAAGAACGGGATAAGCTGCTTAAAGAGATGCCCAGAGCAACCGTTCAGCGTTTTAAGGGTTTGGGGGAGATGAACCCCTCCCAGCTCTGGGAAACCACCATGAACCCTTCCACAAGGACGCTGAAACTCGTCACGATTGAAGACGCCCAGAAGGCGGACGAGGTCTTTACTATGCTCATGGGATCGGAAGTTCCGCCCCGCAAGCGCTTTATCCAAACTCACGCCCTGGACGCAGAATTAGATATCTAGACATCGCACCAAAAGGCGGGTAAACTATAAAACCGTATGTCTACTGATTTAATCCTACAAATAACCCTGGGCAGCTCCATCTTCGGCCTGCTCGTCGCCGGCCTTCTGGCGAGAAATGTCCTTTCATATGATCCGGGAACGGCTGTGATGCAGCGGATTTCCGCCGCCATCCAGGAAG
>BTRF01000033.1:0-6892 GCA_036986255.1 Patescibacteria group bacterium | reverse complement strand
GACCCGGCCCAGTTCGGCCTCGTATCAGTCTCCCTTCTCGCCTGCTTACCACATGAGGGACAGGGGACCTTCACCCACCTCTTAATCGCCGCCAAGGGGGATTCGCCGGTCTCCATAGGTTTGTATTTCGCAACATGGGGAAGCTCGACCGGAAGGTCCTCCTCCGGAACGGGAACAATGGCGTACTCCTTTCCTCCGATAAGGACATAGTCGTAGCCCTCTCTCAGCTCTGATCCCTGATCTTTGATCCCTGATCTCTTCCAACAGTTTCGGCAGTAGATGATAGGAATCGGCTCTCCCCAATAGTGCTGGCGGGAGAAAACCCAGTCTCTAAGCTTGTAAGTCACCGCCTTCTCGGCTTGGTTTTTCTTGATAAGGAGGGAACTTATTTTGTCAGCCGCCTCGCGTGAGTGCAAGCCGTCGAACGAACCAGAATTCACCAACTCACCCTCCCCTTCAAAAGATTCCTTTGGGAAGCGGGACTCCCCGCTATTCTTGATTACCTCTTGGATGGGCAAACCGTACTTTTTAGCAAACTCAAAGTCCCGCTGATCATGGGCTGGAACGGCCATGATCGCTCCCGTACCATGCCCGGCCAAAACGAAGTCGGCCACCCAAACGGGAATTTCATCCCCCGTTAAGGGGTGGTGGGCAAAAACCCCCGTAAAAACCCCGGTCTTGTCCTTCACTTCCTCCTGCCTTTGAAGCTCGGATTTATTTAGCGCCACTCGAATATACCTCTCCACAGCGGCTTTCTCCTTCCGGAGCATTTGCGGCAGGTAATCCTGAGCTTTCTCAGGAGAAAGAACCAGAAAAGTGGCCCCAAAAAGGGTATCAACCCGCGTGGTGAACACGGGAATCTCTAACTCCGAATCTCTAACTTCAAATTTAACTACCGCTCCTTCGGATCGTCCAATCCAATTAATCTGCTGCCGTTTGATGTCCTCCCGGTAGTCAACTAATTTCAGATCGTCCAAAAGGCGGTCGGCGTAGGAAGTAATTTTCAGAATCCACTGGCTCTGCATCCGCCGCTCCACCGGAGCACCGCAGCGCTCGCAAGCCCCCTGCACCACCTCTTCCTGGGCCAAATTGATTCGGCACGAGGGGCACCAGTTGACCGCCTTCTCAGCTTTGTAGGCCAACCCCTTCTTGAAGAGCTGAAGGAAGATCCACTGAGTCCATTTATAGTACTCGGGATCGGTGGTGCTAATCTCCCGCGTCCAATCAAAGGAGAGCCCCCAAGACTTAGCCTGCTTTCTAGCATTATCGATGTTCTTTTTGGTAGTAACGCGGGGATGAACCCCCGTCTTAATGGCATAATTCTCGGCCGGAAGGCCAAAGGCGTCCCAACCGATGGGAAAGAGAACGTTATACCCCCTCATCCTCTGCAAACGGGCCACGGCATCAAAACAGCTGTAGCTCCTCCCATGCCCCACATGCAAGCGTTCCCCGGAGGGGTAAGGGAACTCGACCAAGAGGTAGTACTTCCCCCGCCCTCTTCGTCCAAAAGGGCGGTCTACGGCGCGGTAAAGCTTAAGCTTCTCCCACTCCTTTTGCCATTTCTTATCGACTTTGCGGTGGTCAAAGGTCTGCATCAGGACGATTGTAACAAAACCAGAGGAAATCCTAACTTCTTTAAAAGACTGTTGACTAACGTGATTAAAAACCACTAAGATATACCAGACTATGCGTGAAAACGTCGCTCGATACGCCGAAAAATTCATCAACCTCGAGATCATCGGGTTGGCATTCCTGCTTCCCTTGTTCTTTCTGCCGGTCACAACCGAATTTTTTGAATTCAACAAACTCATTCTTCTGGCGGTCGCCGTGTTTCTTGGTTTCTTGGCTTGGGGAATCAAAGTGGTTGCCTCCGGCCGTTGGGGATTTCGGCCATCTCCCTTCGACGCTCCCATCCTCGCTCTCTGGGTCGTAACTCTCATCTCCACCATCCTTTCCGACAGCCGTCTTGTCTCAGTCCTCGGCCAATACGCCCGTTGGTACCCGTCTCTGGTTTCGGTCACTATCTTCACCTTATTTTTCTTCTTAGTAAGTTGGAACTTAAAGAGAGAAACCCTGCGCCGGGTGGGGTACGCCCTTGGCGCTTCAGGATTCGCGGCGATTATTCTCTTCTGGCCACAGTATTTTGGAGTGAATATCTTCGGTCAAAGCTGGTCCGCAGGGGCGACCTTCACCCCCTTGGGATCACCAACCACTCTCGCCCTCTTTTTGGGTGCCGTATCCGGACTGGTTCTTAAAGAGATGCTCAGAACGCAAAAACCCGTGAGGAAAAACCTCCTCGCAGGTCTTCTTGCTCTCTTCGCCGCCACGCTGGTTTTAATCAATAATCCTGCGGGTTGGGTTGCTCTCGCCGCCGCCGTCATCATCGCTCTAGTTGGTTCGGGTGTGGAGCTTTGGAGCCGAAGCAAATGGCCTCTTCTAGCCGTCTTCCTCACTTCTCTAGTCTTCGCCGGCGTCGTCCTAGTTCCCCCGCTCTTCGACAAGACCACTTTCCTCAACAGCACCAACTTCCCCAAGGGAGTCACTCTCGACCTTAAGACCTCCTGGTCGGTATCGGCAACTTCCTTCCGCCAAAAGCCCCTTTGGGGGTCGGGTCCGTCCACTTTCTTAATCGACTTCACCCGCTATAAACCGCTTCGGTTTAACCAAACCCCGTTCTGGACTCTCCGCTTCGAAAAACCGCTCAACGAGTATCTCCGATCATTCGCCGAGGAGGGACTGTTGGGAGTTCTGGCTTGGCTGTTCCTGATCGGTGTCTTCGTCAAAACCTCCCTGCGGAGGGGAAGCGGATCTCTGGCCGTTCTCGGGGGAGCCGTTCTAACCGCCTTCTTCTTCACTACCTCCACAATCGTTCCCGGCTTTCTCCTATTAACGGGTTTGGCGGCTACCCGCTCGGATTCCCAAACCTCCCCGCCATCCGAAGCAGGGAGTCCTTCAGCCGGGAAATCCAAAATTGCTCTCCTAACGGTTATAGCCCTCCTTACCATCCTAGGATTCAACTGGATCTACCGCGCTTATGCGGCGGAAGCCCTTCATCGAAGATCTCTAACCAGGCAAGACGGGCAGGAGGCCTACAATCTCCAAGTGAAGGCCGTGCAAAAATTCCCCTGGAGAGCCGCCTACCGCCTCTCCCTGTCCCAAACAAGCTTCATCCTCGCCAACAACCTCGCCAGGAAGGAAGAACCTAGCCAAGAGGATCAGGAAAATATAAAGATCCTGGTCTCCCAAGCAATTAGTGAGGCCCGCCGCGCTACGGATCTCTACCCGCTTAACGCCGGCAACTGGGAAGGGCTCTCCCAAATCTACCGCTCGCTCATCGGCCTGGCCAAAGACGCCGAAACCTGGGCTACCGATTCCTACCAGCGCGCGATCAGCCTTGACCTCTTCAACCCCCTTCTCAGAATCAGCTTTGGCGGTCTCTACTACCAATTGGGAGAGTATGAGCAGGCCGTTAATCAGTTTCGCGCGGCGACCAACCTCAAGCCCAACTTCGCCAACGCCCACTACAACCTGGGCCGAGCGTATAAAGAGCTGGGGAGTAACGATCTAGCCATCCAAGAGCTGGAGTTGGCCCTCCGCCTCACCAACCCCGAAGCGGAAGGATACAAGGAAGCCCAGCAAATCCTCGAAGAGCTGAAGCAGCAAAAGTAAGCTACTCTTGCCGACTTTCCATTTATCTATTTAACATTTTCCATTTTCCTTCTAGACTCTTCTAGACCTCTGAGGTCTAAATACTACAGACTGCAGAACCCGACCCTCTACTCCTCTAAAAGCAGACTGATATAATTACTGTGGTCATGGGGCTGCCCCACTTGATGGGGACATTTAATGGGGGAGTGAAATTCTTCCCGGCTCCACCATATGGGGTCGTAGCTCAGTTGGTAGAGCGCTTCAATGGCATTGAAGAGGTCAGGGGTTCGACTCCCCTCGACTCCACCATTCAGGGGTTCACCCCAAGCATAATCGAGGGGCGGTAGCTCAGTTGGTAGAGTGCCTCAATCGCAATGAGGAGGTCAGGGGTTCGACTCCCCTCCGCTCCACCATCCCTCTCAAACCTGTCAAATCTAATTGCTAGTTAAATAATAGGACAGCCGCTTTGCGACCTAGCTATTTGCCGAAGTTACTTCGGCAAATAGGACGATATTGCACAGCAATCTCTAGTTATTTACTTTGGTAAATAGGACGAGATTTGTCTTAGTCAAATCTCTAATTACCTACTTAGGTAGGTAATAATAAGGGTCGATCTTCTCTCCGTTGCAGAGAAGCTCAAAGTGGAGATGGACTCCGAACGCTTTTCCGGTGGCCCCGGCCTTGCCAATCGTCTCCCCTGCCTCAACCTTCTGCCCCGGCGCCACGATGGTTTCGGACATGTGGGCGTATCGCAGCTGGTACCCGGTTCCGTCAAGATTGATAAATACGCTTCCCCCGTACCCCTGGTTCCAAGAGGAAGTGGATCCAATCGCCGCCACCGTCCCGTCTGCGGCGGCAAATAAATTCTCTACATTAGCCTCGATATCCAAAGCCGTGTGCCACGGCCTCCAATATTGATTGATTCCTCTCTGGGGAGTCGGCCAAACCAGAGAAAGATCCTCGCAAGAACCTTTAGGCGACACCGCCGTCCCCAAAAGCTCCCCTTTGTAGGTCGGAATCGTTACGATCTGTCCCACTGTAAGCCGGTAAACGCCGTCTTTACTCGGGAACAGGTAGTTGAGGTCAATAATCGCCTGAGGGTTAGCTCCGTTGGCTTTGGCAAGCTGGGCAACGGTGATGTCTTTGATCACCTCATGAACAACTCCCTGATAAGGCGGGATAGTAATCTTCTGCCCTTTGGAAAGGGAGTACGGATAAGGAAGACGATTGGTATACGCTAGGGCATCCGCAGCGATGCTGAACTTGGCTGCGATATCGTAAATGTCCTCCCCTTCCTCAACGGTATAAGCAGTTGCTTCGTTGCGGGTCAACTCTGATTTAATCGTAATAAGTTCGGGTTTCGATTCCAGAATGGTTGGCTCCAGACCTGAAAGTACCGGGTCCGATTTTTGAAAGACCAAATCGCCCAAGCCCGCCGTAACAACCAAGAGGGAAAGAGAAACTCCAATCAACGTAGCATGGGCAAAGGGGAAAGAAAGCTGACCCTTGCGGCGCACAAACTTGCGGGAGAGCCAAAATTTAAGTGAAGAAGTAAGAGTGAATCCGGAGAAAATAAACTGACCCAACCAGGACAAAGCCCCTAAAGTCCGGCGGGAAAGGTAAAAAAGGAAGTCTCTGCCAAAGGCGAAAAGATCTTCCCAAACAGTTTCCTTTTTATCTTCCTCCATCAATCCCAACTTAAGCTGCCCGCTCAGCAGGGATAAGGGAGGTTCCCCCGTTTCGGGGGGGTCGCCGAACCTAGCCGTATCCGCCAGGTCCGAGCTGTCAGCCCTATCCATAAACACCCCCAAGCAACTTAAATGGGGCAGGGGATCTTACCTAGGGACAGGAGTAAGATAGCAAAAATCGGCCTGTAAAGCAAGCCAAGTAACGGCCCTGGGAACTTTGGAACTTATATCTAAGATTCTATTTAGTTTCCTTCAAGGTGGTGAGAAACTCTTTATTGGTCTTGGTCTTCCGCAGACGGCTAACCACTAGCTCGGTAGCCGTATCCCCAAGGGTATCTACCATCCGGCGGAGAATATAAACATGCTCCAAGGTACTCTTATCGTAAAGGAGCTCCTCGTGGCGCGTTCCGGACTTCACAATATCTATGGCCGGGAAGATGCGCCTCTCCTGCAGTTTGCGGGCCAAGTGCAATTCCATATTTCCGGTTCCCTTAAACTCCTCATAAATGAGATCGTCCATTCGCGATCCCGTATCAACCAGGGCCGTCGCAATAATCGTCAAAGAGCCCCCATCCTCAAAGTTCCGAGCGGCGCCGAAGAAGTGCTTAGGCGGGTAGAGGGCTACAGGATCAAACCCACCGGACAAAGTCCTTCCGGAGGGCGGGACGACGAGGTTGTAAGCCCGCGCCAGGCGGGTAAGCGAATCCATCAAAATAATGACATCATCCCCTGCTTCTGCCAAACGCTTAGACCGCTCCAAACACATTTCGGCGGCCCGAGTTTGCCGTTCGGCCGGCTCATCAAAGTTGGAGGCGAATATCTCCCCCTTCACGGAACGGGAAATATCCGTCACCTCCTCCGGCCGCTCCCCAATGAGAGCAACCATAATTTTCACTTTAGGGTAGTTCTTGGTCAGCCCCCCCGCGATGTCTTTAAGAAGCCAAGTCTTCCCCGCTTTCGGCGGCGAAACTATCATCCCCCGCTGACCTCTACCGATTGGAGAAAAGAGGTCAATCAACCGCGTAGAGAGCACGTTCGCTCCCGTCTCCAGTTTTAACCATTCGTTCGGAAACACGGGAGTAAGACGCTCAAAGCGGGGCCTCTTGGACGCTTCCTCGGGCGGCAGGTTCGCCACCTTAGTCACCTTAAGCAGAGAAAGATACCGCTCACCCTCCTTAGGGGGACGGGCGATCCCCTCTACGGTATCGCTCATCCGCAAATCCAGACGGCGAATCTGGGAGAGGGAAACATAAACATCAGAGGGAAGGTTGCCTTCCTGCTCTACATCGGAGCGCAAAACCCCATAATCAGGTAAAATCTCCAACACCCCTGATACATGGATAGTTTCACCTTGATAGGATCGGTTTCCATTTTTTCCGCTTGATGAATTGGAGTAGTTTTGCCCAACCATTAATTTAAATTAAACCTGCAGAAACAAAAAATTGGCGGCAGGATATATGGATGGGCAGGCAACCACTGCCCCTAGTTGCCTACCCAACCAGATAATAACATAATTGGATCAAAGGCAATGGGTGTCTATCTAACCTACTACCAAT
>BTRF01000032.1:0-7493 GCA_036986255.1 Patescibacteria group bacterium | reverse complement strand
ATCCATTCCGTATCCCGCCGCGCCAGATAATCATTAACGGTAACCAGATGAGCTCCCCTGCCCTCCAAGGCGTTAAGGTAAAGGGCCAAGATAGCCGAAAGGGTCTTTCCCTCACCGGTCTTCTGCTCGATATTTTTTCCCTGGTGAAGGACAATCCCCGCTAAAATCTGAACATCAAAGTGGCGCATGCCGGTGGCGCGGCGGGAGGCCTCTCGCATTACCGCAAACGCTTCCGGCAGAAGATCATCAAGAGTCTCCCCCTCCCTCAAGCGCTCACGAAACTCGGCCGTCTTGCCTTTGAGCTTGGAATCCGAGAGCTTCTTAATCCCGGGCTCAAAAGAATTAACCTTCCCCACCCGCGGACGAAGCTTTGCCAGCTCACGCTCATTAAGGTCAAAAAATTTGGCTAAAAAAGAAAACATTCCATACAAGTATACAATCCCTTGCCGTTTCCGCCGTACTAACACTAGGAATATCCAAGGGGAGGAGATATAATAAGAACCAGTTAAATGCAGCAGAAAGTAAAAGTAAAACAGATTAAAACCTTTCACAGCCCGACCCACGGAGCTCTAACCTTCCCGCAAGTGATTGAGAAGATCACTAAATTCGTTCACGCCTCGCCCGACTATCAATACCGCATTATCATCGGAACGGATTCCCAAGAACACAACGGCAAGGGGGTCGAATTCGTCACCGCCCTAGTCGTTCATCGGGTCGGCGGAGGCGGAATTTACTTCTGGCAGGGATACAACCAAACTCGTCCCTACACCCTCAAAGAAAGGATTTACGAGGAGGCTTTAACATCTCTGGAATTTGCAAATGAGTTTATTTACCATCTCAAAGGAGCTCCTGAATTGCTCCAACTCGGGCTGGAGATACACGTCGATGTGGGAAAAAACGGGAAAACTAAGGAGATCATCTCCGAGGTAGTCGCGATGATCACCGGAAACGGATACAAAGTTAAGACCAAACCGGAGTCCTTCGGGGCCTCCAAAGTAGCCGATCGCCACACCTAAAATAACGGTTAAAACCTAGAAAACAGGATCAGCAGTCCTAAAACAATTCGATAGGCGGCAAAGGGGAGAAGGGAAACCCGATGGAGAATTTTCAGCAAAAATCGAATCGCTAAGACACCCACGATGAAAGATGTAGCTATCCCCACGGCAAAGCTCCCCCACTGCACGCCCAAGAGCCCCTCGCGATAGACAGAAAAAAGCTGATAGAAACCCGCCGCAAAAACAATCGGCAGGGAAATCATAAAGGAAAAATAAGCCGATTTAGACCGTTCCAAACCCCTCCCCATTCCCGCCAAAATTGTAATTCCGGAGCGCGAAACCCCCGGAACCAAAGCCAAGGTCTGTGCAAAACCAATCGCCAAAACGTCTATCAGTCCGGCCTGGCCCTTGTGCGTCTTAAACCTGCGGTAAACAAATTCGGCCAAGATCATTAATACCGCCACCCCCACAAGGGTTAGGGAAACAAGCTGCGGGCTTCTGAAGTTCTTCTCAATGTAATCCGCCCCCCAAAGACCTATCAAGCCCACCGGCACCGAGGAGAGCAGAATGTACCCAATCAGCTTGTAGGAACGGGAGGTTAAGAGACCAATCCAAGCTTTGGCAAAGTAGGCCAAAAGAGCAAAGGCGGTCCCCAAGTGCAAGGAGGCATCAAAGGCCAGGGAGTGGGGCTCCCAACCTAAAATGGCTGGAAAAAGGATCAAATGCCCAGAGGAGGAGATGGGAAAAATCTCCGTTACCCCTTGAATTATCCCTAAAACGACGGCTTGATAAATTGGCATTAGCAGAATAACCTTCCCTCACCACACGGGAAATCGGTCGTGAATAATCTTAAACAAACCGGCCGTAATAATACCAATGAGGAATCCTCCCAAGACATCCACGGGGTAGTGAACCCCCACCAGCACCCGACCCCAACCTACCAATCCGGCGATCACCAGCATGATCAGCCCGGGAACTTTCTCAGTGAAAAGCACGGCCGTGCCTAAAGCGGCTAGAAAGGTCACATGCCCGGAAGGAAAAGAGCCGTAGAACTCCGCCGCCGACATGTTAATAAGAGGGGTAAAGCTCTCCGCCACAAACGGGCGCGGGGCCGCCGCTAAAGTTTTAAGCATTTCGACGGCGGCGTAGGCAACCAAAGTAGATATCGCAATGCGGATAAGGTCATGCCGCTCCCTTCTCACCCAGAGGTAGGGGACAATCAAAACTGACAAAATAATCAGATATTGAGCCAGAAAAACGGCGATTTTATCCATCATTGACAGAAGTAAAGGAGATTACCGGCCCAACCACCCAAGAACCCGGGCAACGGAATCTTAACCACCTCCACCTTAGCAAAAACACCCCCAAGGAGCTTC
The DNA here is from genome assembly GCA_036986255.1 of Patescibacteria group bacterium. GTDB lineage: Bacteria > Patescibacteriota > WWE3 > 9FT-COMBO-53-11 > 9FT-COMBO-53-11 > BTRF01. The sequence goes on along the minus strand of BTRF01000032.1, from coordinate 5,122 downwards.
TCGAAGGAAGGCCGATCGAAACCGCTGGCGCGATTGATTGCCACCAAGCCCGCAGGGTCCGTAATCTCCCGCAGCCGCCGCAGAAACCTCTCTTCCTCGAAATGAAGGGGGAAATTACCGCCTAAGTAAGCGTCCACAAAAGTGAGATCAAAACGGTCTCCTTCGCAACTTAAAACATATTTCGCCCCGTCCCCCTCTACCACCGAAAGATTGTTAATATCATCTAAGCTGAAAAATCTCCGAGCAATGTCAATAATCTCCGGATCCAATTCAACTCCCACTATCTCAAGATCAGAAAATCTTTGCGTTAAAAGATGGAGAATGGTAGCCCCGCCCACACCAATGATCAAGGCCCGCCGCGGACCGCTAAGCCTTTCCCCCACTTCGGCAACCGCTTTAGACCAGTAGCGTTCCGCCAAATCCGACGTACCTAAAGAGACGGATTGGGGATAACCGCCCACCTCCAAGACCAATCCGTCGTGATGCTTCCAAACCCGGATGAGTCCCGAGTGAGCGGAACTGGTGGAGTAAACAACTTGGGGCTTATCGGCGAATAATTTTTTTACCGACATAAGGGACAAGAGCCGCCGGAACTCTCACCGACCCGTCTTTCTGCTGATAATTTTCCAAGATAGCGATCAGCGTCCGCGGTACAGCCACAGCCGTACCGTTCGACGTGTGCACGTAGCCGACGGACCTATCCTCTTTGCGATACCTAATATTTAGACGACGGGCCTGATAATCGGTCGTGTTGGAAGTAGAGGTAATCTCACCCCAACCCCCCCTCCCGGGCATCCACGCCTCCAGGTCAAACTTGCGATAGGCCGCCGCTCCAAGGTCACCTGCATAAATATCAACCACTCGATAAGGAATGCGGAGTCCTTTGAAGATCTTCTCCTCCAACTTGAGAAGATAGGCATGGGTCTTCTCCGACTCTTCGGGACGGGAGAAGATGAACATCTCCACTTTTGAGAACTGATGAACCCGGTAGAGACCTTTGGAGTGCTGGCCATAGCTTCCGGACTCGCGGCGGAAGCAGTGCGAAAAGCCCACATACTTGAGAGGAAGCTTATCCTCCTCCAGCACCTGATTAGTATGGTATCCGCCCAAGGTAATCTCCGACGTCCCAATCAGTCCCAAGTCCTCCTCCTCCACCAGGTAAATATTAGACTCCGGTCCCCGGGGAACAAAGCCAACTCCGTCAATTATCTCCTCACGAGCCAAATCCGGAGTAACAAAAGGGGTAAAACCCTCCTCAAGGAGGATGTCAAAAACGTATTTTATCAAAGCAAATTCCAAAAGAGCGGCTTCATTTTTCAAGTAGTAGAACTTCGAGCCGGCTACTTTTGATCCGGCCTCAAAGTCAACAAGGTCAAGATCTCGGGAAATCTCTTCATGGTCACGCGGACTAAAGGAAAACTTCTTAGGAACTCCCACCGTTCTCAGCGTCTTGTTATCCTTCTCGCTGTGACCCAGAGGGGCCTGAGGATGGAGCAGGTTGGGGAGCCGCCAAAGCAGTTCATTAAGCTGTTTCTCCAAATTCCTAAGCTGGGGCTCTAGATTTTTAAGCTTGTTCTTCACCTCAGTGGAGCGGCGAATGTTCTCCTCGGAGGGCTTTTTGCTCAACCTATTCTTCCGAGCCCTAAGCTTCTCGACCTCCGCCAAAACCTCCGACCGGGCCTGGCTCAGGCGGGCAATCTCATCCACATCCACCCTCATCCCCCGCTCTTTAACTACCCTCTTTATCTCCTCCAGATTTTCCGTCACAAACTTAGGATCCAGCATAACTAGATAACTTTACCATCCAGCGAGTTAAAATTTCACAAATACAGTCCAACCAAATAGGTCAATTAACTAACGCGGACGTAAAGCGGGAAAGAGCATTACTTCTCTAATCGAAGCCGTATCAGTCAAGAGCATAAAGAGGCGCTCCATCCCAATCCCCAGGCCTGAGGTAGGAGGAAGTCCGTACTCAAGGGCCTCAAGAAAACCCTCATCAACGGGATGGGATCCTCGATCCCCCTTCTTCCTAAGCTCCGCTTGCTTCTCCAAATTCTCACGCAAACAGAGAGGATCGTTCGCTTCAGAGTAGCTGTTCCCCAACTCCCGGCCGGCAATAAATATCTCAAACCGCTCCGTATAACTCAAGTTCTCCCCCACCGCCTTGGCCAGAGGAGAGATGTCCTGCGGGTAATCATAAACGATGGTTGGCTGAGTAATCTTGGGCTTGACCAAAGTATCAAAAAGCTCCTCAAGGACCTCGCCCTTCAGTTTCTTTCCGGAAACGTCCACTCCCAACTTCTTCGCCGCTTCCTGAGCATCCCGCAAATTTTTAACCTTAGACCAATCCAACTTCCCCTCTTTTTCCACCGCCACTACCAAGCGCACCCGCCTCCACGGCGGTTTGAGGTCAATTTTCTGGCCCTGATAGGCGATCTTGGTGCCCCCCAAAACTTTTTTGGTGACGGCCGCAAACATCCGCTCCGCAAACGACATATTATCCTTGTAATCCGCGTAGGCCCACATCGTCTCCATCTGCAAAAACTCAGGGTTATGAGTAGTATCAATCCCCTCATTGCGAAAATCGACGGAGAACTCAAAGACCTTCTCGTACCCCCCCACGATAAGCTGTTTTAGATACAACTCGTTGGAAATCCGAAGATAGAAATCTTCATCTAGAGCATTAAAGTGGGTAACGAACGGCCGAGCCAGCGTTCCTCCGTACAGCGGTTGGAGCGAGGGGGTAGTCACTTCAACATAGCCCTCCTCCAAAAGGAACCCGCGCATGCTCTCCACAATCTGAGAGATCCGATCAAAACGCTCCTTAACTTCCGGATTGAGGATCAGGTCAAGGTACCGCTTACGATAGCGCTCTTCAATATCGACCAATCCTGACTTCGCCGGGAGGGGAAGGAGAGATTTGGAGAGAAGCGTCAGCTTTGAAACCTCGGCGGTCAGCTCACCCGCTTTAGTCTTAAAAAGAGCACCCGTCACCCCTATAAAATCACCTATGTCTATCAGCTCCAGAAGTTTACCGCTTCTCCCCAAAAGGCGATCCGCCTTAAAGGCGAGCTGAATTCTTCCGGTTTCATCAATTAGGTCGGCGAAGATTATCTTCCCATGCTCCCGCCAAGCAACCACCCTCCCGGCAATGGTAACGCTGGAGGAAATTTTGCTTCTCCGGGCCTGAGTAATAAAATGTTTGCGATCAAATTTAGGGGGGTAGGGATCAAAGCCCAGCTCACGAATTTTTTCTAACTTCTTCAGCCTCTCCCTGCGAAGCTCCTCTAATGGTTGCGGCATTACGGAAAAAGTTTATCATGTCTGGCCGGGCAAATTACTTAACTTCGAGGATATGGTACTTGAGGTTGCCTACCGGGGCCTCTACCTCCACCTTGTCCCCCACCTTCTTGCCTATCAGAGCCTGGCCAAGGGGCGACTCATGGGAAATTTTACCACCGGCGGGATCGGCTTCAGGCGCTCCCACAATTCGAAACTCCTGCTTTTCCCCATCAAGATGAACCCTAACGGTAGACCCTACTACTACCTTACCCGCTTTGGCCTTCTCAGCAACCTCAACCTTCTTCAAGAGATCCTCCAACTCGGCAATACGGCCTTCCATAAAGGTCTGTTCCTCACGGGCGGCGGTATAGGCGGCGTTCTCCGACAGATCCCCCAACTCCCGGGCCTTTTGAAGTTTCTCCGCCACCTCTTTACGCTTAACGTTAACCAGGTGGTCAAATTCGTTCTGTAATTTTTCGAGACCCTCTTGGGTCAGATAAACTTTTTCTTTACTCATCTTACTTCTCCAAAAACCTGGGGGCACCAACACCCTGCCGTTGCAAAAGGATAAAACCAAACTCCAACTCGATAGGTGCAAAAAATAATCCCCCAGTTTCAGTCAATACATGGAGGTCAATTGACCTTAGCAAATCAAGCGTTAAATGTCAATGCAGGTGCTGGTAGCGCCTACGGGATTCGAACCCGTGTTACCGGCTTGAGAAGCCGGCGTCCTGGTCCCCTAGACGAAGGCGCCGCGCAATTAATCCGCACTGCTCATTGTTAATTATAGCCCATGTATGGAGATTGACATCCAAAAACTCGTTGCTACCATAAAGGAGACTGGAGAAAGGAGTAAAAATGCCCAAAAGGCGGTTGGTGAGCCGTGAAGTATCCGAAGCCCGGCTAGTGTTTGGAAACACCGTCCACTACAGTCAAGTTCTGGTGATGGAAGGGTGGAAATGGCTCAACCGGGTGGTTCGAATGATCGCTCTCATCCGCTGTCAGCCCCCTCCCACCGCTGACTACGCATTAGGGCTAGGAAACAGTGTTCGCTTTGCCCGTCCCTTAAAGCCCGGCAATCTCGAGGATACGGCTTGGCTAATTCATGAGCTGACTCATGTTTGGCAGTTTCAGCACTTCGGGTGGATCTACCTCCTAGAGGCCTCACAAGCGCATGTCTACCTCGGCGCAGAGGCCTACAACTATGGAGGGGAAACCGGTCTGGCTCGAGCCCTGAAAGAGGAAAGATCGCTTTATGATTTCAACCCTGAACAGCAGGGAAACATTTGCAGAGACTACTATGTGCTCTTAAAATCAGGGGAGCCTACCCTTCTTTGGGAGCCCTTCATCCAGGATCTAAGGCGATCAAAATAACGATCGCCTATTCTTTTTCCTTCTTAAGAATCTCCCCCGCCACCAAGGTAACTAAGGCCAAAAATGCGGAAACGCCCGCGAAAGACAAGACCACCGTGAAAAGCTTGGACAGGTCGGTGGAAGGCAGCAGCTGAGCATGCCCTATGGTTATCAAGGTCGTAGAGGAAAAATAAAAAGAGTCCACCCAGCTCCACCCCTCAAAGTGATAAAAAACCGTTGCAACCGCAAGAATCAAAGCAAAGAAGGGAGCTACGATTGAAAGATCGGCCTTAAAAGAGCGTTCTTTCCTAAACAGCATAAAATCATCCTAGCAAAATCTCCCTTTGCGCGGGTTCCTTTTTCAACCCCAAAACCACTAACTCCTGCCTTCTTCTAAAGCTTTCTTCAACGCTCTCAAGGGGAGGAGAGCGCAGTCCCTCCTTGAGGAGGTTAGGGTCCCCCCGAACCAGGAGAGGATCTCGTCTTC
>BTRF01000031.1:0-7599 GCA_036986255.1 Patescibacteria group bacterium | reverse complement strand
TGGGATGGGCATGACTGCGGCGGGAGCTGGTAGAAGCTGGGGGGGTTTGGGGAGCTCCGGTTCGATGATGCGCTCTCTAACGGGGGCGTAAACTACTTCTCCGGAGATGGCTAATGGAGTAAGCCGCCGTCCCACCCGTACGGTGCGGCGGGCGGCGAAATAACTAGCGGCTTCACCTCGCTGGACTTTGTAGACTTTTTCGGTAGTCCAGTTGATTTTAGAGGCTAGCGAGGGCTCTCTTTGGATTTTCCGGACCTCAATAAATTTTAGTTTTGGAAGAACTGGAGGGGCTGCTTTCTCCTGTATTGGGGCGGGGACGGGAGGTTTTGGCGGCTCCACCGCGTCAGACGCGGCTTCACCGGGAGTGGTGGGGGCCAGCTTTTGTTCGGGAGGCCGTACGGCCTCGGCGACGGGAGGCGCCGGCGGAGGACTGATCTCTCGAGCTAGAGCGTTGATGGCTTTCAGATACTTTTGCTCCTCTAAGTCTAAGGGGCTGAGTTCCGTCCCCTCCTTCACCGTTTCGAGGAATCGCTTGAGGCGCCGGCGGGACTCTTCGGCGGTCACCTCGGGCTCTGCGGTCCGGGCAATTTTGGGGACCTCCAACACCAAGAATTCCGCCGGTTCAGCGCTTTTGGCCCAAATTCGGCGGGTGGGGGCGTAGATGGCGCGAAAGAAGGCCACCAACCAGCGGTCCAACGGCTGATCTTGAACGGGAACGAAGGCGAAAGCAATCCCGGCTAGAAGGAAGAAACCCGAGATAAGCAGCCGCAGGACGATAAAAATACCGGAGGCGAAGAATAGGTAGGCCAAGAGGCCAAAGCCGGCCATAAGCCCAAACTGGCGGAGAGTCAGATTGCCGACGAGTTTGAACTTCACACTAAATAATTCTTGAGGGACGGGGTGTTGTTGTTTGGCTCGCGGTTCTTCAGGCATAGTTTTATGAATTTAGAGTTCAAAGTTTATAGTTCGCAGTTGAATATGCAGACCACAAACCCTGAACTGTTGGCCAACTAAAGATTATCAAATTCCGGCAGTGCTCTGGAAGCGGGGTTGCCCAAAAACCCACACTATGCTACCCTATAGTAGAGATAATTTAAGAGAGAAGGGAGAAAGCGCTAATGGTTGCTAAGTACTTTTCAAAGGACATCGAGTGCGATCATGATGAGGGTCGAGCGTTAGAGAAGAAGTCCCAGCCACTTAGTTACTACGCGTGGTTTTGCCCTATCTGCGAGTGTTGGTTGGGTTCCACATTTATTGATAGGGACAGAGTTAAACCTTCTTTCAAAATAGACCCCCGCCTGAGGCGTCCAACCCCTTGCGATTGCAAGGATCCCATGGAGGACTCTGGGTTTAATCCTGGGTTCTGTATGCTGTGCGGTGGTCGCATTACCAGTTCCAATGCCTCCAACGTTCTTAAAATCTGCAGTCACTTGCGGAAATACGGTCATCGGACGATAACAAGCCAAGGGTTCCTTGCGTTCTTTGACTTAGGTAATCCCCATTGCACGCGCTGTAATAGAGATCTTTGCACCTGCGGTGCCGGCTGGAAGGATAGCGAGCTGTGGGAGGCAGATAAATGTTTCCACTGCGGTAAGGCCATCGACCCTCATTGGGGTTGGGTACTTCGCAACCGGTGTAGCCACCTACTTCCTGATGGCAAGGATGCCATCGAGCGACCGTCTTTTTTTAGTCTTTTTAGTCGTGAGAGATGTAAACGGTGTGGAAAGGAAGGGTGCAAAGTTTGCGGGTCCTTGAAGTGCGATGAGGATTGTTGGTACGAGTGATCTCAAAGCTCTGCATTACAAGATGCAGGGCTTTTCTTTTTGCTTTAGCAAAAACTAGCGAATCTTCGTGAGTATCCTTTTGTCCCACACCTGCCAAAACGTTGATTTTTACACCCTTTCATGTTATCCTATAGTTGATACAGTTTAAGCGAGGAGAGTTGCTAGAGCAGGACCTGTCCAACCCAAATTAGAAACCGAAGGAGGTTGTTATGAGCATTGAATTTGGTTCTGTGGTGCTAATTGTTGTAGAACTGTTGTCTGCTCTTTCGTTGGTTGTGCTGGTTGGGTTGGTGATCTATCACCGATCCGGAAAGGGAAAGCGCTCCCGGCGACGAGGAGCCGGGAAGAGAGGTCCCAAGGAGGAGCTGGCCTTGGCGATAGCGAACGAGATCATCGTTGGCAAGTTTCCACCCGAGGCCACAGATCTTGTCAGCGAGGAATCCAAGTGTAAGAACTGCGAGGGGAAGACTGACAAGCCCCGTTGGGACTTGGGTAAGGCCTGTCGCTACTTGAAGGAGTGGAAGTTGTCTCAGGCCTTAAGCAAGCACGAACTTTGTGCTAAATGCTTGAATTCGTTGGCCAAGATTGCGACCCTGCGGCGCGAGCTGGAGGATCAGCAGCTTCAGTCTGACTCCAAGGAATCCGGAGAGAGCCGTTACTGGACCAGCATCAGACGGAGCGCTTCCGTATGGTGGGATGAAAGAAAGGATAACATCAAGCGGCTTGGAAAAGGTTTGTTTTGGGTAGGTATACTGATTGGGGGCACAGCCCTGTTTGCCCGCTTCTACCCTAATCTCGGCTTGAGTGAGCTTAAGCTCTACTTGTACGTCCTTATTGCTATGGCTGCAGCGATCTGGCTCAACAAGTGGCTGGTGAAGAAGGAGAAAAAGTAGCAAGATACCCGAGCTTTAGATTCTAGAGCTCGGGTTATTTCTTTTTGCCTTTTTTACCGCCCCCTTCAATAGCGTTTTCTAAGAGTCCGGGGGCTTTAAAGGCTACTGCAAGCATTATTAATCCCAACACTACGCCAAGAAGTCCTTGGGTGGAAAGCGCCCCCGAGAAAAGGTTTCCAAACTCGCCGCTTAAGAAGGTTCCGGTAGCCCCAATAAACCCTTCTGTGGCAAAACCCAAAGCGAGGAGGATAAAGAACAGTATTACAGGGAATACCAGTGCTTTACCAATTATCTTTTTAAAGAAATCTTTCATAGACCCTTCTTGTCCGGGAAGAGCTCCGAATAAGAGCAGGAAAGGCGCGAATATTGTATAGAGAAGGAGCCAAGTATAGCTTATGATAACTTGCACTATCACCATTACCATCAGTGCCACTACCACAAGCGCAAGGACTACAAAGAAAACTAATGCAACAAGCGGGGTAAATCCTAAGGTGGATACTCCACTTATAATAAGGCCCAAAAGTATCACAGGAACCACCGTGAATGTCGCTGCTACCCCTGCTGATTGAAGCTGTTGGGCAGGGGTTCCAAAAAGCCCTTCAGTAATCTGCAGTACCAATTGGCTCCCCAAGACGGCACCAACGTCAATGACTAAAGCAACTATTGGGAATGAAAAGGTTATTAAAACTAGTCCTAAAAGTATTTTTGGCAGGGCGCTGGTAAAGGTTACTACTACTCGGGGAGAAATCTCCTTCCGCAGCATAATCATAAAACCGATCGCGACCATTATGGCCGCAAAAAGTCCGTATGCCACATCTCTCATCCTGCCCCACACGTCTTGGACAGGGAACAGAGCGTCCGCACCGGCAGACTGGGCCTGAGCGGAGCTATTTAATAAGTTATCGGCAAACTCTGTTTTGACATAGTCTCCAAAGTGTATGGGCGGAAAGCTGTATGCCAGCCCACCGATCTCCCCCACGGCTGATGCAAGCCCCTTGTCCCAATTTCCTTGGATCATTGCTGTGGCATCATCTTCTGTAATATCTTCAAAATCCTTTCCGACAAGTACGTTCGTGATGTAGTTCATCCCGGCGGTTGAGGCGGTCTGGACGGTACAGTCTAGATCTGCTAGACATTTGACATCACCCCACAGATCAAAAAGTCCAGCGTGGGCCGGGGCGGCTTTGAAGCTTAATAAGGCCAGGGCGATTAACGGGATTAAGAAGAGCTTAAGTTTCATCACTTCGACTTCATTTTAGCAAAAGGTGTTAAATAGCAGTCATAACTTGGATTTTAGCTCTTTCCTATCCCATCCCCAGCTTCCTGTTTCAGATTTCCACTAACTACTGACTACTGGCCGTTCGGAGTGTTAACATTTACTCAATGGTTGTTTCTCAGAACATTTTCAGTTTCTTTCTCCCCAGCCGGCGACGGCGCCCCCCGGTTGGTGGAGGGAGGAAAGCTGAGGATGCGGCGACGCAGCGGTTGCTGGAAGGCATCGACGATGCCTTTTCCAATGTCAATGTACCCGCTAAGGTCATAGATTTTATAAAAGAAGATATAGTTGATGCCTGCAAAGTAGAGACTCCTACGGCCGCTAAATATGATCCCGCGGCTCCCAGTAAGTTCAAGGTAAGCCTTGCTGAGCTGGCCACCGATCCTATCCAGACCGCGTGGAAGACTGTGAAAGCTCCTTTCAAGACAGAGTGGGCGGACTTGATCTCGATCGGCCCATATCTGACTAAAACAGCTAACGATGCAGCTTGGAATCACTTGTGCGACAAAGTTTGGGTAGACGATAAGGGCAACCCGACCATACCTGACTCTCTGCGGGGAGCTACGGATGCTTGGAGAGGCCGAGTAAAGATCAGAGGCGCCCGTTTAGCGGCCCAAAAGCATGTTTTGGAAAGCCCTGGATTCACACTCATGCAGTCCCGTAGACTTGCACACCATTACTCTCAATTGCCTGGGGCAACATACGATGCGGGAGTAATCGACAAAGCAACGAGATTCGGCTCCATCGAAACAAAAGCGGGAGAGTATGATAAAAAAATCGCCGACATCCTAAAAGAACAAAAAGACCTAAAAAAACTAAAAGGAAAGGATGACGATCTAAAAGAAAATTGGGATAAAGTAGATAAATTACATAAAGAATGGAAAGAGGTTTCGGAGGGCTTTCGCGAGGAGACATCCGAAGAGTTTAAGCGCCTTTCTGGTAAAGGGGGTCCTTTGTACAACAGTCCCGAGGCGCAGTTTACGCGTTACTGGAAGAACCGCCAACTGCACCACGGAGTCCTTAACTTTCTTGAGAGGTACCAGAAAGACGGTTTTTGGGGGGTCGCCAAGAGGTACGGATGGGACTGGGCCACCAAAAAGATTGGGTATACAAAGGTTCTGAAGGGTTTAAAGAAGGGAATTTCAAAAATTCCAGGGTTAGGCAGGGTGGCGAAGCTGGGCTTCAACCTGCGCCACGGGTTTGGAACTGTTACGGGAAAACTAACAGCGAAGCTCGTTGAGACGGTTGCTGAGAGGATAGGGTTAAAGGCCGCTTTTACATGGATTGGAGGCGCTATCGGTAGCATCGTCCCTGGTGCCGGCACTGCGGCTGGAGCGGTTATTGGCGCGGTCCTTCAATTTTTTGGAGCAGTTGTTATTGAGAAGATGGGAGGGGCGCTTAAAGTCGTTGGTTATACGATAGCGGGGGTGGTGGTATTTGTAGGTCTTTTTGCGGTTGGTATTATTACTCTCATCTCCATTATTTTGAGCAATGATCCCAATCCTGGGGAGGGAGTTGGCGAAGTGGACTGCAACCAGTCGGCCACCGCTACCGCTGCGTGCGTGGCCTCAAAGAGTGCGGTCAAAGGAATCGCCGACAATTGGGGAGTGGGTGCCGGCAATCAGGTCGAGGCGTGCTACAACGATGTGATTGCCAAGTCCAAAGCGAAGGGCGTTGACCCCCGCATCTCTATGGCCACTTGGTTGCACGAGAGCAACGCCTCAAATTATGATGTCTCGGTGGAGGACTTTGGGATTCCCAACCGCGCGGGGAAGGGTTTTACGTCGCAGATTGAGGGGTTTTTGAATTTTTACAAGCAAAGCAAAACTACCTACTCCGCCTGCTATCAGGGGTACAGCGATGCCGAGGGTTTCTTTCGGACCTTCTGTACGGCCGGGCGCGCCAATCTTGGCGTGGGTGCGTGCCCTAACAACCTCACAGGTACGGGGGAAGGGTGTGTGAACGATTTTATGAAGGTCTACAATTGGATTAATGCCTGTTAAGCAGGCGCTGGTCAAGGTAATGAGATAGCGGGAAGAATAACGACGGCGTTGACCTTCTTTTTAGAGACTTGACCTTCTCCTTCGAAGAGATAGACGGGGTAAAAAAGTTCGGTTCCTTCCGAGGGATATAAAGCGATCCGCATTTTTTTAGGGGTGAAGGAGGTGAGGTTGCCGGACTCGAAAAGCCCCTCTTTCAATCCGGTGGTGGGAAGGGTGGAGATCACTAATCCTTGTTTCCTTAGGAGGTTGGACGCTTCCCCGGCGTTGAGGAGCTTCACCTCTTTGTATTGAGTAAAAGCTTGGTCCGTAAATTTGTAGCTGAATGAGACTACCTCTCCCCTCCGATTGAAGATCATCCGGGCGGCCGGTTCGGTTAAGGACGTTCCCAGCAGTTCCTGTCCTTGGACGGCTTGGACGAAAGAAACCTCCAGAACGTTGGCTCTTTGGGGGTCACCGGTTTCGATGACCGCTTCGCCTTGGTAGGTAAAGTATCTAACGCCGTAGAGGGTGAGGTTGGCCGCAGGGAGTTGCTTGTTTTGCATGAACTCGCGCGCTTTTGCGGCGCCGGCGGTTTTGCTCTCCAGGGAGCCCTTCAGCCCTCCAACCGTATAAGGGAAGTTCTTTACCGCGTACCGGATCTCCCGCGGGCGGGAGATAACGGTGAGATTCTCATTTTCTTTAGCAAAGACGTACATGATCCCCCCTTTCGGCAGGGAAAGGCGGTTTCGGAGATCCTCTTCAAAACCGAAGCGGGGAGCCATCTCCTTGGCTTGGGCTTCGCTGAAGGATATATCTTGTCTCTCCGCTTGGTAGACGATGGCGGACTTGGGAAAGCTTGCTTCCTTTAATTTGGAGAGGTTTACCTCCCCCGTGATGGACCAGGTGTCCCCGCGGAAAGCGAAGGCCGGGAGGGTTTTTTCACCCCCCTCTCCGACGGGCGGGGGGGAGGAGGTGGTTGGTTGGGAAGGAAATAAAAGCACAGCCCCCGCAATTACTGAGATGAAGAAAAGGAAGGTAAAGACGATCTTTTTCTTATTGTTTAGGATAGTTCCGCGCAACTCGTTTAGATTCATCTTTTTGGCTACCAAATCACGGCTGGGCAGTTCGGGAAGAGACAGCCCCGAATGGCCCCCCCGCCGTCTTCGGGAATCCAGGGCACTTCCATTTGAATGGGGGTGGGATTTTGGAACTCATAGTGGAGATGGACCCCTCCCATCCCGCTGTCCCCGATCGCCCCAACCAGATACCCCGGAGAGGTTTCGTCCCCCTCGTTTGCAAACACTGCGGACATATGCCCGTAGCGGGTGGTAACGGCGAAATCATACCCGACCGAGCGGATATCGGCGTAGTTTCCGTAAATTTCGTCGTATCCGACCGCCGTCACCACTCCGTTGTGGGTGGCGATAACCGGATCCCCCATATCCACATTGGGCCCGGGGCCGATATCAATCGCTTCCACCCTGCTGTGGGTCTCCGGGGACTTAGGTCCTTGGAAGACGAAGCCCTTCTCGGTCGGCCAGCCCCACTCTCCTCCGGTTGGCTTGGTGGACAGCCACTCTTCGCAGACTTCTTTATCCGCAGTGGCAGGTTGGGCGGTGAGGGCGTTGACGATGCAATCAATGGCGCCCTGTACTCCTCCTAAA
>BTRF01000030.1:0-7749 GCA_036986255.1 Patescibacteria group bacterium | reverse complement strand
GCTGGTACGGGATTCGGGCTTGGTTCTACGAGAACGCCGGCGGGGCGGTCGCCCAGCTCCGCTATGAAGGCCCTTCCACCTCGGCCCAGATCATCCCCTCCGCCAATATGCGGACCTGCTCTGCTCCCACCGGCACAATCCAAGGCTATAAGGTTCTAACGCCGACTGGCCAAGCTGCGGAACCGGCGAGTTCTCAAACCGTCTATCTTGACGGAGGGTCCGGAACTACCACCAACCCATATTTCTTCACCACCTCGCCCGAAGAGCACACCGTTTCGGTGTCAGTTCCCGCGGGATACACCGCTGCATCCACCCTTTGCTACAACCGCATTGACTGCCACTCTCAAGACTGCGTTGACAACGAGCCCAGCTGCCCGGTTCCGGGAGCGGGTGCTTCCGGACCATCCCGCACTGTTAACGTGCCTGCCGGAGGATATGCAGATCTTTGGTGGCATTACAGTGCTATCCAGTCCGATCCTTGGTTTAAGACCCAAGGGGGAGACATTCATGCCAACGCGCAGATCACCTTCTCCAGAGAAGTTCCCTCCGGCGAATACAACGGCCTTTACCTCATCTCTTCCCAAGCGACATTAGGCTCCAACGTCAAAAGCGATAAAGACTGGCTAGTCTCTTTATATCCTGAGGGCGATTTTAATCCCCTCAACAACTCCGGAATTGATGCGCCCAGCTACGCTACGCTCCAAAAACGCTTCCTCAAGAACCCCATCACCAGCTCCAGCATTCCCTCTGCGGGTACTCTCCAGGATGACAGGGTTTATCGAGTCACCTCGGGGGATACCATAAATGGCGTCTACAACGTCCCGGCCAACACCAACGCTTTGATCTTTATTGACGGTACGCTCACCGTAGCGGCAGAGATCAGAGTTCCCGCTTCGTCTTCCTTAACTTTCATCGCCCAAAACCTAGTCCAGATTGACAAACAGTTGGCCGGGGGCGGCCCGGCGGATGATTTAATACAGGCAATGCTTATCGCCGAAGGCGACATCAACACCGCCTACAACCGCACCTCCCCCACTGAAGTCCACCGCCAGCTTAAGATTCAGGGCAGTCTCCTCTCCCTCCTTGGAACGGTCCGCCTGCAGAGGAACCTAGGGGATCCTGATAACCTCACTACCCCGGCCGAAGAGATCCGCCTCTCCCCCAAGCATCTCCTCCGGGCCAAAGCCCTCCTGGCCCGCCCCCGGATCTGGTGGAAGGAAGTCCCGGCCGGGTTTTAGGGGGTAGCGGGCAGGACCTACGGCAAACCAACTCCCGTGTTAAACTATGGGGCAGATATCAACACCTAAATCAAGAAAGGAGATTGGAGATGAAAAAGATTGTTGTAGCAGGGGGATTGCTGATCGCTGCTTCTATCGTCGTGATATGGGCAATCTCTTACGGAGGTTCGGTGTTGGCGAGCAGGTTTGCTCCCACCCCGCCCCCAGTGCCAACGGCAGTTTCTTGGTTGTCAAAACTTTACCAACCCGTTGAGGAGATAGCTGTTGGTGGGGAGTGTACAGAATACGGAAGGATCAGCGAAGACCCCGCTACCGGCCAGGTGATTCTATGTGAAGATGGGTACTGGCTCGTAGCTGTTTCCGAATGCGAGTACGTTGTTGACGAGGATCGGACGGTTTACGAGAGGGTTGATCCCTACCCGGAGGGGGCGGTCCCTGAGGCCTGTCGGTTTAGCAATTGGGCCGGGGATGCCTATTGGGACGAGCAGCTTCAAGCGGAAGTCCGTCTTGCTTGCTACTTTGCGGGCGAGGTGGGATGCGACATTCGTTACAAAATAAAGCCGTAAAGCGAATCATTCCGCTCGCTTACCCGAAAGCTTGCTTACCGCACTGGTAAGCAGGCTTCTTTTTTTGCCTCAGTGTTTACATTACAATATGTGAGCTAGCCCCATAGCAAATCAACCCTAAGGGTTGAAGTGTTACGGGTTAGGGGCGGAGGTATTTGAGGATGTAGTTTTCCCAGAGCTGCTTTATCTTCCTCGCATGATGATGCAGAAGAAGACGGAGGCAATAGAGGCTTGGGTCAAGAGTGAGAACCAGAGCGGGCCGGATTCTTAGAGTCCGGTCTTTTCTTTTTCCCGCCCTAGATTAATAATCCTATAGGTTGAAAATAGAGGAATTATACTTTATAATTAAGAAAATCAAAAGAAAGGAGGACATAGCCATGGCGCAATGCACTTTTGGCTACTCCAAGAAACCCTGCGCGGCCCAAGGGGTTTGGTTCTTCAGGGACTTGGAGGACTTTTACTGCTCTCGACACGCTAAGGCGGCTCGTGCTCTGCTTGCTCGGCCCTGGTTGGCTGACCTGACCTCGGGCGAACGCAGCTTCGCTTCGATCGGAGATGCGATCTTTGATGATCTTTCTCCCGAGGAGCTTGGAGATGCAGAGCAGCTTATCTGGGAAACCTACCCAGATGCGGTGGCGGTTAAGTATGCATGTACTATCCGCACCACCGTCGTTTGGCTACAGCCTGATCACGAGTTCCTTACTCAGTGCGAGGGGGAGCTTGTGTTTGTCGAGCGCGAATAGGTCGGATTCTTAAAAAGGATCCGGCCTTTCTATTTGAGGTATCGCAGGATGTAGTCCTCCCAGATTTGTTTGACTGGTTTGCTGGTTATTTCGTTAACCCTGGTTTTGAGTTCGTGAAAAGTTCCTACTTTGTAGAGTCTATTTACAAGAAGCATATCCCTGCGGGTGATCTTTTCTCCCGCCGTTAGCGTTTTTGTTATCTCCACCCCTGCTTTAACGTACTCTGTAAAAGCCTTTTGGTAGTTGTGCTTATCGTATTTTGTTCGGTGGTTTAGACCTCTTAGGGCTATTTTTTTGGTTTCTTTATCCTTTGTTACGCTGTTTAGATAAACCTCTGCCCCAAACCTTGTTTTTGCCAGGTTTTCCAGATGGGGAAGAAGGTCCCTTTTGCGATAGGCCCTTTGGCCGCTTAGATTTTTGAATATTGGCATGTGCATGGTGCTATGCCGATATCCAACGCACGCTTGCGCTTCGCCTTCAAGGACTGGGGCAAGTACCTTTTCTATGTGGTTGGCGGAGAGATTTGTAAAATCCGCGTCCCAGAAAGCAACGATATCTCCCGTTGCTTTTTTTACTCCAGATGCCAGCGCAAACCCTTTGCCGTGGTTTAGCTTCAGATCAACGATTGATATCTTGCCGGAAAATTTCTCAAGCTCTTCTAAGCTTTTGTCCTCCGACCCGTCGTTTATCACGATCACCTCGTCAATCAGCGGACTTTTTAAGAGAGATTCTATGACTTTGGAAACGGTTTTTTCTTCGTTGAAAACAGGAACAACGGCGGAGACGGTTTGATGCTTGGTGACAGACATGGTTGGTTACTAACTCATTATTGCAGTTTTCCGCCCTTTGGTTTATATTTAGCTTGATGGATATTAGTTTTTTAGGTCATGCGAGTTTTGAAATCTCCTCTAAAGAGGGAGTGATTGTCACAGACCCTTTCGACCCCGCCAAGGTGGGATTGCCTTTTCCGAAGGTTTCGGCCGATTTAGTATTGGTATCCCACGATCACTTTGATCATAATCATCTTGAAGGAGTGGGTGGGGATCCTTTTGTGATCTCGGGTCCGGGAGAGTATGAAGTTAAAGGAGTAAAAGTTCGGGGTTTCCGAACCTTCCATGATAGTAAGGAAGGGAAGGAACGGGGGAAAAACACTGTTTACCTGTTTGAGGCGGAGGGGATTACGGTTTGCCACCTCGGAGACTTGGGACATCCTCTGAGCGAAGGGGTTGTGGAAGAGATTGGCGATTTGGATATCTTATTGATCCCTGTGGGAGGTTTTTTTACGATTGGCCCGTCCGAGGCGGCCAAAGTGGTGGCCCAACTCAGTCCAAAACTTACCATCCCTATGCACTATCGTACAGAAGGAATGGATAAATCGTTTAGCGAATTGGAGACGGTCTCCGCTTTTTTGGAGGAGATGGGGGTTGAGCGAGCTGAGCCGCAGGATAAGCTTAAGGTAAGCAGGAAGACCCTTCCGGAAGAGCCGAAAGTGGTAGTGTTAACGACTAGCTAACGGCCTACGGCTAACCGCTAACGGGTTTTGCTGTTAGCTGTTTGCTGTAAGCTGAAAGCTGCTAAACCGATGACTGAGCCGAAAATTCCTCCCCACAATTTGGAAGCGGAGCGTTCCCTTCTAGGAGCGCTCTTGATTGATAAGGACGCCGTCATAAAAGTGGTTGATTTCTTGCGGCCCGATCACTTTTATCGCGATGCCCACGGGGCTATCTTCGATGCGATTTTGTCTCTCTATGAGAAGGGTGAACCGGTTGACTTGATTACCGTGACCTCGATACTCAAGAAGAAGAAAAAACTGAAGAGCGTGGGAGGGGCTTCCTATCTGGCCGAGCTGACCGAGGCCGTTCCAACCTCTTCGCATGTGGAGCATTACGGGAAGCTGATTTATGACAGTGCTGTGAAGCGAAAGTTGATCAGCGTTTCTTCCGAGATTGCTGAACGCGGTTTCAACGATTCTTTGTCGGTTGAGGAGCTTTTGGATAAAGCGGAGAGCTCGCTTTTCTCCATCTCTCAGGCGCGCTCGCGCTCCATTTTTTCCCACATCAAACAGAGTTTGGAAGAGGCCTTTGACCGTTTGGATGAGCTCCACAAGAACCCCGATGCCATGCGGGGAGTTCCTACCGGGTTTAAGAGTTTGGACGAGCGGTTCGGCGGTCTGCAGAGGTCCAACATGGTGGTTTTGGCGGGCCGGCCGTCTTTGGGCAAGACCTCGCTGGCGCTTAACATTGCTCAGCATGCTGCGGTGGAGAAGAAGATTCCGGTCGGGATTTTCTCTTTAGAGACTTCCCGGAATCAGTTGGTTCATCGGCTGCTTTCTGCGCAGGCGGACATCGACGCTTGGAAGCTACAGAAGGGAAAGCTGGAGGAGGGCGACTTTAAGCGTCTCGGTGAGGCGATGGGAGTTTTGGCCGAGGCGCCGATCTTTATCGATGACACTCCCGCTCTTACGGTTATGGAGATGCGGACGCGGGCGCGAAAGCTGCAAATGGAGCATGACGTACAGCTTCTTGTCGTTGACTACATGCAGCTCGCCCGCGGCCGGAATTTGGAGAATCGGGTTCAGGAGGTTTCGGAAATCTCGCGAGCGTTGAAGAACCTGGCGCGCGAGCTCGACATCCCCGTTTTGGCCCTTTCCCAACTTTCGCGGGCGGTGGAGTCGAGAGGGGAGTCGCGGCCTCAGTTGTCCGACCTTAGGGAATCCGGTTCGATTGAGCAGGATGCTGATATTGTGATGTTTCTGTATCGGGATGACCCGGATGAGCGGGAGAACATCCGCCTTTTTGTAGCTAAGCATCGCAACGGCCCCACCGGTGAAATTCCCCTTCGCTTCCGCGGAGAGAGGACGAGGTTTTATGAAGCCGACGAAAATCGCTGATTGGGCTGCATCAGCGGCGATTTGCGTATCTCCCTATTTTTAAGCTTTAATAGAGACGTGAGGTTTTCTGTCCTGCCATGAAGAAAGACCGATCTTCTTTTCGTTACGGGATCGGCTTCAGTGTTAAGAAACGGCGATTTACTTCGCTAGTGTCCTTTTTGCAGCATTTTCCCGATAAGTTTGGTGCGGTGAGGCGTTACTTTTTTGAACCGCGCCTGCACTTCAGCAGGTTTCAGCTGAACCTGTTTGGCTTAACCTTTCTTTCCATTGGCTTGATCGTGGGGACTTACTTCACGATTTCCGATCTTATTCCCCGCCTTCGCGCCGCCACCTCGCCTTGGAACCAGACGGACTGGTCCGGGGGAGAGGGGCAGTTAAGTTGGTCAGACCCTGCGAAATTCAGCACATCGGGGCTTCTGGTCAACGATACGTTCACAGACACCGATGGTACCTCGCTGATTAACCATACGCCTGACCAGGGCGGGACTTGGCAAGCCGGGACCGGCGGCACCCTCTTTAAGATTAGCGGCAACAAGGTTGCCACAGATGGCGGTGCTGCACCGGGCGAGATATATGTGCCTGGTGCAGTCAATTCGTTCGTTGTGGAGGCAACCATGGTTGCAGCACCCAGTCAGTGGGGATTGATTATTAATTATGCGTCCGCATCGGACTATGTGATTGTCCGCTACATTCCCGGGACGCTCCTTGCCTCACATGGCAATAATTGGGTGAATTATGCCACGACCGGCCTAACTATGAACCCCGGCGATGTACTCAAGGTTGTTGTTACCCAGGGCTCGAACTACGAGGCTTTTGTCAACGGTGTGAGCAAGCTGACTTGGAGTACAACGGACGCCATGAATTCCGGGAAGCAGGGGCTCTGGTCATACAATGGAGGATTCGGTGAAGAATGGGACGACTTCTCTGTCACAGGGGTGCTTTTAGAAAATTCAGTTGCCGGGGAGATTACGCTTGCGAGGAATGAAGAATTTGCCAACACCGGTTTTGAAGCGGATCTCTCTGATTGGGAGGTCGGATCCAGACCGGATACGGTTTCCGGCCTTAAGGCTTGGTTTGCCGCCGACAGGATAACAGGTTTGAATGACAACGACCCGGTGAGCAGTTGGAATGATCTCAGCGGCAACGGCCATAATGTTTCAAATACGGGCACTGCCAGGCCGACCTACAAAGCGGGAATCCAGAACGGTCTGCCCGTCGTCCGATTTGACGGGACGGATGACCTGTTGAATACGAGCGGTTTCGGCTACAACGGGGGGAATAGCGAGATCACCGTTTTCGTGGTGGGCACGCGGCGCGCTAGTATCGTTGGCGGCGGTTCGTTCGTTACTCTTACGAGTATAGAAGACGCCTATCCGTGGCAGGGACCGGGCCAGGGAGCGTTCTTTTGGGAGCATCAGGATAACGGATACAAACTGAACATTCGTCGTAGCGATCTCCAGAATGCCCAGATGGGGACGCTCACGACGCAGGATACGTTCGATGTGCTGGCCGCGCGCGTCAACGCCAGCCACCACCGAATTTACTTGAACGGAGCCTTGGATGGGGAATCCGTGGTGTCCTTCGGGGATTTTAATTCGGATTGGTTTTGGATCGGCGGCTCGCCGAATGGGACGGGCCGGAACTATAAGCAGTGGGACATCGCCGAAGTCATAATCTATGACAGCGCATTGTCGGATACCGACCGAAACAACATTGAAACCTACCTCTCCGATAAATACAACATTTCCGTTTCTTCCCCAACCTTAACAGCCACCCGTGATACGGTGACTACTTACAACGGCAGTGCTGGATCGGCCAAACTCGTCCCCGCCGACGTATCCGGCTTTACCCAAGATGTCAATGTCGGCGATGCCAATACATACAATTTTGAAGCCTTCAGTTATACAGATGGTTCGGCCGTAACCAAAGCGGATGTGGAGCTCTTCGCCGACGGCTTGGTCTTGGGCACCACCTACACCTCGGTAGGGGGCGGGTGGTACAAGTTAACGGGAACGGTCACGGGAGCGAATGAGGAGAGAGCATACGGGGTGCGGGCCACGGATGGCTTGCTGGTTTATGATTCGTTCACAGGCTCGGGCGGATTAGCGAGCCATACGCCGGATTTTGATAGGTTGGGCGGAGGATGGACCGACGGCGGATCGCACAATCTGTCCGGCGGGACGGTGACGGACCCAGGGACCGGTACAGCGACAATTGATGCTGGGAGCGGGGATATCCGCGTGGAAACGAGGATGCGGCCGGATCAGTACGGCAACGGGATCAATATTAGATACAGCGACTCTAATAATAAC
>BTRF01000029.1:0-8076 GCA_036986255.1 Patescibacteria group bacterium | reverse complement strand
GAAAGAGAGCGGCGGCCTTGGCCAACTCCACATCGGCCCCAACCTCGGCGGCAAGATATGTAACCAGCTTAACCATCTCCAGCGAATGTTTAGCCAAGTTCTGTCCGTAAGAAGTGCGAAACTTAAAACGGCCTAAAAGCTCGATGATCCCTTTCGGCAAACCGCCCAAACCAGCCTCCAGGGCAATTCGCTCCCCCTCCTTCTTAATCTCATAATCAATCTCGCCCTTCGCCTTCTGAACGGTCTTCTCAATATTCTCCGGCTGAAACTTATCCTCTTTAATCAGCTTCTCCAAAGCAAGTTTGGCAACGTAGCGGCGCACGGGGTCAAAAGAAGAGATCCTCACGGCATTGGGAGCTTCCTCAAGATCAAGCTCTACTCCGGTAACACGTTCAAAAGCGCGGACATTCCTCCCCTCCTTACCGATAATCTTGCCCTTCCACCCCTCCGAAGGGAGTTGAACGGTAGAAACGGTATACTCAGCCACATACGAAGTGGCCCCGTGCTCCATTGCCGAGATGAGGATATCGCGGGCCTTGTCTTCTGAGGCGGCCTTAATCTGCTCCTCAGCTTCGGAGATCCTTTGGGCCTTCTCACTCTCTATTTCTTGATTAATCTCCTTAAGAAGGACCTTGCGGGCGTCGCTCCGCGAAAGGGAGGAAACCCTCTCTAGCGCTTTGATGTATTTTTCTTTGAGTTCCTCAACGGAGAGATCTCCCCCATCGGGGGTCCGAGGAGTTTCTTCGGTTTTTTCTTTTGCCATAATGAAACACTAGACCAAACTCCAAAACTACTTCGTAAGTTTACCACTCGGGAAAGAATTGCCGCAACCCACCTCTTAATTGAACGTGGTATGCTTTACGGAGACCATAACACTCTGAACAAAGGAGGGACGAGATGGAGATTATTGTTAGGGTGTCCTTTCTCTTAGGAGGGGTTGTCCTTCTTCTCACCTGGTCGAGAACCAGAGAAAGACCCCTAAACTACTTCCTCTTAAAGAGACTTGATCTTAAAGCTCGTTTGATCTCTCTGGTCATCCTCGCGATTGGAGCACTTCAGTTCTTAGGCATCTTTGACTTTAAATTCCCAGGTCAAGGTTCAACTTTTGCAGCGCTTGTATCAATACTGGGGCTCTTTAACTTTTGGATCGGGGTCTTCCTGGCCAGTTTCGGAAAGATCACCCTAGGATCAAACTGGGACCCAGAAAGCAACCATCGCCCTCTGGTAATCCAAGGGGCATATCGAATCTGCCGGCATCCCATCTACATAGGCGGACTTTGGGCGGCATTCGGGGGGGAAATTGCCCTGCAGAGCTTCTTCGCTCTTGCGGTCATACCGGGCATCTTCCTTCTGAATAGGGCCTGTAAAGACGAAGAAGCTGCTCTTCTAAAGCACTTCGGAGAGGCGTATAAGGCATACCGGAAGAGGACCAAACGTTTTATCGTAATTTAACCGTCTCACTTTTGAGACGGTTCTTTTTGCAGAGTTTTAATGACGCGCGACTCTATTTCCTCAGCAACTTTGGGGTGCTCGCGCAGAAATTCCCGCGTGGTTTCCTTGCCCTGCCCTAACTTTTTTCCTCCGTACTCGTACCAGGAGCCGGACTTTTTAACCACTCCCTGCTTCTCGCCAAAGTCAATAATCTCCCCCATCCGATCAATCCCCCGGTTGAAAAGAATGTCAAATTCGGCTTTGCGGAAGGGCGGGGCCACTTTGTTTTTGACCACTTTAGCGCGAACCCGCGAACCGACCACTTCTTCACCCTTCTTCAAAGTACCAATCCGGCGGAGATCCAACCGCACCGAGGAGTAGAACTTGAGTGCGAGCCCGCCCGGAGTGGTCTCGGGATTGCCGAAGAGAACCCCAATCTTGTGCCTAATTTGGTTGGTAAAAACCACGGCTGAATTAGTTTTTGATATCACCCCCGCCAATTTACGGAGGGCCTGAGACATCAGCCGGGCCTGACGGCCGATATGGGTATCGCCGATATCCCCTTCAATTTCCGCCCGAGGGGTCAGAGCGGCAACGGAATCGATTGCAATTAGATCAACCGCGCCGGACCGAACGAGGGTTTCCGCGATCTGCAGGGCCTGCTCGCCGGTATCCGGCTGGGAGAGCAGTAGGTCGTCAACATTGACTCCAATCCGCTTAGCATAGGCTGGATCAAGGGCATGCTCGGCGTCAATGAAAGCCGCCGTACCCCCGCTCTTCTGAACCTCGGCAATTAAATGAAGGACCAAAGTCGTTTTGCCGGATGCCTCCGGGCCGAAAATTTCCACCACCCGGCCTCTGGGCACTCCCCCCACGCCCAGAGCTAGATCAAGACCAAGCGATCCGGTAGAAATGGCGACCACATCTTTGACCTTGGCGGCAACCTGCTCGCCAAGCCTCATTATTGAACCTCGCCCAAAGGATTTTTCGATCTGCTCAATAGCGCTCTCGAGCGCTTTTCCCTTCCCTGAGGCGGATTTGGATTCCTTCTTTTCCAGCATAATAGTTTAGAGGAGCAGGGGTCGTTTTGATCTTAACCTCTTCCGATTGGAAAAGCAAGCCAAAAGAGAAAAAATTCTCAAGAGACATCAAAGGGTATAATTATTAAGAAATCAGGACTTTACCTTCGGGGAATGGCGCAGTTGGTAGCGCGCACGCATGGGCGCCGCCCAGAGGGCTCTGCCCGGCGGGGTGCAAAAAGATTTCAAAATGTTTTGGGTCTATATTCTGACAAGCGGGAAAGATGGTCAAAGATATATAGGTTCCACAACCAATCTGACAAGACGGTTAAAAGAACATAACGAGGGGTATGTCAGATCAACAAAAGCTCGAAGACCGTTGAAGTTGTGGGCACACCAATCATGTGACCCAGTCGAGCAGGCAGCGTCTTTGGAGAAAGTTTACAAAAGAAGTTCGGGAAGCATAAAAAGGGCTGTAAAGCGTGGTGAGTTAAAATTAGTAAGGAACGGGGTGTAGGTCATCGGTAGACCGCTCGCATGGGGTGCGAGAGGCAGTGGGTTCGATTCCCACCACCCCGACCATACGAAACTTAACGGATTTTTGGGGGAGTTTGTTTGCCGAGATCCCTTGAATTGTATTTGACCAACTGCTCAAATAGAGTACAATGAGAGTATGAGAGATAGAACGGTTAAACACCTGGGTTATAAATGCCTCGGGCCAACCATTACGGTTGCCAAAATTAAGAGATTCCAAAAGGATTTGCGGGATCGAAAATTCAGCGATTGGCAAAAAGTCTTCAAGATTCTTAGCGGGGAGACGCGTTTAAAAATCGTCTGGTTATTAATCCGGGAAAAAGAGCTCTGCGTCTGCGATATGGCTGATATCTTAGGGACGACGGTATCGGCAGTATCGCACCAGCTGAAAATTTTGCGTGGGGCCGGGTTCGTTGAAACCCGCAAGGACGCCCAAACAATTTTCTACACTCTTTCAAAAGAAGGGCTAAAAGAACTAAAATCACTCTTGAGCGAAGCGAAAAAGCCAGTGATTACTGTCGCGTCCTTTTAAGCTATGAAAACATTTGATCTAATCATTATCGGCGGAGGGGCGGGCGCATTCGCCGCCGCCATTCGCGCCAACGAGATTTCATCCGCCTCCGGCGGAAAAATCAAAACGGCGATGATTAACGCCGGGCTACCGCTCGGCGGTACATGCGTCAACGTCGGCTGCCTGCCGTCAAAGATACTGCTTCACGCCGGCGAGGTGCTACATACGGCCAAACACCACCGTATTCCCGGAATTGAGCTTGAAGTTAAAAATTTTGATTTTAATAAAGTCGTCCAAGACGAGTTAGCGCTGGTGGAGATGTCGCGCAGAGGCCATTACGATAAGGTTCTGCAGAACTTGAAGCATGTCACATTCATAAAAGGTCGGGCAGCGTTCACTTCGGAAAAAGAGGTCAAGGTTGGCAGTAAGAGGTTGGCGGCGGACAAATTTATAATTGCCACCGGCTCAACCGCCCAAGTACCACCGATAGAAGGAATTAAAGAAGCCGGCTACATCACCCATATTGAAGCGCTGAAATTAGAAAAACGGCCCAAGGAATTAGTAATTATCGGCGCCGGACCGGTAGGGCTTGAATTTGCCCAGATGTATGCGCGCTTCGGCACGAAAGTAACGGTTTTAGAGTACGAAAAAACCATCTTCCGGCTCGGAGAGCCGGAGCTTGTTACCAAGCTCCGAAAAATCTTGGAAAACGAAGGGATTGCGATTTACACAAACGCAAAAGTCATTAGGGCAGACCGCCAAAATGGTAAAAAAGTTATCACTTATGAACATGATGGTAAAACCAACAAAATCCTCGCGGACGAGATACTTTTGGCGGCAGGCAAAACTCCTAATACCAAAGATCTCGATCTGGACAAACCGGGCGTTAAGATCGATAAACGACAGGCCATAAAGGTAAACAAATTTCTCCAGACTAACAAGTCGTATATCTTTGCGGTTGGGGATGTGTCCAACGCCCCTTTGCGGCTGGAAACAACCGCCGGACACGAAGGAACGCTTGCCTCGGAAAACGCCCTTAAGGGGACGGAAAACAGCATTGATTATGACAGCGTACCGTACACCATCTTCACCGACCCGCAGTTTGCCAGCGTGGGCTGGACCGAAGAAAGGCAGGTAAAAGAAACGGGAACCTGCGCATGCCGCACCGTCCCCTTGGGAGCTATTCCTAAGGCCCAAATCATCCGCCGCACCGAGGGACTTATTAAAATGGTGATTGATCCAAAAACCAAGCGTATTCTCGGCGTCCATATTTTAGCGCCCCACGCCGGTGATCTTATCGCGCAGGCGGCCACGCTTATCAAAAACCAGAACACTACTGAAGATGTTCTGCATTCCACACCCGTATTCCCTACCCTTTCTGAGGCAGTCAAATACGCCGCCCTAGCCTTCACCAAAGACATCTCCAAACTAAGCTGTTGTATTTGACAAAAGATGAAGTTGCTTGGTTTTCTTTTGAATGGGGGTAAAAATCACCCCGCGTTGCCGTCGCCGTCAGCACTCCCGCTAAAGTTTGATCCTGCCTGCTCCCAATTGACCACGTTCCACCACGCCTTAACGTAGTCGGCGCGGCGGTTTTGGTACTTAAGGTAGTAAGCGTGCTCCCAAACATCGAGACCCAAGATAGGTTTCTGATCTTGAGCAAGAGGCGTATCTTGATTGGAGGTAGCAGCAATTTCCAAATTCCCGGACGATCCAACCACCAGCCATGCCCAACCGCTGCCAAAGAGCGAGACGGCTAAACTAGTAAACTCTTTCTTAAAAACATCAAAACTGCCAAACTCCTTAACTATTGCGCTGGCAACCACGCCCCTAGGCTTCCCCCCACCCCCGTTTTTCATAGAAGCCCAAAACAGCGAATGGTTGTAATGCCCTCCCCCGCTTCTCCGCACGGGAGTTCGAATACCTTCCGGAATAGCGTTTAGATCTCTCAAAAGTTCTTCGATTGGTCTTTCTTGAAGATCGGGATATTCTTTGAGAGCAGCGTTCAGTTTATCAACGTAACTCTGGTGGTGTTTCGTATGGTGGATCTCCATCGTCCGTGCATCAATATGGGGCTCGAGGGCGTCATACGAATACGGAAGCTTCGGCAGTTCGTGGGTCATATTACCACTTTATAACACAATCCAATCCGTTAGATATAAGCTAAAATAGGCGGGATAATGATCAGAACTTTTTTGGCCGTACCCCTTCCGCTAAAAGTTAAAAAAGAACTAGGCAGGGAGATTGACAAGATTAAAACCACCCTCTCCGATTGGCAGGTTAATTGGGTCAGACCGGAAAACCTGCACGTCACCCTCATTTTCTTCGGCTGGATACCAGATGGAAAGGTCCCACTGCTGCAACCCGAGATCAGAAACGCACTAGCTGGTTTTCCTTCCTTTGAGATTTCAACGGGGAAACTCTCCGCCGAAAAACACCCCATCTGGATTGAAGTTAAAAAAGGAAGAGGGGGCCTCACCCGCCTCCACTCTAACCTCAACCTCCAAGGTTATCGAAAAGAAAAACGGTCTTTTTCACCCCACCTGACGATCGGACGGGTGAAAAGACGGGGAAAATTGAAACTACCTAAGATTGAAAAAACCTTCCTTTGGAAGACCAATCGATTAGTCCTCTACGAAAGCAAAATTAGCCGAAAAGGTCCCGTCTACAAAGAACTATTTTCCTTTGATTTAATCCATTGAAAAGTGCTATTAAGCGCTACCGTGTTCGCCAGAGAAGAGGTGGGCAGGTACACTACTATACTTTAAAGGACAGGATTAGGAAATAAATCCCTGCTTTCCTCAAGATCTTAACGCTTTGAATACTGGGGACGTTTCCTGGCTTTCCTGAGGAAATATTTTTTACGCTCCTTAACACGCGCATCTCGAGTTAAAAGACCGGCATCGCGAAGGGGCTTGCGCAACTTTTCGTCAAATTCAATCAAAGCGCGGGCAAACCCCAAAGCAACGGCGCCCAGCTGACCACCCTTCCCTCCTCCCTGCACCTTTACGGTCCCATGAAATTTCCCCTCCATTTCCGCAACCCGAAAAGGTTCTCCATAAACACTCTTCTCCGAGTCGGAAGGAAAATAATCTTGAATGGCTTGACCGTTGACCATAAACTCGCCTTTTCCTTTAAACAGACGCACGGCAGCGGTAGCTTCCTTCCTCCTCCCCACCGCTTGGTAAAACCGCCCTTTAGTTTTTTCCTGTTTTTGAGCTTCCATAATTTCAGGCCTCCTTAACCGACGCCTTTGCCACCATCTCACCTTCGACCCCCCGGTAAATATAAAGCTTCGTAATCATCTTTCTCCCCAGCTTCCCCTTGGGAAGCATTCCCTTAACCGCACGGCGGACAATCTCTTCTGGCCGACGCTGGCGAAGATGGCCCAGCGTCTCGGCTTTCAGCCCGCCCGGGTAGCCGGAATGGCGGTAATAAACTTTCTGAGTCTCCTTCTTTCCCGTTACAGCGATATGCTTAGCGTTGACCACAACCACGTAATCCCCCATGTCTAAGTAGGGAGCCCAGTTGGGTTTATCCTTACCCATCAAAAGCTGGGCTACCCGAGTCGAAAACCGGCCCAAAATCTGACCCTTAGCATCCAACAGATGCCAGCTCCTCTTAACTTCTTTTGCTTTGGTTGCTTTTGTTTTTTGCACTGGTCTTCCTAGCAGGTCCCTTAGCTATGGTCTCTCCTGCTTTAGGCTTCTTTTTCCCAGACGGAACCTCTTTTATCTCCTCCACAAATTCAACTCGAGCTAGAGGAGCGTGATCCCCTCGGCGATGGGGCAGCTTAACCACACGGACATATCCCCCTACCCGATTCTGAAACTGAGGAATAATCCGGTCAAAGAGCTTTTCTGCAGCTTCCTTTTCCGGCAGAATGGAAAGGATACGCCGGCGGGCCGCTATATCCAACCTCTTGGAACGCGAGATCAGTCGCTCCGTTTCGCGCTTGAGAGTTTTAGCTCTTGCCTCAATCGTAACGATTTTACCGTGAAGGATAAGCGAAGAGAGGAGTTGGCGCATTTGACGGTTCGGCGAACTCGCCATAAATCACCCCTCCTTAAGGGAAGCACCTAGCTTTTTAAGCGCCTTCTTAATTTTGCTCAATCCGGACTCGCCAAAACCCTGGATGCCCAAAAGATCTTCTTCGGACTTCTGGAGCAGTCCGCCAATCGTCCGGATGCCTGCTCCTTCAATAGTATTCAAGACCCGAGGGGGAAGGCCCAGATCGGAAGTAGGAGTCTTACGAACTTTATCGCCCGCCTTCGGTAAAGAGGATTCGGTTTTTTCCACATCTTCTTTCTCACCTTCGGTCGGCAGCTGCTTCTCCCAACCGGCAATCCGGGCAAAGTAACCATGGAGAATCTTAGCCGACTCCTCTATTGCTTCCGAAGGTTTGAGAGTCCCGTCCGTGGTAACCTCTAAAACTAACCGATCTAAGTCGGTTCTTCTCCCCATCCGAGTACCTTCAACCGATAAAACCACTTTCGTTACGGGGGAAAAGATGGAATCCAAAGGAATCGCACCAACCTTTCCACCCTCCCGATCCTCCACCGATCTGTAGCCTATTCCCCG
>BTRF01000028.1:0-8368 GCA_036986255.1 Patescibacteria group bacterium | reverse complement strand
ACGAGTCTAGAGAGATTGGTTTTGAGGATGTTGAAGCTCTGGCAGAAACGCTGCATGAGAGTTTTAACTGTTTCAATCGCCACCTAAAACACATTGAATGGCGTTATGCTTCCCACCCCGCATACCAATACAGAGTCTTTCAAGTCTGGCTCGGCAACAAAGCTGCAGCTGTGATTATCAGAGTAGACGACAAAAGCGGGCTTAAAGTCGTCCATGTGATCGACGTTTTCGGTGATGAGCAGGCCTTCCCAGCAGTTGTGTGGTTTTTGGAAACCTTCTGCCGAGATGTTGGAGCGCACCTTAGCGATTTCTATTGCACAGCAGATCAGATTGGGCATATTTTTTGGTACTACGGATGGTTCTCAACTACCGACGACTACTACATCCAAGTCCCCAATCTGTTTTATCCTATCGAGATGCGTATTCCACCCACGACATCCCTAATCCTCTGGGCCAAGGATGGAATGCTGTCTTTGCTAGACCAAAGCCGTCTTTACATCACCAAAGGGGATTGTGATATGGATCGACCTACTCTCCCCTACCTCGAAAAGTGAGTCTGACAATGGCAACCCAAAACAACCAGCCAGTAACCATTGTAATGTACCATTACGTGCGTGATCTGACACGGACACGCTATCCGAGGATAAGGGGGCTCACAACCCAAAAATTTGAAGGCCAACTAGATTACATTGCTAAACACTACACAGTTGTAGGTCTTCAAAAACTGTTCTCGGATCTGCAAAACGGGATTCCCCTACCAACGAACCCCTGCGTGTTAAGTTTCGACGACGGACTTGCCGACCACTACCATACCGTTTTCCCAAGGCTAGCCGAACGGGGAATTGTGGGCAGCTTCTACCCTCCAGCAAAAGCTCCAGAAACTTGCCAAGTTCTCGATGTGCATAAGGTTCACTTTATCCTAGCTTCGTCCGAGAACGCTCAGCAGCTAGTTGGCGAGATTTTCGGCTTACTACAACACTTTAGGAAAGAACACGAGATACCATCAGATGAAGAACTATACGAGAGATACGCACGGCGAAACCGTTTTGATCCCCCGGAGATAATCTTCATCAAAAGGATTTTACAACGAGGGCTCCCAGAGAATGTCCGTCGAGAGGTAGTTTCCCGCCTGTTCGCGCACCATGTTAGTAACGATGAAAAAGCCTTCGCGAAAGAGCTATACATGGACCCTTCTCAGCTCCGTGTTATGTTAGCGGCAGGTATGGAAGTTGGTGGTCATGGGTATGACCATGTCTGGCTAGGGACGCTGGACAGAAACGGGCAACGAGAGGAGATATTCCGCACCGTCTCGTTCCTCACTAAAGTTCTCGACATAAACCCCATCAATTGGGCCATGAGCTACCCTTACGGAAGCTACAATAGTATAACTATCGAGTTGCTCAAGGAGGCAGGTTGCGCACTTGGGTTAACCAGTCAAGTGGGATTGGCTAAGCTGAGTAAACCCATGCATCTGAGCAGGTTAGACACGAACGACCTCCCATTTTCTGGGGATGCGCCGGTTTCAGGGTGGACTAAGAGAATAAACCCCTATTCTCCTTAATTCCCGCTACTTCCAATCGTGAGGTAGCGGGCTTTTGTTATTTTGGGGAATTTTTGCGAATTCGCTGCTGAATTTAACAACTCCACTATCTTGTTAACCGCTTTCCCGTTGCCAAAATGGTTCAGGAATGCACATACACCAGAGTCTATTCAAAGACGGAAAGAACGTCTTCTACGATCCCGCTGACAAGCCCTACCGCCTGAGCCAGCTGGCATACCAGTTCATTGGGGGACAGCTAGCGCACGCGCGAGCTCTTTCGGCGGTCGTGGCCCCTACCGTAAACAGCTACAAACGGCTGGTTCCGGGGTATGAGGCGCCGGTTTATATCTGTTGGGCGCACATCAACCGCTCGGCGCTGATTCGAGTCCCGCAGTACTCACCGGGGCGGGAGCAATCCACCCGGGCCGAACTCAGGTTCCCTGATCCTAGCTGTAACCCCTACCTAGCGTTTGCAGTAATGCTCGCGGCGGGGATGACCGGGGTCGAAGATGAGATTTCTCCTCCTGATCCGGTCGAAGAGGACGTTTACCATTTCGACGACGCTAAGCTTGCGGAACTTTCCATCGATACGCTTCCCTCCACATTGGCAGAAGCGCTGGAAGAACTCTCCCGCGATAAGGTCGTGCGCGAAGCTTTAGGCCCTAAGGCCTATGAGGCCTTCATGCGCATGAAGCAGGCAGAATGGAATGAGTTTCGTCTGTACGTCTCGCCTTGGGAAAGAGAGCATTATTTTTAATCCTAGGGCACTAAAAACTAGAGATTGTAAGATATAGTCCTTCTAGCTATCTCCCCGCTTGGGTGCTCTAAACACCTTAGCGGGGTTCTTTTTTGCAAGTGTTGGCGTATTACTGCTACCACACCCAACCCCCTTGCCCCCTTGCGTGTAATAGTGTACACTATTACACGCAAGGAACTGATAGCTTAATCCGAAGTTATGCCAAAAGTCGCCAGGAGAACACCCGATAAAATGGATAAATATCTCAGCGAGCTCTTCAAAGCTTTGAGCAGCCAGAATCCCAAGGAGATGGGGCACCTTCTCCGCGACCTCCTCACTCCAATGGAGGAAAGAATGTTCGCCAAGCGCGTCCAAATCGCCAAGATGCTTCTAACCGGACGAAAATATCATGAGATTGAAAAAGCATTAAATGTTCAACGTTCAACTATCGCCCGCATTCGTTCCAAGCTCCTTCTCTCCACTACCAAAACACTAGAAAAAACCGTGGCCAGACTCCCCCACCACTAGCACCACCCAACAGTCGCCGTGCGATAGTGTACACTATTGCCCACGCATACTTGATACAGATCTACAATCTGGGTGAGAAAAGAACCCCAGTCACATAGCAAACCCAGCATAGAA
Source organism: Patescibacteria group bacterium (assembly GCA_036986255.1). Lineage (GTDB taxonomy): Bacteria > Patescibacteriota > WWE3 > 9FT-COMBO-53-11 > 9FT-COMBO-53-11 > BTRF01. Next base: position 5,450 of record BTRF01000028.1, on the reverse strand, counting down.
AAGTATCTTTCCGGGATACCCATCCGAACGGCTCCGATCAAACTCCCCGCATTCAAAATTCTCAAAACTCATAACTCTAATAAGATCCTCCTTCTTCTCAAAAAACTGAGTATGGTAATTGGCCGCCCAAGAATCGTGTTTTTGAGAAGGCACAATTATGAGGACCAACCTTTTTGCAACTCTTTCAAGCTCGCTCACAGCATCTTCTACCGATGCGACATGTTCTAAAACATGAAACGCCAAAACCGCGTCAAACGATTTATCACCAAAAGGCAGCTTCCCAACCCTACCCTCATAAAAATTAACCCCTACCTTGGCCTCCTGAGCCCTCTCTCTTGCAAGGTCAATAGCTTTGGTGCTTACATCTAAGCCAGAAACTTTAAAACCCAGACCGGCGAGAAAAATAGCGGTTTTACCTGACCCCGATCCTACGTCCAAAACAGATTTTGCTTTAGCTTTATCAAGATATTTACCGGCTAGTTTGAGATCCTCAATGCTCACCGACTCCTCAGGGTCATGCTCCCACCGTGCGTTATAGATATTCTTCCACTGCTCATCGCTAGCTGCCTTATATTTCCATCGCCAAAAAGGGTCAAACCAGGAGCCTCTCTTCTGTGCTTGGTAGAGACCAAGTATAAATCTCGGAGTAAATGCCTTTAAAAGCTGTTTTAATCTTTTCATCCCAATTCGTAATGCCCTATTTCTTTTCTAGAGACGCCATTCTCCACCCAGAAATCCCCAACCCCAAAATAAGCCAGAAGTGGCCGATTTGGATAGTGGAGAAAGTCAAAAACTGAGCGGTCAGGGCAAGAAAAGAAAGCAAGAACCCTGCAAATATCGGCGTCCAGGCGTAAAGCTTCTGCGCTACAGATCTCCACAACCCCCTCAGCATCTGCCAGGCAAAAACGGTACTGAACCCCAGATAAAAAATCAGCCCCAGAATCCCGCTCTCCACCGCCACCTCCAGGGGTTCATTGTTAACGATAGGAAAGACTTTACCATGCCCCGTAATTCCTTCCGTAACCCCAGTAAGAGCGGGGCCAAAATTCCCCCACCCCACTCCTAAAAGGGGTTTTTCTTTAAACATCTTCCACGCGGACCTCCAGTTAACGTATCGAGGGTCCCCGAGAGAGAGCCGGTTCTGCTCCAAAAGGGCGGTTTCGCGCTTCTTCTCCAGGCGAGTGGCCCGCTCCACCGACACCCCAGAAGTGTCTTCAAAATAAAGGCCCAGCTTAGTCATCCCTGTGTAAGCCGGTACCGCTAAGGCAAGAATGAGGAGAAAGGGTAAAAAACGCTTCCCCACCGGGGAAAAAACTTGAGCGAATCTCTTACCCTTAATAACTCTAAAAGCCGAGTAACTCAGAGCTAGCACGACCAATGCCCCCAGCAGGGCCCCCACCGCTCCCCGCGACAGGGTCGCCCAAATAACCAAAACGAAGAGAAAGGTTAGAAGCCCCTCCACCCAAGGCCTAAAAAACGCCGCCTTTCTCGAGAGAAAAGAAACCGCAAGAAACAAAGCCGGAGCGAGAAGATAGTGTCCGAAAAGGAGGGGTTCCTTAAGAAAAGCGTGGGGACGAGGGTATCCCAAACCGCCAAACTTACCAAAGCCGGCCTGTAAAAGAGTAAAAGAAAGATCCAAATAATCCGCAAAAAATTGGTAAATGCCGAAGACGGCCACCCCCGCAGCAACCAAAATGTAGGTTTTTAAAAGACCTCGAAGGTGTTTTTCATCCCTTATTACGCTGGTTACCAGGTAGTAAACGCCGAAGATATAAAAAGAGAGCCAAAGCCACCAAGCTACCCCTCTCTCAATATTGATCGCCTGCGTCAGCGACAGCCCCGTCACAACCCAAAAACCGAGAAGCAGAACATCCATCGCCCCAACCCTCAGGGTGGGAAGCTTCAAGCCCTCGGGGTTTCGCACCCACCGCCAAAACCGGCTTAGAATTAAAAGAGCAAATGCCGCCACCCCAACGACCTCGCTAAACTTGACCGTGAATCCCACCTCAATTACGGGCCAGTAAGTCAGGGGAAGAAGAGCCACGAACAGATAGACGAGCCCAACCAAAATATCATCCACCGAGAGGTTTTTTAATTTTAAGAGTGAGTCCTTAACTTTAGTCATCTCTTAGATGTTTGGCTGAACTGCGGCCGTCAGGCCGTGATTACCCTCAGCCACTTCTCCGTTATGCCGCCAATATTATATTTCCTCTTTGCCACTTCATGACTCCGCTCCCCCATCCTCCGGCGAAGCTCAGAATCACCCAAAAGAAGCCGGATCTTTCCCTCTAAGGCATCCGTATCCTTCTGAGGAACGATAAACCCGGTTTTTCCCTCCTCCACGATCCCCCGGGGACCAACGCTATCGGTAGCGACCACCGGCAACCCGCTCGCCATCGCCTCCACCACCGCCATTCCAAAAAGCTCCTCCCAACGAGGAATCCGGTAAGAAGCCAGAACAAAGATGTCTGCTTCCCGCAGCTTCTTCTCCCGACCTTTATCGCCAACCCACTTAAAATTCTTCAGCTTCTCTTCCGCCTTCCCAACCTCCTCTTCCATCGTTCCGCCCCGGGAAACCACCACAAAATCGGCCTCCGGAATCCTCTTCGCCAACTCAATAATCTGCCGAATCCCCTTCTCCGGGTAGAGTTGGACCAGGGTGATAACCGTCATCCTCTTCTTAACCCCGAGGGTTTCCCCTTTCAACCCTCGGGGTTTAAATTTCTCCAAATCGACCGAATGGGGAATTTGAGCTACTTTTGCCGCGGGTTCAAACCCCTCCACGGCCTTCTTCGCCGCCGGAGTAACGGCGACAACCCTGAGATTCCTGAGAAAAAGGCGCCACAGGAGCCGCACTCCCGGCACCCCCGTCCGCGGCTGAAAGTTCCCTTCCCAGTAGGGCCAAGAGGTGTATTCAACAATATTTTTACCCAAAAATTTCATTATTAATGGGTAAATAACTTTTACATCAAAAGGCTCCATTCCAAAGATAATATTGTCCCAAAAGAGCATTCGAAGGGGCAAAAAAAGACGCATGAAAAACTCCTTAAGGTTCAAAGGCTCGTACTCGCGCCCCTCTACTAACCCCAGCTTAATGAGAGTATTTTTGAGCGCGGGCCGGAAGGTGCGGAAGCTCCAAAGCTCCCAATCCTCAATCTCCCCCTTTTGCTTAAGCTTTTCGAGCGGAGCGTAGTAAAAGGGTTTCGCAACCTCGGTTACCACGTAAACCTTCATTGGTGGGCCTTCCTAACTTCAAGATCAAAAATAACCTTGTGAGCCGTGAGGATAAAGGCCAGGTGAGTTTCATAAAAAAGCGGAAACTGGTTAACCGCAGTTTCTAGAAGCTTGGCTAAAGGACCCCAGTCCGATTCCGAAAAAGTGATTCGAACCTCCCGCTTGGCAAACTCGGCATCCGAGTACCGAAAATCAAAGAGCGGGTTTCCCTTTACCAAATAATCAAAGGAACGGGTGGCAAAAGGATGCTCGTGGGTAGGATCGGTGTAGAAATCAACACTGCTGTAGTGCGGAACTTCGATATGGACGGCTGCACCGGATTTGCAGATCCGATGCAGTTCCTCCATCACCCGCAGCGGCTCCTTGAGATGCTCCAAAATGTTCAAAGCCACCACCCTGTTAAACTCACCGTCCTCAAAAGGATAGGGAAATTCGTTCAAATCATGGATAACATCCGCGTCCGAGCGGGGGTTGCTGTCTATACCCACCGCCCCGGACATCTTTCTTTTCCCACAGCCTAAATCAAGAATTTTCATATATTTTTATTAAATGCTTCTTCATAAACCCTAGCCGTTCTCCTTGCTATTTTCTTCCACGTCATTTTCTCAACTTTATCGTAATTCTTCCTTCCCAGGGCCTCGAGATCTTCTTGAAAGGCCTGCTCAAGCGCTTTAAGCAGGGCCCCCGTCTCCTTAGGATTGTAAAGAAGATTCCCTCCCTGATCAAGCTGTTCGGGAATGCACCCCACTGCCGGAGCCGCAACCGCCTTCCCAAAAGATGCCGCTAAAGCTATCGTCCCCGAAGTCAAGGCGCCTTCGTAAGTCACGGCCACGCAATCCGCGGCGGCGAAGAATACCGAAACCTCGCTATCCGGAACGTATCCGAAAAAGTATTTAATGTTGCTAGTTCCCTTTTGCAATTCCTCCAACTGCCTCTGCAAAACAGGGTCGGCCATCTTCCCCGCATAAATCAGGGTCGCCGGGCTTTTCAGCTTCTTAAACTCCTTAACGAAAGAGGGAAAGCCCTTGCGCCGCATTGCAATCCCAAAGACGAGAAAAACCAACCCGTCCTGAGGAAGACCCAGCTTCCTGCGGGCGGCGGCCTTCCCCGCTTCCCCCGGGTAGACGCCTATATAATTGCCATGAGGAACTACCGCAATCTTATCCTTGTCAATTCCGAAAACGCCGGCAACCAGCTCCCCGGCATTTTCACAATGGCAGATAAGAAGGTTGGAGACCCGCGCTACGATCCTCCTGCCCAGGAGATCAAAACGCCCGCTGCGCTGGTGATGAGTAAGATTATGCACGGTCCACACGACAGGAACCTTCAAAAGGCGGAGGGCCGTAAGCTTTAAAAGAAGAAGAAGCATCCTGGGCAGATCGCCCGGCAGCCAATGCAAATGCAAAAGATCAAAAGACGGCTTGGGCCAAAAAGATCTCAGGCGAAACAATTTTTTATCAAATGAAGCTTCGATACCAGCATCTCTCAACCCTGCGGCGAGGAGCTGTTGATAAGGATTAAGATCGGAATACGGGAAAAATAAAACTCTCATCTCCCCCCAACCCTTTCAAAAAGTTCCAGTACGTTCTCGGCCGTCCTCCTCCAAGTAAATCTCTTGGCGTTGATCAAGCCTTTCTTCACCAAATCCTCCCTTAATTTCGGTTTCGACAAGATATCCTCAAGCGCTTGCTTTAGCTGGCCAACTTCTTGAGGATCAATAAGAACGGCCGCCTCCCCAGCGGCCTCGGGAAGAGCGGTAGTGTTGGAGGTAACCACCGGAGTTCCGCAGGCCTGGGCCTCCACCACCGGAATTCCGAAACCCTCAAAAAAGGAAGGGTAGACAAAAACCTCCGCCGCACTTAAAAGACCGGGGCGGTCATCATCAGCAATATATCCGGTAAAAATCACGTCACTCGACAGATCCAAATCCGCAACTTCCTTCAAAAGGTTTTCATACAGCCAACCTTTCCTACCGGCAATAACCAAACTTAAATCGGATCTCTTTTTAAGCTGGGAGAAGGCCTTAATCAAAAGGGAAATATTTTTTCGAGGATCTACCGTTCCCAAGTAAAGAATGAAGGGTTTTCGGATTCGGTATTTATCTTTAACTCGTTTCTGCTCCCCCTCCCTCACCGGCCGAAAATCATCGGCAACCCCTGGATGGGCCACAGCAATCTTGGATTCGCTTGCCCCCAGCGCTTCCACAATTCTTCCCT
>BTRF01000027.1:0-8476 GCA_036986255.1 Patescibacteria group bacterium | reverse complement strand
CGCCGAAGCCGTGCGACCTCTTTTTCTTTCTTGGTTTTTTTACCCATCGCTTAATTTTATCAAACTGTCCGATTTTAGCCGCTTCTGCCGAGTTGCTTCTGAAGATGAAAACCTGATATGTTGAGTAATGATAGTGCGCAAACAATCGCGTAAATTACTATCTCGACTTTGGGGGTGGTTGAAAAGTCACCGCCGCGTAGTTTTGCTTACTCTTTGGTTTACCCTTTTCCTTGTTCTTGGCGGAGGGTACTACCTCCTCTCAAAGTATTTTTCTCTTCCCATTCTCAACCCCGTAGGCCTTTTTGAAGGCGAGCCGCTGATCACTCTCTCCGACCCCATCAAGAGGGAAGTACCGCACCCCCTCACGGGAGTTTTTTATTCTAGTGAAGGGGCTAAGTCTTGGAACGGTAAGCGCCCCTTGGCCGTTATGGTTGATAACCACCAGCGGGCCCGGCCTTTTCAGTTCGGTTTGCAGAAAGCGGATGTTATCTATGAAGCCGTAGCGGAGGGGGGAATCACGCGGTTTCTGGCGGTTTTTCACAGCCAGAAGGTTGATAAGTTGGGTCCGGTTCGGTCCGCCCGGGTTTATTTCATGGACTGGGCTTTAGAATTTCCGGCGTACTATGCCCATGTGGGAGGGGCTGCGACCCCCGGTCCAGCCAATATTCACCCGTATATTGCTGCCAACAAGGTTCTCTCCCTTAATCAGTTTCGCCTGGGCTCCTCGACTTACACCTTTGGGGGAAAGGTACTCCTTCCTGGCGGAAGCGTCCTATCCAATATAAACTACACTTCCACGGGCAAGCTTTGGAAGGCGGGGGAGAAGCTTTATCCGGGGACAAATAAATTACCCAAGTTCGCCCGTTGGACGTTTAAAGCAGATCGGCCTTACGATGAGCTGCCGGAAAATCAAAAGTTTTCCTTTAACTTCTGGAATTTATCGGCCTACAAGGTGGAGTGGAGGTACGATCGGGAAACGAACTCTTATCTGCGCTGGCAAGGGGGGCAGAAGCACCTTGACCAGGCCACGAAAAAACAGCTTTCCGCTAAGAATGTAGTTTTGACTTATATGATTGAGCGCGCGGCGGGGGATGGGACTTCACATCGGCTCTATACCACCACCGGCAGCGGTAAGGCGGTGCTTTACCGGGACGGTAGGAAGATCCCGGCGACTTGGAAGCGGGCGTTGCTTTCTTCGAGAATGCGTTTCTTTGAGCAGGGTTCGAGCAAAGAGATGAAGTTTAATCGGGGGTTGACGTGGGTTGAAATAGTTTCCAAGTGATCATTCAACAAGCTCAAAACACTTTGAAGGGGGGTGAGATCATTTAGCAGGTTGGCTTATGGTTTGAGGGTATGTCACTCACCGAGCCGATCTGTGGAAAAGTAATGCCATTGATTAAACCAGGACAGACGAAAAGGCGAGCTCGGAAGAAAGCCGTGGCGAAAACTTCCGAGTCTTCTTCCGGAAGGGCTCTCAAGCAGCTTTTTATTTCTCAAGTGCGGGTGGATATCCTCAAGCTCTTTCTTCTTCATCCGGGGGCCAAGTACCATGTTCGCGGGATTACCCGCCGCGTGGGAGCGGAGATCAACGCGGTGAGAAGAGAGCTTGAAAATATGGTTGGCTTGAGTTTGCTGACCCGATCCCCTTATAAGAACCGTCTCATTTACTCCTTGCGCCAAGACTTTCCCTACTTGAATGAGGTATTGGGGATGGTGGTTAAAGAAGAGGGGTTGGGGCGGATGCTTGCTTTTGGGCGGGGGATGGGGGAGGTTAAGTTTGCTTTTGTTTCAATTCCCTTTCTTCTCGGGCGGGTGGCCGGGCCAAAAGATATTGATATCTTAGTGGTGGGCCGCGTACCGCTTCGCAGGATTTCCGAACTGGTTAAGGAGGAGGAGAAACGCCGTCAGCAGGAGATTAACTACGCTGTCCTTTCGGAGAAGGAATTTACCGAGCTTAAAAAGCGGCGCGATCCGCTTATCTTTGGGGCGCTTCTTCAGCCCAAGGTGATTCTTACTCCCGGGGCTCAGAATTACCTAACGCCCTAACCGACGTTCGTTAGTCTGCTATCATTTGGGAGGATGGGACAGAAAATTATCCGGACTGGAAACTCTGCGGCGGTGACTTTGCCGGCGGAGTTAGTGAAAAGATTAAATATTCGCGTAGGCGATCCTGTTGAGGTTAAGGTTAACTACGTTAAAGGGGAAGTCATCTTTCGGTTTCCCTCGGCTCGCCAGCTTCCTTTAGGTACTAAAAGAGAATGGAGTTAAATCCCCGCCGCCTGCTGTTCTTGATTTTAGCTTTGACTGCTTTAGCCGCTTCCGTTGCGGGAGCTGGATCATTTTGGCCGGCAAAAATGGATCTTAATCTCTTGGGGAAGCAGTTTTCCCGCGATCTCTCTTTGCGGAAGGGACTTGATCTTCAAGGAGGACTGCAGCTTGTTCTGGGGGCGGATATGTCCGGGATTTCGGAGGAGGATCGGGATCAGGCGCTGGAAAGTGTCCGAGCGGTAATTGAGCGAAGGGTAGATTTTTTGGGGGTGGCCGAGCCGGTGGTCCAAACCTCTCGCTTGGGCGACTCGTATCGAGTGGTGGTGGAATTGCCCGGGGTAACGGTTCCGGAAGAAGCTCTCGCCCTGATCGGCCAGACCGCTCAATTGGATTTTAGGGAAGGGGAGAATTTAGATAAGAAGACCGGGTTGACGGGTAAAGATCTATCGAGAGCTGCGGTCGATTTTGATCAATCCAGCAGTGCTCCCCAAATCGCTCTTACTTTTTCAGCGGAAGGGGAGAAGAAGTTTGCAGAGATTACCGGCCGGAATGTGGGCAAGCCGCTGGCAATATTTTTAGACGAGGCCCTCCTTACCGCTCCGGTCGTTCAACAGAAGATCACCGGAGGGAATGCCGTGATAACCGGCAGTTTTACTTTGGATGAAGCCCGTCAGATTGTCACTCAGCTTAATGCCGGCGCTCTTCCCGCTCCCATTTCCGTTTTAGAGCGGCGGCAGATTGGCCCTACTTTAGGCCAAGAGGCCCTGGATAAGAGCGTGGCGGCCGGGATCGTAGGATTGGCTTTGGTAATATTTTTTATGATCGGAAATTACGGCCGTTTGGGCATCCTGGCTACGATTGCCTTGACCATCTATGGAATTCTGACCTTAGCTCTTTACAAGCTGATTCCGGTGACGCTTACTCTTTCAGGGATTGCCGGTTTTATCCTCTCTGTGGGAATGGCGGTGGATGCAAATATTCTCATCTTTGAAAGGATCAAGGAGGAGCGGCACTGGGGTCGGGACTTGAAGACATCCATGGAGCTTGGTTTCGGGCGGGCTTGGGATTCGATTCGTGACGCTAATCTGGCCACCCTAATGACGGTTTTTATCCTTTTCAACCCCTTTAATTGGACATTTTTGGTTACTTCGGGAGTGGTGCGCGGTTTTGCCTTAACCTTGGGGCTGGGTGTTCTAATCTCCCTGTTTACAGGAGTCTTCGTTACCAGGACCTTAGTGAGGGTTTTTTATCGATGATTAATTTTATGCGGCGCAAATGGTTATATTTTCTCATCTCGTCTTTAGCGATTGTGCCGGGAGTTCTTTCTCTGGTTTTCTTTGGGCTGAATCCTTCAATTGACTTTACCGGGGGGGCGCTGTGGGAGGTGGGTTTGACCGAGAGGGAGAAGTCGGAGGGCTTGGAAAAGGTGATTGAGAAAGTCTTTCAGGAGAAAGAACTTTCGGCGGAAGTACAGGTTTCCGGTGAGAATCAGTTTATTATCCGAACGGTCCCACTCAGTACCGAGCAGCACGGGTTGCTGGTAACCGCTCTGAAGGATAAGATAGGGAGCTTTGAGGAGATTCGGTTTGAAACTCTGGGTCCGCGGTTGGGCAGGGAGCTTCTTAGAAAAGCTCTGGCCGCGGTTGCTTTAGCGATGTTGGCGATTTTGGCCTATGTGGCGTACCGGTTTAGGAATTTTGCTTTTGGGGCAGTGGCAATCTTGGCGATGCTGCACGACACTCTGGTTCTGCTGGGAGTCTTTTCTATTCTGGGGTATTTCTTGGGGGTTGAGGTAGGAACGCTCTTCGTGACGGCCGTTTTAACGACCCTCTCCTTCTCCGTCCATGACACAATTGTAGTTTTTGATCGGATTAGAGAGATCCGTCGGAGGACTAATTCTGATTTGGAGGGGGCGGTTAATCAGGCCGTGGGGGAGACGCTGGTCCGCTCTCTAAACAACTCTTTGACGATTATCTTTATGCTCGTGGCACTTTTTGCTTTGGGAGGAGAGGCGCTGAAGTGGTTTGTTCTTGCTCTTTTGGTGGGAACAATCTCGGGGACTTACTCCTCAACCTTTAATGCCGCACCGCTTTTGGTGGTTTGGTCTAATCTTTCCGACCGCAAGGGCCTGAAAGGAATTTTTCGGCTTCACTGAGATCTTTGGGGTTGTCGATTCCCTTCCAGAAACCCTTGTGAAGGTAGGCGGCGATTCTCCCTTCTCGGGCGAATTTAGGGAAGGTGGAGTCTTCGTGGTCCCCCCTTTCTGGAAAGTGCTTGATCGCTTGGGGAGTGAGGATGTAGATTCCTGCATTGACCCAGTGGGGGAGGACAATCTTTTCCCTGAAATTTTTAACCCGGCCGCCGTCAATCTCGACAATTCCGTAAGGACTTTTAAGGGGTACGAGAGTGATAGCCATGAGAGAGTTCATACTGATGTGATGCTTGAGGAGTTTACTCACATCTACGTCGAAGACATTGTCCCCATTAGTGGCGATGACTGGCCGGGTCTGATCAGTGACTTCACGGTAGGCATTTTTAATTGCACCGCCCCGCCCGAGCGGCTGGCTTTCAACGCAGTATTTTACTTTAATGCCGTATTCTTCGCCGTTTCCTAGGAAATTCCGGATGACTTCCCATTTGTAGCGGCAGGCGATTATGAACTGCCTCACCCCATATTTTTTGAGATGCTCAATTTGATGAAGGATGATGGGCTTTCCTAGGACCTCCACCATTGGTTTGGGTTTATGATCGGTAAGAGGCCGGAGTCTTTTTCCTTCTCCCCCGGCGAGGATAATTGCTTCCATAACACATTTTACCTAATAAAAATTCTGACTGCCGTCAGGCAGGTTCGAGTGCTATTCTTTTCTTATGAGCAAACGGTGGTGCGTTCTTAATCCACGATTCGCAGGTAGCAGACGGCCGTCGGTGGAATCGGTAGTTGATCTTCTCCTCGAAAATAGGAAAGTTCAGGATCGGGAGGATTTCTTTAACCCTCCTGACCCGGCTCATCTAGTGACCCAATTAGCTAGTTACTTCCCCGATCTCAATTTAAATCAGTTGGCGAAGGCCGTTAAAAGGGTAAAGAAAGCGATCAAAGAGCGGGAGAAGATTACTATCTGGGGGGATTACGATGTGGATGGTATCTCTGCCACGGCCCTTTTGTGGCAGGCCCTTTATGGCTTGGGGGCCAATGTTCTTCCCTATATTCCCGATCGGTTTGGGGAGGGATACGGATTGAATGTCAGCGCTATTAAAAAGTTGTCCGAGGAGGGGACTCGGCTGATCATCACCGTTGATTCCGGGATCACCGCCCGGGAGGCGGTGCACTTCGCCAACTCTGTGGGGGTGGAGGTAATTATTACCGATCATCATGTTAAGCCCAAAGTTCTCCCCCCGGCTTTGGCGACGGTTCACACCACCCGTCTTTGCGGAACCGGTGTAGCCTGGCTTTTGGCTAGTCAACTGGTGAGGGGCAGTCAGCGGCTTATGGCCGGGCTGGATCTGGTGGCGATTGCTACGGTAGCCGACCTCCAGCCCTTGCTGGGGGCGAATCGGTCCTTAGCGGCCCACGGGTTTAGGGTTCTTAACCAAGCTAAGAGGCCGGGATTGGTGGCTCTGGCCGAGGTATCTCGCCTCAAATTTGGTTCCTTGGGCAGTTACGCCGCCGGCTGGGTTTTGGGTCCGCGAATTAATGCGGTGGGGAGGATGAAGCATGGGATTGAGGCTCTGCGGCTTTTGTGTACTCCTAATCTAACCAAGGCTCGGGAGCTTGCTCACCTATTGGACTCTGCTAATACCGAGAGAAAGGCTCTGACCTTGGATATGTTTGATCATGCTAAGAAGCTGGTGGGTGGGAAGGCGGGCCTGATTGTGGTTTATCATGACAGTTGGCACGAAGGTGTAATTGGGTTGGTAGCCGGGAAGCTGGTGGAGGAGTTTGGCCGCCCGTCCGTGGTTATTGCTCGGGGCGACGGGTTTTCCAAAGGCTCCGCCCGTTCGATTAACGGTCTTAATATCGTGGAGATTCTACGGAATTACGATGGTCTTTTAGAGGATGTGGGAGGACACGAGGCGGCGGCCGGGTTTACTATTCGGAACGAAAATTTGGAGCAGTTTGTGGCTAAGTTGCGCGAGGAGACCGAGGAGACCGTAGCCCGCCTTGACCCCCGCCCGGTTTTAAAGATTGATGCAGAGCTTCCATTGGAGGGTTTGAGCTACGACCTGGTTTACGCATTGGAGAGTCTCCAGCCCTACGGAATCGGAAATCCCGAACCTCTCTTTGTGGCCAAGGGGGTGACGGTTCTTTCCGAGAGGACGGTGGGCCGAAGCAAGCAGCACCTTAAGTTAAATTTGGCTCCCGGACTGGAGGCGATTTGGTTTGGGGGTGGGGATAAAGGCGGTTTTGGACGAAGTGATACTATTTCAATTGTTTACACCCCCCAGATTGAGAGGTGGGGTGGGAAGGAGAGGATTGTTTTAAGGATTCGGGATTTAAGAGCTTTGCGTTAGAGTGAACTTACTATGCCTTTAGAGGATCTTCTGAAGAAATATCAAGAGTATGATCGGAAACCGAATCTCAATCTCATTCGCAGGGCCTACGGGTTTGCCGAGGTAGCCCATCTGGGGCAGAAACGGCTTAGTGGGGAGGATCTTATTCAGCACCCTCTTGCGGTGGCCGAGATACTTACGGCAATCAGAGCGGATTCAACTACGCTGGCGGCGGCGCTTCTCCATGACGTCCTGGAGAAAAGTAACTTGGGCAAGGGAGCGCTTGGCGAGGAGTTTGGCGAGGAGATTGCCGCCTTGGTGGATGGCTTAACTACCGTTAAAGCCGCGAGCATTCGAGGCGTTTCCGGGGAAGGGAGATCCAGATCGAACAGGTTGGAGAACCTGCGCCGTCTTATTCTCGCTACCGTCCGCGACCCCCGCGTTTTGGCGATCCGCTTGGCGGAGAAGATTCATAACTTGCGCACTTCGTCAGTAATTCCTGAAGATAAACGGAAAGCGGCCGCTCAAAGGGTGTTTGATATCTGGGCGCCGCTGGCGGCGATCATAGGTCTCTATCACTTTAAAGGTGAGCTTGAGGACCTCGCCTTTTGCATTCTTCAGCCGAAAGAATGCCGGGAGATTAGACGGCTTGTGCAGAAAGAGAGTGAAAAAATGAAGTTGGTCGTAGAGCAGGCGAGAGGGAAGCTCGGAAAGGCTGTTAAGAAGGAAGGGGTGAGTGCTCGGATTCACAGTCGGACGAAGCACCATTACAGTGTTTACCGGAAGCTTCCTCGTTACAAAGCCAAGGCAGGGGGAAGACCGTACGACGCTTTGGGGTTGAGAGTTTTGGTAGGTACGGTGGAGGAGTGCTATCGAGTGCTTGATCTCGCCCGTAGTTTTTGGAAGGAGATTCCCGAGCTTTTTGATGACTACATCGCCCATCCTAAACCTAACGGTTATCAGTCCCTTCATACAGTTTTATCTGTGGACGGGCATCTTGTGGAAATTCAGATTAGGACGAGGGTCATGCATGAGGTAGCCGAATACGGTTTAGCCGCCCACCCCCTCTATAAGGAGGGGAAAGGCTCCTCAGGGGAGAATATCTCTTTGATCAGGAGTTTAGTTCTTTGGGAAAAGGGACAAGAGCTTGATCTCTTTCCCGATAAGGTTTTTGTCTTTACTCCCAAAGGGGATGTAAAAGTGTTGCCGAAGGGAGCCACGCCGGTGGATTTTGCATACGCCGTCCACTCGCGAGTAGGCGATGAGTGTTCGGGAGCTGAGGTTAACGGAAGAATAGTTTCTCTTGACTACCAGCTCAAGACTGGGGAGGTAGTGAGGATTTTGACCACTAAAGGGAAGAAGCCCTCTCCCGATTGGCTGAGGTTTGTAAAGACCGGACACGCCCGCGACCAGGTTGGTAAAGTAATTCGAAGACGATGAGTCTTAAAGTAGGGATAGTAGGCCTGCCGAATGTTGGAAAATCCACGCTTTTTAATGCACTTCTGAGGAAGCAGCAGGCCTTGGTGGCCGATTTCCCGTTTACGACGATAAAGCCCAACGTAGGCGTGGTCCCGGTTCCGGATGACCGGCTTAATATCCTTGCCCGAATTGTGGGGGAGAATCGGGATTGGCAGCGTCCTTACCGGAAGGTACCTGCTACCGTGGAGTTTGTGGATATTGCGGGACTCATTGCGGGAGCTCATCGCGGGGAGGGGTTGGG
>BTRF01000026.1:0-8951 GCA_036986255.1 Patescibacteria group bacterium | reverse complement strand
AAGACGTTTTAAACAAATCCTTAAGACGGGGGCCGATCAAAGCGGCTGTTCTGGCCGTAACAGTTGAAAAGAACTGTCAGGAGACCCTTCCCCCATGGGCCCGGATGGTCTCCTTCCGCCAAGGAAGGCTGATAATTAGCGCCCCCTCGCCGTCGCACACCCAAGAACTCTACCTTCAATCCAAGGAGATAATCAGAAAGATTAACGAAGGTTTGGGAAGAAAAATCGTAGCGGAGATGAGATTTAGAGTTACCCCTGCAGTCGAACCGGCATAATCACATGCAGGTAGTCTTTATCTTTGGGAACGGTAAAGAGAACCGGATCGAGGGCCGAGTTGAGGGCCAGATTAACCTCATCGCCGGGTAAAGCATTTAGGGCATCGGCGAGATAGTGGGAGTTAAAAGCGATCGTCCCTTCCTTCCCCTCTCCAGAGATGGGTACGCTCGTCCTGGCCTCACCCGTTTCGGCCTCCTGCGAGGCAACTTCGAGAACCTTACCCTTGGGGTTATGGTTCAAAACGACGATGCTTACCCCTCCATCCGCAAAGACCGAGGTAAGCTGGACGGCTTTCTGAAGATCCCCCTTGCTAAAATGAATCTTCGTTTCGAAATTCAGGGGAATAATCTGCTCATAGTCCGGAAACTCGCCCTCCAAAGCTTGGGCGAAGATGAGGAAGTCGGGGGTGCGGAAGATAAGCTGACCATCCTCTGAATGCGAAACCTCCACCTCACCATCAACCAGTTTGGCCATCTCGGCAAAAGATCGGGCCGGGATGATAATAGAGAAGTCCTCGCCTTCCATCTTCAGCTTCTTCTCCGCCAATCGAAACCCGTCTACTCCGGCGACGGTGAGAACCCCTCCCGCCAGCTTCAGCATCAACCCCGTCAAAATAGGACGAGAGTCGTCCTGAGCAGCCGCAAAGGAAACTTGTGAGACGGTTTCTTTGAGCTCTTTCGCCGAGATGTCAAAAAGCTTTTTCCCTTCCTCGGCAAAGGAAGGAAACTCGGAGGAGGGAAGGCCGTTGATCTTGGAGGAAAAACCTTCCCCTTCCACGGTGAGGATATCCTTCTCCACCGTTAGAATCAATTTGCCCGGCGGTAAATTGCTGATCAGTCCTCCCAAAAGCCGGGCCGGGATGGTGGTGGCCCCCTCTTTTTCGACTTTGGCACCCACCTTCGTCCGAACCCCAATCTCCAAATCGGTTGCACTCAGCTTAAGCACCCCCTCCTCGGCCGAAAGAAGAATGTTCTCCAAGACCGGGAGAGCCGCTCTTGCGGAGGCAAATCGGGAAACAGCGGAGAGTTTGGGCAAGAGGTTCTCCTGCAAAACGGTTACCTTCATGCTTTTGAACCTCCTTCCGGAACGACGACGACGTGGCGCTCCCTCCTCTCCCCCCGGCTCTCGGTCCGCACCCCCTTCTCCTCAGAGAGCGTAATATGAATAAGCCTTCTCTCATGGGGAGGCATCGCCGGAAAGGAGACCTCCTTGAGGAGAAAGCGGGCCTTATCCGCCGCTTCCAACGCCCGGCGGCGAAGCTCCTCTTCACGCTGTTTTCGGTAATCGCCTGCCTCCACCGAAACCGCAGGGGCTTTCCCAAGGTTCCGAAAGACCACCGCCCGAAGAATCGTCTGCAAGGCATCAAGGGTTTGGCCGTGAAACCCAATTAAAAGAGGAGTATCCTCTTCTTTTTGAGGCGTAATTTCCACCAGGGCCTGCTCGGCAGACAGCTTCACCGAAATGCCGGCCGGCAATCCCATCTGAGTTAAGATCTCCTCAGTTTTCTCCTTTAAAAAGACTTCGAGTTCAGGCATTTTATGCATAAGTATTTCAAAAAATCTAAGCGCCTTGTCTGTTTAAAGACTATCACAAGATCCGCACCGCCAACCACTGCTGAAAGATTTGAAGAACTGTGGAGGTTAACCAGTAAAGCATATAACCTGCTTGAAACTGAAAACCTAAAATAAGGGTGAAAATAGGAAAGAGGTAAAGATTCTGCTTCTGAAAAGCGGCGGCAAAATCCTTCTCCTTCTCCTTGGTCTTATGGGCAGCTTCGTGCTCCTCCGAAACCCCTGGCAGCATCATTCGCGAGAGGAGAAACTGGGCCGCGGCGGCGAGGATGGGGAGAATTAAATAAGGATCGCGCAGGGAGAGATCCCAAATCAGAAATTGGGGATTAAATCCTCCTCCTGTGAGGTTGTCGATAAAAACGCGGTATAAAGCGATCAGAACAATCAGCTGGATGATCTGGGGCAGACATCCGGCGAGAGGGTTGACCCCCTTTTTGCGAAAAAGCTCCATCTGAGCCTTGGCGAGCCCCTGCCGGTCCTTTTTAAACTTCTTCTTTATCTTATCCAAGGCAGGTTTTATCTCTTTCTGAAGCTTCGCTGAACGAAGGGCGGGGAGGGCAAGGGGAAAGAGGATCACTCTAAGAACGAGAGTGAGGACAATGATGGCGATCCCCAAGTTCTGCCCAAAGGTCTCGTAAAAAAACAAAAGGGCCGTAGTAAGGGGGGCGATAAGGAGGTTATTCCAAAGACTTATGAGACTCATAATTCCACAGCTTCCCGCTCCTCCTTCACAGCGGGGGAGGGAACGGGATCAAGACCGCCTTTTGCAAAGGGATGACAGCGTATAACTCTCTTCACCCCCAAAAAAACTCCTCCCCACGCCCCCTGCACTTCAATCGCCCGGCGAGTATATTCGGAACAGGTGGGCTCAAAACGGCAGGCGCCTCCAAAGACAGCCCTGCCCAAGACCCCGTGATCCGGAGAGATTGTTTTTTGATAAAAAGCAATGATATTCAAGAGGATTCTCTTCATTATTCTTTACCCTTCTATTTTATTCCATTCTGCCGGGGAGAACTCCAGCTTTCTGCAGGACCTTCCGTACCTGCGCCCTAAGCTCTTGAGGATCAGACTGCAAGGCCCTCGCCTTCATCCAAAAAACACCTGATACTCCCGGTTGGATTCGAGGAAGAGCCCTTCCCACCTCATCCTGCAAAACTCTCCTAATACGGTTCCGCTTCGTAGCCCTCTTGCTCACCTTAGCAGAAACCACAAAACCGAAACGAGGGGGGCGGATTCGATCGTACTCACGGAGAACAAAGAAAGAGAAGAAGGGGCTCTCCCCCCGCCTTCCCAAACGACGGATCCTCTGAAAATCAAAACTTGAAGAAAGGCGATTCTCTTTAGGAAGCATTAAGGGGTCAGATGCGCTCGTTTTTTCTGACGCCGTCTCTTTACTGTGGCCCGGCCACCCGGCGTCCTCATCCTCTTTCTAAAACCGTGGGTGCGGGCGCGTTTCCTTTTTTTAGGCTGATATGTCCGTTTTGGCATAATCTCTTTGGTTCAATACAGTCAATTTTTGGTCAATCTCACGTGAGTAAACCTTTTACTCCTTAAGTTATAAGGTTATGACATAACCCTCCTTCTCCAATCCTTTATACGGAGTTTGGGTCTCCATACCCAACCCTGAAGAACCACTCTCCCAACCTTCTCCCCATAAACCGCACGCGGAGGCGCCGCCATTAAAATCTACGGGGGTTCCACTATAACACAATCCAAAATCCTCAAAATGATATTGACAGTACCCGGTCTACTTTTTTAGATTAAATCTGTTGCCTTTCCCCCTGCCTACTTTTAATGCCCAAATCGGGCGCCGCCTGCCGCTCAAATCATATGCGTGAAAAAGAGCTTTGGAAAAATACACTTTCCTGCTTGGAGACGGAACTCTCCAAGGCCACGATTAGCACTTTCTTTGCGGGAACGGAGTTGGCTTCCCTTGAAAAGAGCCGCGCCAAAATCCTCTGCCCCAGCCGCCTCTCCGCCGGACATCTCAAGAGCCGCTACGGCGGGGTGATCGCCGCTACCCTCAACACCCTTTCCGGACAGAAATGCTCTCTATCCTTCGAGGTAAAGAAGATCGCCCCTTCCAAACCTCAAGAACTGGGACCCATTTTTAGAACCTCGGAGCAGCATATGCTGGTAGCTTCCTACACTCTGGAAAACTTCGTTGTGGGTCTCTCCAACCAACTTGCGGTCGGGGTGGCCCAAGCCGTGGTAGAGGAGCCGGGAACCCTCCACAACCCGTTCTTCCTCCATTCCGGGGTGGGACTGGGAAAAACACATCTCATCCATGCCATCGGCAATCTTATTAAACAACAGAGGCCGGACGCCCAAATCCTTTACTCCCCAGCCGAGCAGTTCACTAACGAGTTAATCAGGTCCATCCAAAATCGCCGCTCCGCCGTAAGCTTTCGCAGGAAGTTCCGCTCCGTAGATGTTCTCTTAATCGATGATATTCAATTCCTGGCCGGACGAGAAGCTACTCAAGAAGAATTCTTCAACACTTTCAACGAGCTGTACCTCTCCGGCAAACAGATTATTCTCACCTCTGACCGCCACCCCCATGAAATTCCTCGGTTGGAGCAAAGGCTTATCTCGCGCTTCTCTGGAGGAATAGTGGCGGATATTCAAGAACCGGACCTCGACATGAAGATCGAAATCCTCCGCCGCAAATCTAAGGAGAAAGGGGCCTCCATTCAGGAAGAGGTCTTTCTGGCCCTCGCCGAACAAGTTTCGGGAAGCATCCGAAAGCTAGAAGGGCTTCTAAACCAACTCATCACTATCGCCGCTGCACAAAACGTTCCTCCTTCGGCCGACTTGGTAGAAGATATCGTTCGGAGTGCACCTCCTTCCTCGGTCTTCGTCTCCCCAGATAAAGTTATCCAAACCGTCTGCCAACGCTTTAGCGTTAAGCCGGAGGATATCCGATCCCCAAGAAGAGCCAAGGAGATTGTACGACCCCGCCAAATTACCGCCTACCTCCTAAGAAGCATGGGAAGCTTATCCCTCCAAAAAATTGGGGACCTGCTGGGCGGGCGGGATCATTCCACAATTTTGCACGGAATCAAAAAAATTGAAGGGGAGGTTGAGGAGAACCCCACCCTCCGTAATCAGATCAACACCCTCAACGTGGAAATCTTTGGGAGAAATCTCTGAAAATATCTGACAGAATATAGTTAGAGTGAAATATCCTAAATCTTTCCAAAGATTTTCACAAGTTTTCCACAGCATATCACGCACTATCCTCAGAAGCGGTGAGGATTTATCCACCAATCCACTTAGTCTACTAACACTACTTACCTTTTATTTAGTTTTAATATTATTTCCCTCCAATTTAGCCAAAAGCTTTATCCTCCCCCAAAGTTACGTTAAGGGGGTCTTAATTGACTACCTCTCTCCCTCGATCTACCTGATCGAAGTTTTGGTTCTTTTAATCCTCGTTACCAGTGCTTGGAAAAAACCTCAAAACAAGAGTTTCCTTATCTCTATTATTCTTTTTCTGCTGGCTTTACTCCCTTCGGTTCTTCTAAGCGCTGTTCCCCTTGTTTCCGCGATCAGGTTTGCCGAAATTGCTCTTTGGTTGGGCTTTGGCTTCTGGGTGGCTGAGAACATTCGCTGGCAGAAGAAGGGTCCTATCCTTTGGCTTTTGGGGGCGGGGGTGCTTTGGGTCTCTATTCTCTCCATTCTTCAATTCTTTCTTCAACGTCATATTTTCGGATATTGGTTTTTGGGGGAACCCCTCCTTAAACCGTCTTTGGCGGGGGTGGCAAAAATTTCTTTTTGGGGGCGGGAGGTGATGCGTCCCTATGGAACCTTCCCCCATCCCAATGTCTTAGGAGGAGTATTAAGCATCCTCTTCGTCTGGTTTTGGGCAGGAAAGCGCTGGTTTTCTTCCCTTGCCTCCGTCGCTGGCGTACTGGTCTCTTTTTCGCGTACGGCTCTTTTGTCTGCGCTGGGAGGTTTTCTAGGAGTCTTAGGATTTGCCGGAGGCGGTTCTTTTCGGGGCTTGGTAGAGAGTAATTTCCTGAGCAGCTTATCCGTCTCCCGCCGTTGGGAACTTTTGGGGAGCGCTGTGGAGATGTGGGGTTCTCGCCCTCTCGTCGGGATCGGTCTGGGGCTTTTTACCGTTTCCCTTCCTAATTTTGGAATTCCCTCCGGACTGACTCTCTTCCTTCAACCCGTCCACAATATCTTTGCCTTGATTGCTTCCGAGAGCGGGGGACCGGCCTTAATATTTTTCCTGCTTATTTTAGTACTGGCTTTCCGAGAGACTATTCGCCGCAAACGCTTCCTCCTTACCATCTCTCTTCTCCAGTTGGTGTTTTTGGGCTTCTTTGACCATTATCTCTACACCCTCCCGCAGGGGCTGTTCGTTTTGAGTTTGACTCTGGGACTTTCCTTCAGCTATTCTGATAAATAATGGATGAAAAACTGCCTGACCCTTTAAAAGAATCAGCATCCGGATCTCCTTACGCTCCTTCTCCAGCATCATCTGGTGATCCTGGGGTTGGAAGGGTTTCCCCCGTTTCCCCTCCACCCCCCGCACCTTCTCCGCCTCCCGCCCCGGTTACCCCAACTGTAGCGGAAGACACTCCTCTGCCTCCCCCTAAGCCGAGAGCAACGAGTTTAAATCCCCCCGCACCTCCTCCTCCGGTTCCATCTCCCTCCGCTCCTGATGCCCCACCCCCGCCTCCACCCCCCGCACCTCCTCCTCCTCAGGTTATTCCGGCAGGAGGTCCGTCCGCAGGAGGAAATAGGTTGGAGAGGATCCGCAGTCTCATCCGCCCGCTCTTCATCATTGGCATTATTCTGCTCCTTGGTTTTCTGGCGGTGAGCTTCCTCTCTTTTGATCTCTCCCGCCTTCCGCTGGTGGGCTCCTTTTTCGGCCTGAGCGAGCGTCAGGTGGAGCTGTCCTACTGGGGACTTTGGGAGGATGCCGATGTGGTCAATCCTCTTATTGCAGATTTTGTTAAAGCTTACGAGGCTGAAAACCCGCGGGTAACGTTGACTATTAATTATGAAAAGAGATCTTTTGGCTCGCTTGAGCAGTACAAGGAAACCCTCTTGACCAGGCTCCGTCAGGGAACGGGTCCGGATATTTTCCGTCTACACAGCTCATGGGTGGGCAGTTTTGAGAATGAGCTTAGCCCTCTTCCCACGAGTGTCCTTTCCGAGGAAGATTATGCCGTCCGCTTCTATCCTGCCGCGCTTTCTTCGGCCAAAGTAGGGACAGATATCTTTGCCATCCCTCTTGAATATGATGGTCTGGTCCTTTTCTACAACCAAAAGTTTTTCAAAGACGGTAAAGCTTCCGAGAAGCTTAAGACTTGGGAAGATTTTAGAAGGGAAGCGGTTAGGCTGACTAAATGGGAGGAAAATGATGCGGAAAAAGGAAATATACTCCAGGCCGGTGCCGCTTTTGGAACGGCCAGTAATGTTTCCCATGCGTCTGACCTTCTCTCTCTCCTTTTGGCCCAAAGCGGGGTTGACCCTCTCACGGAGCTGGGTACCCAAGCTGGCGCCGACGCTCTCACTTTTTATGTGAATTTTGCCAAGAAGGATCGGGTTTGGGATGCGACTCTGCCTTTTTCAATCAACGCTTTTGCCAACGGACAGGTTGCGATGGTCTTCGGCCCCTCATGGAGGGCTCTCGATATCGCCAATCTTAACCCTAAACTAAAGTTTGGTGCCGTGCTTCCTCCCCAGCTTCCTTCCGCTCCCAAGGAGGGAGTTCAGTGGGCTACTTTTTGGACGGAAGGGGTTAGCAAGGACAGTCAAGAGACCAAAATCGCTTGGAAGCTTTTGGAGTTTCTCACTCGTGAGGAGCAGCAGCGCAAGTTCTTCTCCAATGCCGCTCAGAACCGCCTCTTTGGGGAGCCTTACGCTTTACGATCTTTAGGGACGACTCTCTCTGATGATGCTATTTTAGGTCCGCTCCTCGCAGGGGCTCCGGCTGGGGTTTTGGGTAAGATGGCTGCTTTCTCCGGCAACGCTTCCTATGAGGATGTTTTTAAGCAAGCCATTGGGGACGTTCTTGCGGGGAGGAAGCCCGCCGCCGCCCTCAAAACCGCTCAAGCGACTATTGATCAGCTCGAAGGCCGCGCTCCTCAGCCGGAGCAGTAGCCCTTCCCCGCCTGGCGGCGGACAAAGGTTTGCGCTATCCTAGAATCGTGAAGAAAAGTTCTCTCGTTTCTCTCCGTCCTCAGCCGAAGAGGAAGTTGGATCAGTTTGGGGTGACTGAGGAGACTCTCAGTGAGAGAGTCCATCTCTTGGCCGCCCGCGGATTTCTGACTAATGCAAAAATTCTCTTCCTTGGGGACTACGACTTAACCTCTTTGGCCTGTCTCCCTTTTGCCGAGAACACCGAAATTTGGGTTTTGGATGTTGATCCAGCCGTGTTGGATGTTGTTCAAAAAGGAAGCCGAGGCGTCGTCACGACCGTAGAGCACAATTTGAAAAACCCTTTACCGAAGCGCCTTTTAAGCTCCTTTGATGCTGTCTTTGCTGATCCTCCTTACACGCCGGAAGGGGTTTCTCTCTTTCTCTCCCGGGCCCTTTCGGCTTTGAAGGGCCGGGAGTGGGACCGCATCTTTCTTTCTTACGGCTCCCTCGACCCGGTTAGGGTATGGGCGGTTCAGAAGAAAATTGGGGACCATGGGGTGGCCGTTGAGGAGCTGCGGCCCGCTTTTAATCAGTACATCGCCGCTAAAACGATCAGCGGAATCTCCGATCTTTATGTGCTCCGCCCCACCAGCAAGGCCCGCCCCCTATTTGCAGGTGAGTACCATGGGAAAATTTACACCTATGAGTAGAATTGGGGTAAACTGACGGCATGATGGATAAGAGATTTAAGCCCCAAGAAGTGGAGAAGAAGATATACCGGGAGTGGGAGAAATCGGGGGCGTTTACTCCTAAAACTGACCCCAAAAAGAAACCCTTTACCGTTATTATGCCTCCCCCAAATGCCAACGGCCGTCTCCACCTCGGTCACGCCCTCTTTGTAGCCTTGGAGGATATTATGGTTCGGTATCATCGGATGTTGGGCGACCCTTCCCTGTGGGTTCCCGGGGCGGACCACGCCGGCATCGCTACTCAAGTCTCCTATGA
>BTRF01000025.1:0-9112 GCA_036986255.1 Patescibacteria group bacterium | reverse complement strand
AATAGCTTTCAACTAAATCGGTGACAATCCGATCTTCTTGATCGTAAGCAAAAAGAGATCTAAACAACAGCTTTTCCAGTACCTCATCAATGCCGTTCCGAGGACCTTGTCCGGGAATCAGATCCACCGGCTGGCCCACCATTCCTTCCACAAAAACAGGATTTGGGTTGAACCTCAGAATCATCCACCCCCCAATAAAGCTTAGGAACAAAATCAGTAAGAAGTAGCGCCACATACTGCTAAATAAAGAATGCCGACATGAGAGCTAGAACAAACAAAACGGTAGTAACAATCGTCGAGTAGAACAGAATTTTTTCCATCCCTCTGCGGGTCCGAAAAGTCTCCCCTCCCCCACCTCCAAAAGCCGACGACAAACCCGCTCCTCCCCCCTGCAGCAAAATCAGAAGAACCAAAAGCAGGGAGATAAGGATTCGAAAAATTCCCAAAAAATTAGCCATAATCTAACGAGAGTTATGTTACCATCTTTCTGATGTATAAGCTATCTTTCCGAACCGTTTTCACTCTATTAGCTCTCATAATCCTAACGCCTCTGACCACCTCTAAAGTTCTTGCCGTCGAAGACTTCAAAACCTCCTACAATACCCTCTACTTCATCAAGGAAAATGGCAATGTTCGAGTAACCCAAAACGTTACGATTGAGAATCGCACCAGCAAGTACTTTGTCTCCCAGTACAAATTCACCATTGGGAGCGAGGAGCCCAAGAATATTGCGGCTTGGGATCAAGACGGATCATTGACTCCCCAAGTTAGCCGGGAAGAAGGGAAAACAAACATCGCTCTCAAATTCAACGCCAGAATAGTCGGAAAGGGAAATAAGCTCAATTTCGGGGTCTCCTACGACTTCTCCAGTTTGATCCGCAAAGACGGGTTAATTTGGGAGCTGGACCTACTCAAAATCTCTGGATTGGATAAAGTCTCTGCTTATACCCTTACGATCTCCGTTCCCAAGAGTTTCGGACCCACGGTCTTCCAGTTTCCCTCCCCCGCCTCGCAACGCGAAGAAAAAGACAGAAAAATTATCAGTTACGGCAAGGATGACCTCCTTCAAGGAACGCCACGGTTGGCGTTTGGCGAGTTCCAGCTTTATCAACTTTCCCTCGCCTACCATCTCCGAAACCCCTCCATCAGCCTAGGGTATACCGAGATTGCCATTCCCCCGGATGTCCCCGGATACCAGCAAATTGTGCAAAAAAATCTTCTCCCCGCTCCGGATTCCGTCCGTACCGATGGAGATGGGAACTATTTGGCCCGCTACAACCTTGGACCTTTTGAAAAAAAAGAAGTGGTTTGGGAGGGATACATCGCCCTCTTCTATCCCCAAAGGAATTTTGGTCAAGAGAAGATTGATGCAATTCCGTCAGATCTGATCGAAAAATATACAGGGTCTCAAAAGTACTGGGAAACGGATGCGGTTGAAATTAAAGCCCAAGCCGCTCAGATCACCAATCCCAAACTTTCGGTCGCCCAAAACCTGGAGAAAATCTACGATTTCGTCACCAACAAACTCTCCTACGACTACAGCAAACTTGAAACTGGAGAGCTGATCCGCCTGGGGGCTCTCGCCTCTCTCGACCAAAGCGATAAGGCCGTCTGCATGGAGTATACCGACCTATTCGTCGCCTTAGCACGAACCTTAGGGGTTCCAACCCGCGAAATAAACGGGTATGCCTACACCTCCGACGAAACCAACCGCCCCCTTTCCCTCCGCATCCAAGGGGGGGATGTTCTGCATGCCTGGCCCCAAACCTACATTCCCTCTCTCGGATGGGTGATGGTTGATCCTACCTGGGGCTCCACCTCGGGGAGCAACTACTTTACCGCTTTTGATCTCTCCCATCTGACCTTCGTTATCAAGGGGGAATCTTCCGAATACCCGCTTCCGGCCGGGAGCTACAAGACCAATCCCAATCAGAAGGATGTCCAAGTCTCCTTTTCTGACGAAACCAACGTTATCAATGAAAAACCGCAGTTTGATATTCAGGTTAAGTACCCCCCCTACGCCGTGGCCCCCTTTTCCGTCAATACCGCCATCAGAGTTAAAAACACCGGTAAAACAAGTGCTTTCGCCGCCGTTCTATCCGTCCAAAGCAGCCTGCTGAGCGCCTACCCAACCACTTTTAACCTCGGAACGATCCCGCCGGGGGCGGAGGTGATTAAAGAAATAACCCTGTCGCCAAAGAACGCCCTCACCCGCGGAGAGGAAAAACTGGATGTAACCGTCCAGGCAAAGGACTTCCAAGGAGGAAAGTTATCTTCTAAAGGAGAGGGTACCAAAATAGTCCGACCCCTGTACTTCCCCCTAGGACTACCCGAACTGGCAATCCTTATCGGGGCGGTTGTGATTATTACGCTGGGCAAACGTCTTTTAGTGAAGAAGCTCACAAAGTAAAAAAAGGGCCGCGCATATCTCTATCCGCGGCCGTGAATCAACTCTCGAACAATCTCCAACACCTCCACCCATGCTTTTACCCGCCGCGCCTGACGACGCTTGAGGCGGCGGTTGTATGGAGCTTCAAAGATCACGGCGGTTACGTTGGCAAGATCGCAAACTTCCGCCACAACCCTGGGATCGTCATCTACCACCACCACATGACAACCCAAACGCTTCAAAACCTGTACAATCTCTTTCTTTCGACGAGAAAAGATCAGCAGGTCGAAAGGAATACCTTTCTTCTCCTTATGGGCCCGAGTCGCCTTCACCATAGACCGCATCATGGGTCTGGCGGTAAGGATAATGACCGCCACCTCAGCATCGGCAATCTCCTGCAGTGCTTCCGAAGCACCTTCAATCACGGGAAGGTTGCGATGCATGCGGGCATTTCTAAAAACGGAGGCCTTAAGCATCCCCAAAGCCTGAGGATCAATATCCAAAAAATCGTAGCGGAAGTTGTCCTTTGGATTGATGGGGCGCTTCAGCTTTCGGGCCAACCAGCTGATGTACATAGGATGGGAGTCCGAAATAGTACCATCGTCATCCACAACCAGGCAAAGCTTCGTACTAACAATCTTGTTAAACAGCTCCTCAGAAAAAAGGTCAAGCAAAAGCTCAGGATCTGGAGCCACAAGCACCTGATAATGCTCGTCCATATCTCTCCTCCTTTATCTTCGTTTTTGGCTAACTAAATCTTACCACGCCGCCCCCGGCGAGCCTCGCCTCTGGCGGGCCGCCCAAGGCGATCCCGGTAGAACCTCCAAATCAAAACTACGGTAGCGGCGGTTAAAAGAACCCCCACCCACAACTCGTATTTTTCCATCAACCCTGATATCTCCTCCCAGCGTTCGCCGAGAAGAAACCCAGCCGTAGATAAAAACCCGATCCACAGGAAAGACCCCAAGAACGTAAAGAGAAAAAACCTCCCCTTAGACATCCGAACCATCCCGGCAGGGATGGAGATCAGCGTTCTAATCAACGGAACCAGGCGACCGATAAATACCGCCGGACCCTCATAACGGGCAAACCAATCTTCGGCCCGCTCCACATCTTTGAAAGTTATCCTCAACACCTTCCCGTAGCGATCGATATAAACCTTCAAACCGGAACGGCCCAGAACGTATCCGAGCCCGTACCAAAGCGCCGCTCCCGCCAAGGTACCTAAAGTACCCGCCAAAATCACTCCCCACAAACTGAGTTGCCCCGTTCCGGCTACAAATCCCACAAAAGGAAAGATAACCTCTGAAGGCAGGGGGGGAAAGAAGTTTTCCAAAAAAGCCGCTAGAAAAACTCCGGGATATCCTAAAGTAACGGTAATATCTCGGACCAAAAGAACCAAGGAAGCGATCGCCTCACCCATGGGCGGATAATCTCTCCACCTCCGCTTCCTGAAGCGCCTCTGCGTATTCGGTCTGGTACCGCTGAGGAACGATAATTCCTTTTACCCCGGAGCGCACTAACTCAAACAAGATCCAACTCCTCGCACGATCTCCGAGGTAGAACAGATCCACCCCCGCCGCCCGGCATTTCCTGCCGGCCTCCTTGATTACCCAAAGCAGAGACTCGTCCGGCTCGACGGCCTCTTTAGTTCCCAGAAACCCCTTCGCAAGGGCTTTCTCGTCCAAAATTACTCCATCCACACCGGCTTCCAAGATATCCTCCAAAAGGACTACATTCGAAGGATAGAAGGCCCTAAATAAAAACTTAAGGTTAGGTCCCCGCTGAATCCTCTCACCGGAAAGATGGCGTTTGATTTCCCGCAGGCCATCTATGGTCCTAACCGGAGGAAGCCCCAAATGAAGATTCTTCAAACCAACCTTATGCCGACCCGTTCTAAACTGATCTAACTGATCAAAATCAACCGTCTCAAGCAAGAGGAGGACCTTGCGGTTGGGAAACTGTTTAGCCAGTTCAACAGCCTGGCCGGCTTTACCGGCAACGAAACCGGTAGCTCCCTCCACCGTCTTAGGAGTACCTTCCTCAACCTTAATCCAAAGTTCGAAAGCGGTCCCCCGCACCTGCGGAATAAAAATCCTCTTAATCCGATCGAAAACAAACTCGCCCCGATATCTCCGCCAACCTAAAAGATACACTCCCCCAAGAACCTGCTCAATCTTGGCCGCCCAGGAAGAAAGATCAGTCAGCTCCTCCACCGCAGTCGGGCTCCCCACTGGACCTGAAACAATTCTCTTTACGGCTTTCCCCGTTCCCTTCTCAAAAACAATTCTCTCCTTACCGTCCCCGTGAATAACCTCTACAAGGCATAAATCTGAGCTGCCAAGTTCAGGTGCCGAAGTAGAAAGACGACCGGAAACGTCCGCGGTGGTCTCCTGCTGAACTAAAATCGGCAACGGCTCCTTGTAAACGTTCCGCCCGCGGCCACAAATCGCCACCAAATGATCAATCCAAAACCGCTTTACTGCTGCAAGAAGGGCCTCACTGCTTCCCACTTTTTTCTCGGAGTAAACCGTCCGAACTGACACAACGGTATCCTGCGGGCCGGAAAGACTACGATAGAACCCCCTGATCTCCCGCACCAACCGCGGCGGCAGAGAGATAGCAAAAAGGAGGCGACCCAACTCATCCGGATCGCTGGAATCACACAAAGCTAAAATACCCTTTACCCTCTTCCCCGCTAAAAACTCCGCATAAGAAGCCGAGGGCAGCACGAAACCGGGGGAAA
Source organism: Patescibacteria group bacterium (assembly GCA_036986255.1). GTDB lineage: Bacteria > Patescibacteriota > WWE3 > 9FT-COMBO-53-11 > 9FT-COMBO-53-11 > BTRF01. The sequence continues at coordinate 3,977 of BTRF01000025.1, read as the reverse complement.
TAGGAAAACCGGCTTGTACCAAATCCCCCAATGCAGCCGCCTCCTCACCAAAGGAATCCGCATCCCCAACCCCAATTTCATTTAGAAATGCTAAAGTTCTCATCTCAGCCTTTCCTCCGCTTCGAACGCCTCTTCTTACCTGCACCGCCCGGAGCAGAACTCCGGGCGGAGATTATCCTTGCCAACTCCAAAACACTCCGGCCGGAGATCCGCATCTTGGGCTGACGTTTCTTCTCGCGCCTCTTTGCTCTTTCCGCCTCTTTAGAGGAGTATCCATGCAGCTCGTCTCTAGACATCTTGCTCCAGGGAGGGAAGATCGGTAAAGTTAGAGTTCGGGATAGCTTTCCACCTCCCCTTATCCTCGACGATAAAGTAGCCAAGTCCCCGAGCTTCCTTAACCGGCCCGTAGTCATTGTCGAAATGACGAGGATCGTGATCATCCATCGTAACTACATAGTCGTCCCCCATATTAAGCATAATGTGGCCAAAACCGGCCGGAACGGTAAACCGCTCTCCCGGACCCAGAATCTTCAATCTTATCTCCGCTATCCGCCCTTTACCCCGAGCTTTCCGAGGGACCATCTTCTGAAGAAGAAACCCGGCCTTACCGTAGAGCACTTGATAGTTCTCTGCATAAGGCGGTTTGTGGAAATGCCCGTAAGTCTTGGGGTACTCACCGCCCCCCAAACGATAAAAGGGGAAAATAGTTAAGTTTCGGCCGGGATTTCGAATAACCCAGTAAGCCGCTTCCTCCGGCGGAATTCTAATCTCCTCAGGACGGTAAGCAACATCCTTCATCTCTTCAATTTTTCGAATCGATATTGATGGCATTTTCAGATCAACCTAATTATCACCTATCTCTCATGACGCTATCAAACGCCGGAACCCTACGGCCTGTCTGCCCGAAAGGCAGGCCGCTTCGCTCGCTACTAAAGGTACTTCTGCACTTCCTTTAACAGGATCTCCTTTGCTTTAAGCATATTTTCCCGCTCTCTCGCCCAAGTAAAAACCTCCAACTTGGGAAAGGTTCCTGATGCCCGCATCAATCCCCAAGTGTTGGGCAAGTCCCTAAACTTCACCCGCGCCCCGTCCATCTCATTCACATAGTAGCGCTTCCTGAGCTCGTTTTTGACTTTCTCTTGTATATCAAACTTTTTCTCATCCGAAACAGGAATCTCAATCTCCCCACTGGCCTGATAAAAAGGAACATCGGACATAATCTCGGAGAGGGGCTTCTCGGTTTTCTCCAAGATCTTTACCATCCGCAAGGCCGCATAGAGAGCGTCATCAAATCCATAATAGTGGTCGTAGAAATAGAAATGGCATTTATACTCTCCAGCAAAAACCCCGCCGTAAAACCGAAGTTCGTTTAAAACCAAGGAGTGGCCAGTGGGAACCATCACGGGAATTCCCCCGTGAGCAACGATATCCTCTTCCACGGCCGGAGAGCACTGGGTATTGTATAGAATCTCCGTCCGGGGGTGGCGAGAGAGAATATCGCGGGCGAAGAGAAGTAGGATCCCGTCCCCCCAAAGAACGAAGCCCTTCTCGTCGCAAACGTTAACTCGATCAACATCCGGATCAAAAACAAAGGCCAAATCCGCTTTTTCCTTTTTAACGCGGTTAATGGCAGGAAGCATGCTGGGACCGAGCGTCGGATCAGGATTACGGTTGGGGAAAGTCCCGTCCAGCTCAGAATACATCTCAATTACCTCACAACCGATATCGCGCAGGAACCTGGGAGCGTAGAGGCCTGCCACCCCATTCCCAGAATCAACAACCACTTTCAGGCGCCGCTTCTTGGGCGTTTTGGAGATCTGGGCCAGCTCTTCAATGCTCTTCTGCAAGGCCGCTTGGTACATCTCCCCAAACTCGAACTTCTCTGCGCTGCCGCTGCCCTTCCTAAACTTCCGACGCTCCGTGATCTTGCGAACCTCTTGAATTTCATCTCCAAAGATAGTCCGGTCTTCAAAGGAAAGCTTTAGCCCGTTCCACTCCGAAGGAAGGTGCGACGCCGTAATCATGACGGCTCCGCCGCAACCGATCAGAACGGGAGCACTGTAGCTCATGGGAGTCGTAACCAGTCCCAGATCAAACACATTTACTCCCGTGGAAAGCAATCCTTCCAAAACCGCATCATGAATTTCAGGCGAGGAAGGACGATTATCCATACCCAAAGCAATACTATCTTTTCCTTTCTCCAGCAACCAAGTTCCGTAAGCCCGGCCGATCATCTTTGAATCTTCAGTATCAAAATCTTTTTCAAAGATGCCTCGGATATCGTTGGCCCGGAAGATGTAGGGGTTCAACTTAAGCTCTTCTTTACGAAAGATGTACGCCTTTGAATCGGACATAACTAGAATATAATAGCAATCTCAAGCCCCGACCAGTTTACCAAGCTCGAGGGCGTTTTGAACGGCAACCCCGCAGGCGTCGTTGTCAAAGAAGACAAAAACGTCTCCCCCTCTCCCCCATCCTTTAATCTTCTCTCCATATTTATGAAGCTGGGAGGGGCTGTACTTGGAAGCATAAAGGACCTTGTGCCCGTGAAGGCGAAGATAGAAAAAATCGGCCGTTTGGACCTCACGGTAAGGATAACGGGGGGAATCAGCAGCGACGAGGGCTGCGTTATATCTCTTTAGGAGGGAGAAGACTTCATCCGTAAACCAAGAGGGGTGGCGAAACTCGAAAGCAAACCTCCCGCCCTTCGGCAGCAGCTTTAAGAAACTCTCCAACACAAGAAAATCCGCTTTGAAAGAAGGGGGCAATTGGAAAAAAATCGGCCCTCCCTTGCCCTTCAGCTCTTTAGTACTTTCGAGAAATTGCTCCAATGCCCCCTGTACGCCCTTCAAACGCTTAATGTGGGTAATGTAGCGGGAGGCCTTCAAAGTAAAGAGGAAGCTAGACGGAGTCTGCTCGAACCATCTCCTGCAAGTAGAGGAAGTGGGAAGACGGTAAAAAGAATAGTTTACCTCCACGGCTGGAAACTTTTGAGCGTAAAAAGAGAGCCAGTCATGAGGAGCAAGAGCGGGGGGATAAAAAACTTTCTTCCAATGAGGATAGTTCCAACCCGAGGTTCCCACATAAATGCGGGGCATTTACCTCACCTCAAAACGGGTAAACTTCTCGGCAGGCTTCTCCCACTTAACATCAACCTTTTCTACTTTGGAGAACACGGGCCCCTTGCGGCACACCTTGATGCAATCTTCTATCTTACCTTTATCGCCTTCAAAAATGATTTCAACGCAGCTGTCGCTGTTTTTAACCCATCCACGAAGACCGCAGGCGGAGGCCTTGCGCTGAACAAAAAACCGCAGGCCCACATTTTGAACCTTCCCGTGGAGTGTAAGATGTGCTCTGGAGTTCCTACTCTTCTTTTCTACCATTTCAGAGGAAACCGCCTGAGATAGTTTAGCAAGATTCTCCCGCCGATTGCCCAGTCTCCTTAAAAATAAGGTAGATGGCTTGCCACCCGAAGCTTCAGCGTAGGATGGTGGTGGAGGTAGTTCGCCATTGGAACCAAATCATTATTGATCTGAAGAACTGGGCGGTTTTGGAACAGACTGGAGATTACCCGATCCCTTCGGTAGCTATTGCCAAAGGTTAATGGAAAATTGCACTCAAGCTAGTCTAACACCTTTATTTGATCAAGAGATTGCCGCACTCCGTCATAAAAACCCCGTATTACAGCAACTAGGCAGATTTGAGCTTCTTTATTGAGATTATCACCCGATTCAAAGCCGGAAACTTTAAAACCGAGCCGCCTACATAGATTCAACATGAGAGCGGCAGGAGCAATACCTTCTTTCCATGCCACATCGTTAAAAGTTCGGTTCGCAACACGAGCAACAGCTTTCGGATCATAACCCGCTTTTGTAAAATTTTTAAAGAAATCTAACATTACGGAGTTTCTCATAGTTAGATACATCCTGCCAGAACGAGTACTTAGCGTATTACCAAGGGTTGCGGACTGACCT
>BTRF01000024.1:0-10014 GCA_036986255.1 Patescibacteria group bacterium | reverse complement strand
AACTAAAGCGGCGGGCCACTCGCTGTCGGACTTTCTCAGAGGCTTAACCTCCGCTTTCAGCTCATCCCAAAGCTCGTCCAACTCTCGACCCATAATCTCATCCTCGTCGAGCAGACGATCCACCACGGGATCGATAAGACTCTGGTTCTTGAGAATGAGGCGATAGGTATCCACAAAGGCCTGTCCTAGGAAAAGACAGACGCTTTCCAACTTACCTGGATTGGAAAGAACCGCCATAGCGGGATCCATTACCCCCAGCATCCCCGTTGGGGCCATACCGGCGGAGAAGAGAATCGTCTGCCCTGCTTGGACAAAGCGTTCCTTCTGGTCCGCATCACATTTCCGCGGAACCATCCCGAAACGGCCCGCCATATTAGCGGCCATTCGGGTAGCACTCTCCAGATCGGTGATTACGCCCGGCATGCTGTCCGTAAAGAAAATTCGCTCGGCGATTACGGACCCAACCATTACGCGAAGCATCGCTTCCCAGAACCTTTGGGGTTGGGGGTCGTGCTCGTCAATGGGTACGTGGGCAACCATTCCGAGAGCCTGCCCTCGAGGCATAATGGAAAGAATCGTCGGCTTCAAAAACTCCGAACCAAAAGCTCTTAAGGGAAGCAGGTGGCCCGCAAATTCATGAACCGCAGTTGTTTCCCGGTGCCTCTGGGAAGTTCGGGTTGGCTTAGCTAACCCGTACCGGATGGTGCGCAGAGACTCCGTTAAAGAGTCCCAGGTTGCCCACACCCGGTCCCAGTCTGGTTGGCCAATTTCATCGTGGTATTTGTTCCAAAACCTCTCTTCACGATGATCCAACTCTTCTTCGTCCTCAACCCGCTCGGCCAGCTGCTTAAGGCGTCCGATATGGGCTTTACGAACGGCAGGCGCCCCGTAAACGGCCTGCATGATCTGAGCCGGAGAGAATCCCACAGAAGCCTGCGCAAATTCGCGCAGTTTCTCCGGTGTTCTCAACTCGGGGTGCAGCATGTCCATCTCCCCCGCTTTAGCGAAGTAGAGATCACCGATATCCGCCCTCTCCTCTTCACCGGGGAGCACGTACTGAACCACCCGGCCAAAACGGCCCGGTCGGAGCATGGCCGGATCGATTATCTCAGGAATGTTCGTTGCGGCCAGGTGCAAGACCAGATGCTCCTCGGGTGCAGCCCGCGGGACGCGGAGCTGAACCTTTCTCCCTCGAAACTTGATGATAGAAGGGAGAAAGAGAATATCCAGCAGCTGGTTAATCTTGCTGCGCCAAAGCCGTTCTATGAAAGGAGGCGCAGGAACCCCGTCCAGCCAGTTAAGATAGACTGGCAGGGCCATGTTTGCCCCCATTCCCCCTCCCATTCCTACCCCTGCTCCGATGATAAGATGCCGATCCGGAGGTTGGGGGAACTTGTGCTCCCAAGAGATACGGCGAGCCGAAGATGTATCAAAGACCAGCTCGGAATGGGAAACCGCTCCAAACTCATCGTAATCAAAGAGCGAGTAGAAATCAACGCGGCTATTCCTTCCGCTCCCCGCTCCTCCCTCGCCACCCTGCATGCCGGCACGGCGCTGCAGGAGTTGCTCGGCCTCATCCAGGAAAACGACGCACTTGCTGAATTCCTTGGAGAGAGACTCGGCCATGTACTTGAGGTAGATCATTACAATGATGCCTACCCCCACGAAGGTGGAGATAAACGCGGATCCGGTGGTCAAGATCACAGGAGCGTTGAGATGGGTAGCGATGGCCTTGGCAGTAAGGGTCTTCCCAACTCCCGGAGGCCCAACCATCAGGATACCTTTTTCCCGAAAGAGAACGTTCTCTTCCTTTGAGGATAAAAAAACACTCAAGTCGGAGAGAACTTGCTTGATGGCTTCCTTCTGCCCTCGAATCTCGTCGAAAGTGATTCCCCACTCCCCCTCTCCGGGCTTAACGATCTGGATCTGCTTGATGTTGAAGAACATCAGCGGCCCAAAGAGCATGAAGAAGTTCATAAACATGAACACTGGGATAGTTAGGAGATACGGCAGAAACTGCAGGATTACCTCCGGGCCCATCACGGACACTACGGCCGAAAGACCGGTCAGCGTTACCAGAAGCAGGATTATGAGCGACCTAGACAAAAACAGCAGAAGAACTACCCAGATGATTACCAACGCCGGGATTGGAACAAAGAAGGCCTGCGAAGGGTAAACCCCAAACACAACATTAAGGACGAGCACATACGCGACCATGTAGAGAAAAACGATCAGGCCCTTAACGTAGAAGTCCGTCTGGCTCTTGCGCGCTTGCACAAGAAGCATTTCATTGCGCATCTTTTGAAGCTTTTCACGAGCTTCGCGGCGCCGATCCTCAAGAGTTTCGGCGCGGGACGGCTTCATAAAGGAATCAAGATCATCGCCGGCCCGTATCTTGCCAGCCCCTAAAATAAGAACGATCACCACAAAAGCGGCAAACAGCGCATAGACTGCGGAGATAAACAAGCCTTCCTTGAAGAAGAAAAACATTGCGGCAAAAGAGCCCAGTGCAGTCAGCAGAATAAAAGGTATAAGAAGCCAGAGGATGCTTCCGATAGCTCCAAAATCATGGAGCAGAATCTCGAGCCATGCACCCTTCTTATTCATTGCCCTACTCCTTTCGACGAGCTAGTTTTGAAGTTCTTGCCTATAATAGTACCACGGAAATGGCGTAGAGCAAATTAAGAAGGGAGGGAGGTGGTGGGTGGTATAGGAGTCGAACCTATGACCTCCTCGATGTCAACGAGGCGCTCTAGCCAACTGAGCTAACCACCCTTATCCAACATGCCCAAACTAAATCATAAACGGAAAGCGAAAAAATGGCAAATAAGGTCTATTTCTTGATGATCTTGTCGATAAGCCCGTACGCCTTAGCTTTCTCAGAAGTCATGTTAACGTCGCGGTCAATATCTTTGAGGATTTTGGCCTTCGTTTGCCCGGAGTGTTTGGCCAGCGTTTCCGCATAGAGATCCTTTAAGCGTAAAATCTCCTTGGTGGTGATCTCAATGTCGGACGCCTGTCCTCCCGCCTCCCCTAAAGGTTGGTGCATATGGATCAGCGTGTGTGCAAGAGCAGATCTTTTCCCTTTGTTTCCCGATGCCAAGATGAGGGTCGCCGCCGATGCGGTAACTCCTACTGCAATAGTGGAGATCGGCGTTTGGAGCTGCTGGATGGTGTCGTAAATGGCAAAAGCGGCATAGGCCGATCCGCCCGGAGAGTTGATATACATTTTAATCTCTTTTTTGGAGTCTTGCTGTTGGAGGAGAAGAAGCTGGGCAATGATTACATTAGCGGACGCGTCCGTGATGGGTCCGGCCAAGAAGACGATACGCTCTTTTAAAAGCCGGGAAAATATATCGGAAATGCGCTCACCCCGGGGCGTTTGCTCAACAATAAATGGAACAGGATATGCAGGCATAACAACTAAATACTACCCAATAAGAGCCGTAAAGGCAATAAAACCAACCGCACTACTAACTAGCGAAGCTAGTTAATAGCTAGTGATCGCAAGATCACGTCCTATTATTTCTTGCTGACTGTAAGAAGACGTTCGATGGTTTTTCGCCGGCGGAGAGTATCCTCAAGGTAGGACCTCCCCCGCTCTTCTTTTAGAAAAGATTTGGCCTTTTCATCTGGAGTAGCTTCAATCGCCTCCTCAATTTCCCCCTCTGAAACTTTGATGTCCTCCGCTTCGGCAACCTCGGATAAAATGAATTCGTCCCTCAGATTCCTCTCTGCCGTCTCGTGGTATTCCTTCCGAACTCCTTCCGCAGTTTTCCCTTGTGAGGAAAGATATTGATCAACGGTTATCCCCAGGGAGCGAACTTGATCTATAAGGGAAGAAAGCATCCGCTTAACTTCGTAGTCAATGAGAACATGAGGGATATTGATTTTAACCGCCTCCCGCAGCTTATCTAAAACCTGAGCGGCGGTAACCTCCCCCTTGAGGGGTTTGCCTTCTGGTCCGTAGATAACCTCCCCTTTTAAACTGCGCAGCGCTTTTAGGTAGTCTCCCAGATCAACCGGCGGCCGCTCGGCCGTTTTGGCTTCAAAAACAAGCTTCTCGTCCTTTTGGAAGGATTTGACCGTTACCTCAGGGGGAATGACGGGCTTCAACCCCTCTTTGGAAACCGCTTGGGCATAAGCAGGGGGAACAAGCTCCTGAAACAAAGACTGGGCTAGGGCATCTTCATCTAAGTGCTTCTCCGCAATCTCTTTAGGGGCCTTGCCGGGCCGGAAGCCGTGAACCTTCACTCCCTTGAGGGCCTCGGCCTTGCTGCGCGCAAAGGCCTCCTTAACCTGCTTTGCGGGAATAGTTACAACAAGGGTAACTTCTGAACCGTCCCGATTTATCTGCGTTTCTGTCACTTCTTTCACTTGGTTTACTCCTCAGCCTCTTCGGATTCCACCTCCCCTATCTCCTCAGCAGGGACCATTGACCCGCTGCACTCCGGACAGATATCTTCCTCCGAACCTTCGTACCCGCATTCTACACAAACGTTGGGCTTTTTTTTCTCCTCCATCAAAATCACCTCCCCCTCTAATCAGAAAGAACGGACTCACTCTTTTTAACTGACCTGCCGTCAAATGTCAATAGTGCACACGAGGCCCAGAACCGTTCGGTTCGGGTTAAATTCTGTGAGGAAGAAACAAGTGGGCAAATACCCCTGCAAAGCAGAGTTGAGGCAGCTAATGATTACTATCTACCAAACTACCAACTAAAGTTGGTGCAGAGGGGGGGACTCGAACCCCCACACCTTGCGGCACAGCCCCCTCAAGACTGCGTGTCTACCAGTTCCACCACCTCTGCAAATGAGTGTAGCGAGTTTGCAGAGGCTAGCGATTCGCTTTGGCGAGTCGCGTCCGTCTGCATCCTGCGAAGCAGGATCCCGGCTACGTTTCTGGTGGGCGAGGAGAGATTCGAACTCTCACGGCCTTTCGGCCACGTGGTCTTAAGCCGCGCGTGTCTACCGTTCCACCACCCGCCCACGGGGTACGCTCGATCTTCCGCACTTATTTTATCACTACTACTTTGGCGAGCCGATAACCCTCAATTCTTTCCATCCAAAAGCGGACGCTTCGGGGCCAGCGGGGCGAAACAGCATAAATCTCTCCCATCTGCTCAACAGTGAGGGGCCGCTTACCCTTCAAGTAATACTTTTCGTAAAGAGTTTTCCCAACCGTTTCGATGGCTTGATCCCAAGAAGTAAAGCGATACTTTCCGTTGGCCCATCCAAAGGGGTTGTACGAACCATAAGGGATTCTCCTTCCGAAAGTAGATTCGGTTCCCGCAATAGCAGGAAGAAGGCGCCAGTCGAGCCCGTAGCGATCGGAAACGGCAATAAATTTCCCCGCCCGGGAAGCCATGGGAGAGTTGTATTTACTCAGGAAGGAGTTCAACTTGACGATTCGGTCGTCAATTTTGGCCTCAACCCGCTTTTGAGCCAAAGGAGCGTGGGCGATGTTTATCTGAGTAAAAGGAGCAAGAATGATAAAAAAGGCATAAAGATACAGCCAGCTCCTGCGCCGAGCCCAATAAGATACTTTTGAGCAGAGCGAAAAAGCTAGCGATCTATAGTCGCGTTCTTTTGAGCAGAGCGAAAAAGCTAGCGATCTATAGTCGCGTCCCTTAGGCAACGTATAAACAACCCGCGGAAGCGGGCTATTTTCAAGGAAAAAATTTTGAATCTTTCTAAAAAGCATAAGGCCTAAGCAGGCCGGGCAACAAGAGGAAGTGCTCAAGTTGCCTAAAATCTACTCAGGCAACCCATAGTTTACTAGACAAGGAGGATAAAGTCAAATATTATAGGTTAGGAAGCCGCGAGGGTTTGGTTGTCCTCGGAATAGCTCTGCTGTTATATAATAGTGAGGAGCCCTCGTAGCTCAGTGGTTAGAGCACCCGCCTCGGACGCGATGCTCGTGGGCCGTTAGCTCAGTGGTTAGAGCACCCGCCTCTTAAGCGGGGTGTCACAGGTTCGAATCCTGTACGGCCCACCAGAGGTGGACCTAGCAATCGCTTTCGTTTCCGCGATTGGATGGCCCACCAGTATCGCTAGTCCCGCCCCAGGCGGGGCGGAATAAGGGGGAGTCGATGAACGCACCGAAGGTGGGTAGTCGCCCTAGACGACTGCTCGAATCCTTCCGGGGGTACCATCTTGCTTCGCTCGATGTAAACTACTTCGCTCGGTGTGGGCTAGTTTACACTGAGGAGCAAGACAGTTTACACTGAGGAACGAAGTGACGAAGTGGTGGCCGTAGCTCAGCGGTAGAGCGCCTCCCTGTGGAGGAGGATGTCATGGGTTCAAATCCCATCGGTCACCCCAGCTCTCGTAGCTCAATTGGACAGAGCGCACGGCTTCGGACCGTGAGGTTAGAGGTTCGAGTCCTCTCGGGAGCACCATCACTAGCCTTCGTAGCTCAGTGGACAGAGCAGTGCCTTTCGGCGCCCTGTTGAACAGGGCTAGCAATTTAACATGCCCCCATAGCTCAGTGGACAGAGCAACTCCCTTCTAAGGAGTAGGCCGTAGGTTCGAATCCTACTGGGGGTACCAGCCTTTAATGGTATTAGTAGGAAAAGGAATAGCCTTATGGAAAAGATTCTCCTAATCGACAAACCAAAAGGGATGACCTCCCATGATGTGGTTAATAGAATTCGCCGAGATTACCCCAGAGAGAAAGTAGGACACACCGGAACATTGGACCCCCTGGCCACGGGGCTCTTAATCATTTTGATAGGGAAAGCAACCAAAAGGCAGGCGGAGTTTCTGGGGTTGGATAAGGAATACGAGATCGAAATTACTTTTGGAAGAGAAACCAACACTTTCGACGCCGATGGGAAAGTAATTAGTGAAGTCCCAAGAGAAAATCTCAGGGATCTCACCAAAAGAAGGGTTGCCGAAGCGCTGAAAAGTTTCCGGGGCGAAATGAAACAGACCGTCCCCCCCTACTCCGCCGTCAAAATTAAAGGAAAAAAGCTCTATGAGCTGGCCCGAAAAGGAGAGATCGGGAAGATTGAGCTGCCCCAGAGAAAAGTCCGGATCAAAAAGATTGAACTGCTGGACTTCGAACCGTTCTCCCCCACCTCCCTTCCCAAAGTCCATCTGCGGGTAAGCTGCTCCAAAGGAACCTATATGCGTTCTCTTGCTCACGATTTGGGAGAAAAACTAGGTTTGGGAGGATATATTTCAAAACTCAAAAGAACCCGCATCGGTCCCTACAAATTGGAGCGGCGGACCGGACTCGAACCGGCGACCTTCTCCTTGGAAGGGAGACGTTCTACCAACTGAACTACCGCCGCAGTCAAACCACGTCAGACGTGGTTAAGCCTATTATAGCGTGCCTTCTTCACGCAGCATTCGAACTTTAATTTTTGTTCCCCTGTTGAAACCGCCTACTTCCCCATCGGACCTGATCACTCTGTGGCAGGGAACGTGTGAATCGCAGTTTCTATTCAGGATATTTCCCACCGCTCGGTACGCCTTAGGGCTGCCAGCCAACCGGACAACCTCTTTATAAGATAGGGTAGTACCTTTTGGGATGGTTTTTACTACTTTCAAAACTCGGGCCGTAAATTCTCCGTGCATAGCGCCAGATTAATATAACCCAAAACCAAAATATGAGAAACTGAAAAAGATGGAAGAACTAAAGCAGTTAAAGAAAAAACTTTTGAAAAAAGACCTGGAGATTAAAAAGCTTCGAGAGTTGACCACAAAAGATCCTCTCACCAAACTCCTCAACCGCAAGGGATTTACGGAGTTGGCCCAGAAGCTTTTTGAAGACGCTAAGTTTCACGCCCAAAACCCGGAACAGCGCACCCATTTTGTCATTGATGCGTTCTCAATTCTGTTTTTTGATATCGACAACTTTAAGAAAATCAATGATACCTACGGCCACGAGACGGGAGACAAAATTTTGAAGTTTGTCACCGCCGTAATCTCCGAAAAACTAAGAACCTCAGACTTTATCGGTCGGTGGGGAGGGGAGGAGATAATTGTTGCTCTGGTTGGCGCCGGCGAAAAAGACGCCTATCAAAAGGCCGAAGAGATAAGAAAAGCGATTAAAAGCCGGGTAAAGATCCCTAATTTTCCTCAGCTAACAGTTACGGTAAGCGTGGGAGTGGCCCAACTGAAGGAAAATCCCAGTCTGGAAAGCCTTATTAAACAGGCTGATCAAGCGATGTATCACGCCAAGCAGACCGGCAAAGACCGGGTGGTCAGACTCAGCGAGATAAAGTAAGGAGAACTCCTTTAGGGAGGACTAGCTTTACAGCTTACATCGCAGTCGCAGTTCTCCTCCCCTCCGCAAGGAGCGTATTCCGGGGGCTGGCACTCCGACTCTGCCACGCCGCAGCTGCAGGGTTGGCAATGCTCGGAAGGGGAGCACTCCGGAGCGTCTAAGATACAGCTTTGGGGGTTGGCAGGATCGCAGGTCTTGAACTTAACCAAGTTGTAAACGCTCCTCCCGCTGAGAAACAGAGAGCCGAAGAACAAAATTACCATCACCCACGAGAGGGGTTCCCAAAAACGGTGGGCTCCCCTGGCCAGCTTCGGAGATTTAGCCAACAGTTTACCTATAATCTTCCCTTTTATTTTTTGATCAAATCCCGTGTCGCACGGCCTCAGGGTAACTCTTCTGAAAACACAGTTAAAGGCCTCTTTGGCCAACTGGCGATGGGTAGCACTGAAAATTCCTAAAACGGAGAAAACAATTAATGCGATTAAGCAAAGCATAAAATTACTGCAGGGTGCGGATAACCTTCTTTAAGCTTCCCACAAAAACCTCGGCCTCTTCCACAGTGTTGTAAAAATATATGGAAAGCCGAACCGATCCTTGAATCTTGTGCGCCGCAAACCAAGAGTGGGCACAGTGCTGGCCGGAGCGAACCATAATGCAGGCACTCTCATCCAAAACCAGAGCAATCTGGTGAGGATCAATTCCTCTCACATAGAAGGAGATAATTCCCGCTCTTAAAGCCGGGTCCCGGGGTCCGATGATCTCCAATCCGGGAATCTTCTCTATCTCTTTACTGACTAGCTCATTCAGCAAATACTCCTGTTGGATAATCCTCTCAAACCCCAACCGCTTTAGGTATTTAACTGCCTCCCCCAGACCAATAATTCCGGCGTAGTTCTGCAGGCCGGCCTCAAATTTGGCGGGAGGGGGTAAAAGCTTATGCCCCCGGTACGTGGAGTACTTCACTGTATCTCCACCAACCATAAAAGGTTCTAAATCTTCCAACAGGCGGTACTTGCCGTACAGAACCCCCGTTCCAGAAGGACCTAGCATCTTGTGGCCCGAAAAAGCCAGAAAATCGACATCCAGCTTTCTTACGTCAATCCCCCGGTGGGGGATCGACTGGGCCGCATCCAGAAGAACCTTGGCTCCGTGCCGATGGGCTATCCTAATTATCTCCTGGGCGGGAAAGGTAACCCCATCTAAATTGGAGGTGTGCACCACGGAGACTAGCCTAACCTGCTCATCCAGCATCTCTTTAAATCTCTCCAAATCAAAGGTGTTGTCCTTCCGAGTGGGAACTATTTTGAGGACTATCCCCGCTTTCTGAGCCAAAACCTGCCAGGGAATTAGGTTGGAGTTGTGCTCCTTATCGGTGATCAAGACCACATCGCCTTTTTTCAATCCTATGGAGTGAGCGACCAGATTTATCCCCTCGGTGGTATTTCTGGTAAAAATAATCTCTTCTTTTCTCCGAGCCTTGATAAATTGGGCTACCGTCTTTCGGGTTTCTTCGCACTTCTCCGTTACCCGCTCCCCCAGCGTATGGCTGCTCCGTCCTCCGCAGGCCGAATAATTCCGATAATAATCACTAACAGCGCCGATAACCGATTGCGGCCTTAGGGATTGGCAGGCGCTATCAAGATAAACGACCGGTCGGCCTTTTATCTTTGTGTGCAGTAAAGGAAAGTCCTCCCGAATTTTTAGGACGTCCATCTTTTCTATTTTATACTCTTCTCAATCTAACTGGTCCAAAAATAGAAAGGACCTACTGCAGCATTG
>BTRF01000023.1:0-10190 GCA_036986255.1 Patescibacteria group bacterium | reverse complement strand
GAAGGCGCGGAGAGTATTTGGTTACGAGGCTAAGTTTAACGTGAAAAGGGGACACGGGCTGACTTCAGCGTGGTTGAAGCACCAAGGGTACTTACCCTCTAAAATAGGGGAGTTAGGGTATTGAAATGAGCCCAAAGTTGTCGATAGTAATTTTGAATTGGAATTCCAAGAGGGATTTAGAGTCGTGTCTTTCCTCGATTTATAAAAACACATCTTTAAAAGGAAGGGAGATTATCATAGTTGATAACGGCTCAACCGATAGATCAACTGACTATATTGAAGAGGAGTATCCGGAGATAATTTTAATTAAGAATACGGAAAATAAGGGGGTAGGTCCTGCAAGGAACCAAGGTTTAAGGATCGCTAAAGGGGAGTATATTTTGGTCCTGGATGTTGATACCGAGGTTAGACCCAGGGCGATAGATATTTTGGTAGAAGAGATGGATAAGCATTCGGAAGTGGGCTTGAGTGGCGCACAGCTGGTTTATCCGGATGGGTCTCTGCAATACAGCTGTCGGGAGTTTCCAACCGTTTTAGGTAAGTTCATCTTTCGGCGGTTGCCGGAGAAGCTTGCTCGGAGATTTCTTTCTAAAGAAGAATACCGTAATTGGGATCATCAGTCCCCTGCTTACGTGGGTTACGTAATAGGAGCTTGCCAGTTAATCAGGAAAGTTTGTTTGGATAGGGTTGGGTTCTACGATGATAGAATTTTCTACGGCCCTGAAGATATGGACTACTGCTTAAGGCTGTGGAAGGCCGGTTGGAGAGTTTTGTACAACCCTCGGGCAGAGATTATCCACAAGGAAGCGCGGATTACCAAAAGCGGGGTGCTGATTCAAATGAAGAATCCGGTCTTTTGGAGGCATCTTGAGGGCTTGGCAGTTTACTTTCTGAAGCATCGGTACCTGCTCCGTCGTCCAGGTCCCTTCTTCGCTCTGGTGGGCGATGATACTAAGCTCAGTGGGGAAATAAAAAGATGAGTAAAAATTTAAAGGTTCTGTTGCCACTTTTTGGAGATATAGTTGCTCTTTACCTCTCCCTTTATCTAGTTTTGTGGTTCCGTTACGGAACTCAGCTTGGTTCCGGCGTTTGGGATCAGCACTTCCTGCCCTTTACGATTGTTTATCTAATCTGGCTTGGGGTGTTTTACGTTCTTAATCTTTACAGCTTGGCCGCGATTTGGAATGTGGCGGAATTCTTTAGGAAATTCACGACAGCGATGCTGGTGAATACTGCCGTCGCGATTTTCTTCTTTTACCTCATTCCCTATTTCGGAATTACCCCCAAGACTAATCTTTTCTTGGATCTGGTGGTTTTTACCCTGCTGTTTTCCGGATGGAGATTTATCTACAGTAAGATTATCCGGGCCGTGGGGACGACCAATAATCTTGTCTTGATTGGAGCGCATGCGGCTTCGATAGAGCTGGCCAGAAAAATTTTAGACCACCCCGAGCTTGGGTATAGCATCGTGGCTGTTTTTAATTTGAACGGTGAATCTCTTCCGAAGTGGCTGAAGGATTCCGGGATTTTGGTGGGGGAGAATCTCTCCCAGCTTGAAAAACTGGTTCGCAGCGGAGAGATTAATTCGGTGGTGGTGAGCAACGAAATCTACGCCGATATCTTTGGAGATCTGTACCGTCTTATTCCCACGGGGGCCGACTTTCAGAACCTCTCCAGCTTTTGGGAGGAGTTTGACCGCTCCATCCCCGTCTCCGAAACCGACGAGGTGTGGTTCCTGGAAAATCTGCGGGGGGTGAGGAAGCGGCTTTACGAGATTAGAAAGCGGGGGATTGATATTTTTTTCAGCATCGTTTTTGGCCTGGTTTTCTTAGCGCTCTTTCCCCTCATCGTTTTGGGGATAAAGCTGAGCGGTCCGGGGCCTGTCTTTTACTTTCAGAAGCGGGTGGGAAAGGACGGTAAGACATTTGAAATGGTTAAGTTTCGGACGATGGTGCCCGATGCGGAGAAGAATGGGGCTCAGTGGGCGGAGAAGGATGACCCCCGCATCACTAAATTCGGCAGGTTTTTGCGGAATATGCGCTTGGATGAGCTGCCCCAGCTAATCAACGTTTTGAAGGGGGAGATGAGCTTTATCGGCCCGCGGCCGGAGAGACCGGAATTCGTAGATAGATTGTCTGAGGAGATTCCCCACTACGATCTGCGCCACTTAATCCGCCCCGGGGTTACCGGCTGGGCGCAGATTAACTACCCCTACGGGTCTTCCGAAGATGACGCGGCCAAGAAGCTCCGTTACGACTTGTATTACCTTAAGAACCGCTCTTTTTTGCTGGATGGGGAGATCGTTCTTAGGACTATTGGAGTAGTCCTTTCTCGCAAAGGGCGCTGATTAGTTGAGAATTGCTTTATAATATAGAACATGGTTAAAAAAGACAGCGCTCAACTTAATGATTACGAGGTGGACCTGATGGGTTACGTCAAGGTTCTTTTGAGGGAGAAGCGGCTGATTTTGGGGGTGTTTTTAGGTGCAGTTGCTGTAGCGGTGGGAGTGAGCTTGTTGCTGCCTGATATTTATCGAGCTACTGCTTCAATAGAAATGGGGCGCCTAGGCAGTGGTGAAGGATCTATATTGGTTGAGGATCCGGTCCAGTTGATGGCAAAGATCAGTGGTGGGGTTTTTGAACCGCAAATAGTGGAGGATCTTGGTATCGAAAAGGACGCCCTTCCCAAAATTGGAGTAAGCGTTCCCAAGGGTACTATATTGATCAATATTACATCCGAGTCTACCGATCCCCAGCAAGCTAAAAATGTTTTGGAGAAGCTGGTGAGTTTAATTCTCAGCGATCACTGGGGTAGCATCAAAGTTAAGAAGGAGGTTTTGGAGGAAGACATAAAACGGTTACAGAACAAGATTAGTTCTCTGGAAAGGGAGAAAAAGAATTTTGAGGCGAAGGTCAAGACTCTCCAAAAAACTCCCCCTCCTCAACAGTCCACTGGTTCACAATTTGCTTTGCTGGATGCTAAGGAGCAGTTGGAGGTGACCAAGCAAAATATTGAGGATCTCTACTTGAGAGTTAATTCTTCGAGGAGGGTTTTGGATGATATTCGACCCACTAAGGTAATCGCCGGCCCTGCTGTTGATAACGGCCCCATATCCCCCCGCCCACTTCTGAACGTGGCTATCGCTTCGGTATTGGGCTTTTTCCTTGGTGTACTACTTGCCTTTACTAAGGAGTGGTGGCAAGAGAGTTTTAGGTAGGAGGATTCTTCGGCTTTGGTAAACTGGAGAAGCGATGAAAATCGGAATCGATGCCAGATTTTTGGGTCCTCAGGGGACGGGGATTGGGCGCTACACTCAAGAGTTGGTTCAAAATCTCGAAAGTATCGATCGTAAGAATTCCTATCTCATTTTTCTCAGGAAGGAAAATTTTAATCTCTACTACCCTCGAAATAAGAATTTTCGAAAGGTCCGGGCGGATGTCCGCTGGTACTCCCTCAAGGAGCAGCTAGTCTTGCCGGCGATCTTTGGAAAAGAGAAGCTTGATCTTCTGCATACCCCTCACTTTAATGTTCCCATCTTTTACCCCGGGAAGACCGTTATCACTGTTCATGACCTTATTAAGCACGAGTATGGTGGGGGAGCGGCCACGACCCGTTCGTACCCGGTCCACTTGTTAAAACAAATTGGGTACCGGCTGGTGATATCCAGGGCGGTTAAAAGTGCGGATGCGGTTATCACCCCCTCAAATTTTGTGAGGGACAAGGTTGCCCAAACCTTCGGGGTTAGTTTGGAGAAAATTCATGTTACCTATGAAGCTGGAACCCTTCTGGGGAAAGAAAGAACCGGAGAAGAGAAGCAGGTGGAGAAGGTTTTGGGGAAATATAAGATCAGCCAGCCGTACTTTCTGTACGTGGGGAACGTTTATCCTTACAAAAATGTGGGTCGGCTTCTTGACGCCATTAAGATTCTCAACGAAGATCTGGGAAAGACAGCCCAACTTGTTTTGGTGGGGGCGCGGGATGTCTTTAGACAGCGTTTGGAACGGGAGATTGTGGAGAAGGGCGTGCTTAAGTACGCAGTTTTGACCGGCTACGTGACCGATGCCGATCTCGTCGATCTCTATAAAGGAGCGGAGGCCTATGTCCAGCCCTCATTATCGGAGGGGTTTGGACTAACCTCGGTGGAAGCAATGGGTTTGGGAACTCCAGTTGTTGAGGCCGATGCATCATGTCTTCCGGAGATTGCAGGCGATGCAGCGCTTTACTTCGACCCTTATGATCCCGGAGATATAGCAGAAAAACTGGCAAAAGTTTTAGACAATGAGAAGCTTAGGGAGAAGCTGTCCCAAAAAGGTTTGAAGCGTGCAAGAGAGTTTTCGTGGGAGAAGATGGCGCGGGAAACACTGCGCGTTTACCGCGCTATACTCGAATGAAGCTGAATGGAGACTCGAATAACGCGAATATAGTTTTACCAAACTTAAGCTACAAGATAATGGGTGTGTTGTTTAATGTTCATAATGAGCTGGGCCCTACTCTTTTGGAAAAGTATTACCAGCGGGCCATTGTGGAAGAACTCCAGAAGCAAGATCTGCGTTTCAAAAGGGAGGTGCCGGTCGAGCTAGCTTACAAGGGTAAGAGCATTGGGCGTTACTTTCTCGATTTTCTAGTTGAGAATCTTGTGATTTTAGAGATAAAGGCAGAAAGAAGATCGCAGCACCGACATTTCAAGCAGGTGAAAGCGTACTTGGAGCAATTAAGGAAACCCCTTGGGATTGTCGCAAATTTTCGAAGACCTCGGCTATCTTGCCGGCGTGTTGTTAACCCTGCTTTTAGGAGTGAAGATTTATCCAATCTTGATGCCAAATATTCGAGGTGATTCGAACAAAATTCAAGGAGATTCGAGTATTGAGCGCTTGCGCGAGCTTAGGGTTGCTTTGGTTCACGATGATCTTATTCAGCTCGGCGGGGCCGAGAAAGTGTTTATGGCAATTGCTGAAATGTTTCCAGACGCCCCAATTTATACCAGTATGGCGACCAGGAAATGGAGGAGGAGGTTAGAGGGTAGAGAACTTGCTACCTCTTTTATGCAACGGCTTCCTTTGAAAGAGAAGCTTTTTAAGTTTTACTTTCTCTTGTATCCGATTGCTTTTGAATCTTTCGACCTCTCCGGCTACGATTTGGTTATTTCTTCCTCAACCCGCTTTGCTCACGGGGTGATTACCAAGCCGGGAACCACGCATATCTGCTACATGCACAGCCCGGGGAGGATGTTTTGGGAACCGCGCGATTACTTCAACCCTTCGGGTTTAGGGATTTCAACCCGAAGGGTTTGGGGAGGGGGAACGTCGAGGTTGGGATCTCTCCTGTCTCCGGCGCTGTCTTATCTTCGCCTTTGGGATAGGACTGCGGCCCAGCGGGTCGATTACTTTATCGCCAACTCTAGAAATATTGCCGGAAAGATCAAAAAGTATTACGGGCGGGAGGCGGCCGTGGTACACCCGTTTGTGGATCTTGAGCGCTTCGCCTCGAGATCAGCGAACAGCGAACAGCGAACAGCGAACAGGGAGGGCTATTTTCTTGTTGTAACAAGGTTAGCTCCGTGGAAGCGGGTGGGTATTGCAGTCGAGGCGGTCATGCAAGCAGATGCTAGGTTAAAGGTGGTAGGTGGTGGTCCAGATGAGAAGCGCCTAAAGACGCTAGCTGGAAGTCAGGAGTCAGGAGCCAGAAGTAAGATCGAAATTCTTGGGAATGTGTCGGATGAAGAACTGGCTGAGCTTTACCAAAACTGCAAAGCATTAATTATGACCCAGGAAGAAGATTTCGGAATAACATCCTTAGAAGCCCAGGCGTTGGGCAAGCCGGTTATTGCCTACGGTGCAGGAGGTGCTTTAGAAACGGTGGTTAAGGGTAAGACGGGGGAGTTTTTCTCCCCGCAAACCGGCGAAGTCTTGGCGGAAGTTCTAAAGGGTTTTAAGTCAAAAGAATACAGTCCAAAAACTTGCAGGTCAAACGCCGAAAAGTTCAGCATAGAAATATTTAAGGAAGGTCTTTTACGGGAAATTAGTAAAATAGTAGGCTAGAAGCGTGGTTTATAGAATTATCAAAAGATTAATTGACACTGTTGCCGGAATCACCGGGGTTCTGGTCTTTTCTATCCCCATGGCCGCCGTTTACGCCGCTCTAAAGCTTGAGAAGCCTGGTCCAGCCGCTTTTGTAAGGGTTAGGTTAGGCCGGGGAGGGGAGAGGTTTAGGATGTATAAATTTGCTTCCATGATTACGAGGACCGAGGAGGAGGATAAGAAGTTTATTGAACGGTGGAAAAAAGAAGACCCCGAGCTTTGGGAAAAGTACAAAGCAAACAACTTTAAGTTGGAAAACGACCCTCGCGTTACCAAGCTTGGAAGGGTAATAAGAAAGTATAGTCTTGACGAGCTTCCGCAGTTTTTCAACATTTTAAAGGGGGAGATGTCTTTGGTTGGTCCCAGGGCTTACTTTCCGGAGGAGCTTGAGGAGTATGTTCGAGAGCACCCCGAGGCCAAAGAAGACGTGGATCTAATACTTACGGTTAAACCTGGGATCACCGGCGTTTGGCAGGTGTCCGGGAGGTCAGACACATCCTTTGAGGAGAGGATAAAAATTGACGTGGGCTACGCCTCTCGCAGGTCGCTTTTGGAGGATGTGGGAATAATCCTAGCCACCCCCGCAGCTGTTTTTAAGGGCAAGGGAGCTTATTAAAATGGAGTTTTTAAGATCTGAAGACATAGAAAGTAATCAGAGATCAGAGACCAGAGATCAGAGATCAGGGATCAGGGATCAGAAGTCGGTAGCCGCAGGGGATAAGAATGGGAGTAAAATCCGCAGACTGCTTCGCTTTCCCGTCAAGACTCGCCGCCGGAGAGTCGGTTTACTGGTGCTGTTGACGCTGCTGTCTTTACTGTTCTTACTCATTGTTGTGATCCCCGCGGCGGTTCTTTATCCCAGAGCGCTAGTGCTTAAATCAAAAACCAGTTCTTTGCAGGCAGCTTTGAATAGTAAGGATTTGGGGGCGGTAGAAGCTTCGCTTACGGATTTTAATGCTGCATTTAATAGTTTGGAAGACGGCTACTACCTCTTGTCTTACCTTAGCCGTTTTCCATTTGTTGACCAATATTACTCTGATGGCGTACGTCTTTTGACTTCTGGGAGTTTAGGGATCGAGTCGGCCGAGACCGTTGTCGCCGCTATAAAACCTCATGCGGAAGTTTTGGGCTTTAAGAATAATGCTGGGAGCGTTGGAGGCCAAACTACGGTTGAGCAGCAGCTTGCTAATATTCTTAGCACCCTTCCAAAAGTTGCAGATGAGTTGGATCAGGTTTGGGAAAACCTTTTGGTTATCCAAAAAGAGCTTGGCCAAGTTGATCCGCAGAGGTATCCAAAGGAGATTCGGGGAGTGAAAGTTCGGTTTTGGCTGGAGGAGGCGCAGAAAATCCTAACCGAAGCGGAACCTTTAATTGAGCAGGGAAGATCTATTTTGGAGCTTGCCCCGCAATTTCTAGGAGTACAAAATGAGCGTACATATTTAGTTATTTTCCAGAATGATGCCGAGATTCGTGCCACAGGCGGGTTTATGACCGCCCTGTCTTTGCTCGCCGTTTCCGGCGGCAAGATTGTAAGCAATGACGTTTACCCCGGCGTTTACCCCCACGCCTTCCAACCTTATTACCAACCGCCCAATCCTTTGGGTAAATATTTGGGTGTCAGCTCGTGGCTGTTCCACGACGTTAACTATTACCCGGACTTTCCGACCAGCGCAAAAAAGATTTTGGAGGTTTGGAACGCAGCCCGGCTGCCTAAGGTTTCGGGGGTTTTAGTTGTAAACACCGATACGGCCGGCAGTTTATTAGAGATAACTGGCCCCCTGGAAATGCCTCCCTACAATCTTGATTTAGCAGGATATGATTTGCCGGATAGCTGTAAGGCCGGCGGGCGCGATTTTACAAGCGAAAACCTAGTCTGCCGCTTGGAATTTTACGTTGAGAAAAATCCCGTTGGGAGTAGCGGTGCAGAGACAAAGAAAGATCTTTTGGGCAGGTTGTCGGAAGCAATCATTCAAAAAATAACCAGCTCCTCGGCTGAAACTTGGCCCCGACTGATCGACTTATTTTTCGATTTTTTAGCCCGGAAGGATTTAATGGCTTATATGACCAAAAGCGTTGAACAGGATTTAGTTAAGGAGTTGGGATACGCCGGCGAGATTAAAGCGTTCGAGGGTGATTACCTTCATGTAAATGACAACAACTTTGGCGGCCGAAAAACCGATATGTTTATGACGCAGGAGGTGGATCAAACTCTCAAGAAACTGGAAAACGGTACGTGGAGGAAAACGGTTTCCATCAAATACTACAACCCCCAAAAATACGATAACTGGCTCTCTGCAGTTTATAGGGATTTTGTCCGCATTTACGTGCCAAAAGGATCCAAACTTGTATCGGTTAACGGCGCCAACGAAATTTGGGACCGTCCTGACCGCTCTTCCAAAAAAGTCCAGAATCCCGCCGGTTGGACCGAGTTTGGCAAGACGGTTTTTGGTGCATTCTTTAACATTGATCCCCAAAAAGAGCGTACTTTGACCTTTGTTTACGATCTGCCGCCCGCCCTCGCCAAGGCTATGGAGGAGACCAAAAGCTACAGACTTTTGGTCCAAAAGCAGTCCGGGACAAATATAGGTCTTGTGCAGGTAAAAATTGGTGATAAGATGAAATCGTTCGACCTTGAAACTGATAAAGAGATTACTTTATCGATTGGTGAGTAGTGTATGAGTAGTGGTAAATGGTTAAACCATACACCATAAACTATTTGCAATTAACTATGGGAGTGCCTGCCTAATGCCTAACTATCGAGAAGAAGGAATCGTCATCCGCAAGAAGAATTTTGGGGAAGCCGACAAAATTTTAACTATCTACACGCGCGGCCGTGGCCGCATCACCGCTTTTGCCCCCGGCGCCCGCAAGATTACCTCGCGCAAATCCTCCGCCACCGAACTTTTTACCCACGGAATCTACTTATTGTCCCAGGGAAAGAACATGGATATTATTACCGAGTGGGAGATCCTCAACCCCTTTTATCAGCTTCGTGATGACCTTAATAAAGCCGCCTCAGCATTTTATTTAGCTGAGCTCTTGGGCTCTTTTCTTGTGGATGGGGGACCAAGCTACCCAATGTACCGCCTCTTTTTGGAGTCGCTGTCTCTTTTGGCAAGGGCTAAGCACCATCATGAGCTTTGGGTGCGGGCTTTCGAAGTGAAGTCTTTAGTCCAGCTCGGTTTTGGTCCGGAGCTTTTCCAGTGCGCCTCGTGTACCAACCCGCTCTCGGCGGAGAAGTACTTTCAAGCAGGATCGGGCGGAACCGTTTGCCGAGAGTGTTTCGAGGACGGCCTTTTCTTGAACGAGGAGCAGCTTCTTTTTATCCGTAATCTGGCTCGCCTGAATTGGAATGAGCTCTCGCGTTTACGCTTTGAGGAGCGTTATTTAGCCGATTCGGAGAAGGTTTTGGCCTACTACCTCCGTGAGGTTTTGGAGAAGGAGCTGGAAGCGCGCGATTTTGTGAAGATTGCCAAGGAAGAGATTAAGATTGCCTAGCTGCCCCGCTCCCTGTTAACCTTAGCTAGTCTGATGTCCAATCAAAGTCTATTCGATAAAGTGGTTGCTCTGGCGAAACGCCGGGGCTTCGTTTACCCCGGCAGTGAGATTTACGGGGGTTTGGCCAATACCTATGACTACGGTCCGCTGGGAGTGGAGTTGAAGAACAGCATCAAGAGTTTTTGGTGGGAGCGGTTTGTACATGGGAGGACGGAGATCTACGGAATTGATGGGGGAGTCCTTTTAAACCCCCAGATTTGGGAGGCCTCCGGGCATGTGGAGTCCTTTGTGGACCCGTTGGTGGAATGCAAGAAATGCCATCAAAGATTTCGTGATGATCAGCTAACTGCTAACGGCAAACAGCTAACGGCTTGTCCAAGGTGCGGGGGGGAGCTGACCGAGCCTATGATGTTTCAGGGGATGTTCAAGACTTTCATCGGGGCAACGGAGGAGAAATCGGATGCGGCCTACCTCCGGCCGGAGACCGCCCAAGCGATCTTTGTGAACTTTGAGAATGTGCTTAACTCGTTTTCCCCCTCCCTGCCTTTTGGGATTGCACAGATAGGGAAGGCCTCTAGGAATGAGGTCACCACCGGCTACTTTATTTTTCGGACG
>BTRF01000022.1:0-10676 GCA_036986255.1 Patescibacteria group bacterium | reverse complement strand
GGCGGTATGGGTGCTTGTTGTGGGAGGTTATGTCTTCTTCGGGGTGTTTTACGTAGCCCGTGGCATTGGGAACCGGGTTTTTGGCCCTGAGGAAGAGTAAGGCTCCCTCACCCGCGCTTGGGAACCATCTCCCGGCTCCGCCGTGATAAGAACCCCCCTCGCTGTGCTCGAGAGATGGTTGCTGCTTCGCAATAGAATGGAGAGTACGTCTTAGCCGATCTTTACCAAAAGGTCGGCCTTTTTTTGTTGAGCTAGGTGGAGGGAGCTGTTGCCTCTCGTCTTTAAAGTTTGCTACATTTTAATTACACACTATGAATTGCTATAGTAATTCATAGAAGTAAGGAGCAGTTATGCCACAAATATCAAAAACACCGATTAAAAAGGATATTGAGATAAAGATTCGGCGGGCCTTCAACCAGTCATTAGTTGGTATTTCTTCAGAGAGTGAGATGGAAAAGTACATCTCTGATCTTTTTACCCCAACCGAGCGGGTAATGCTTGCCAAGCGATTAGCGATAGCCGCCCTTTTAGTTAAAGGTTTGACCTACCACGAGATTTCCCAGAAACTTAAGGTCAGCACGTCAACCGTCGCACGCGTTAACCTTTGGCTAAGACATTCCGGAAGCGGATACAAAACAGCGGTGGAGAAGATAGGGGATTGGAAACCGCTGGCTTAAAAGCTAATAGGACGCGATCTTGCGATCACTAGCTATTAACCATCTCTGATGGTTAAAGTAGGAAAGAGCCCCTGCCCCCGGCCCTCCAACTTTAGTGGTGGGTTGGGACCTAAGCTCGTTATGCCAAAGCGGTATCGGAAAGTAAAAAGGAGCAAAAAGCGCCCATCCTCTTCGTGGCGCCGGCTTAAACGGCAGTTCAAGGTCAGAAAGCGCCTGCGGCGCCTAGGTCTGGCTTTTACGGTTGTGGCGGCCGTCCTGCTGGTTTTAGGCGCTATTTATATGTGGAAGTTCTTTGCTGAGCCATTCGTTTCGGCCGGTTCCACTTTTCAAAGCGGCGTTTCGTGGGATGGGGAGACCCCCTTTAATGTTTTGTGGCTTGAAGTTTCTCAGGTTGGGGAGCTGGCCCCCCCGACAAAAAACTTAGGGGTTCTTTCGTTGAATCCTACTCAGAATTCGTTCACGATTGTGACTCTCCCGGTGGATTATCAGGGGTTTAGAGATCTCTACGGTTTAGGAAACCTCTCCAAAGAAAAAGATGGAATGAACGCGGTTAGCGCAGCTGTTATGAGCACGCTAGGTGTTCCCATCGATGGCTATGTGCTGGTGGGTAGTGAGGCGCTTCGTCAGCTTGCGGATATTTTTCCCCAGGTTAACCAGGTGAGTGATGTGATGAATTTTTCGAGTATTCCCCAGGTTCCCGCCGTTTGGAGAGTTGCCCGCCAGAACTTCCGAACTGATTTGAGTATCCCTGAGATTGCTCGGGTGTTATGGTACATCTCCCGGGTCCGATCAGATAAGGTTAACCAAGTTAGGGTGGGAAGGGATCTTTTGGACGCTCCTTCTGTTTTAGACCGCAAGATTTCTCCGCTCTTTAGGGACGAGAAGTTCTCCACGGAGCATCTTAAGATTCAGGTTCTCAACGGGTCTAGAGAGCCGGGCCTGGCTGCCGCTTCAGCGAGAATCATCCGCAACATTGGGGGAGAGGTGATTCGGGTGGACAACTTTACACGGCGGGATCTGATAAAAGGATACCTTTTGTTGGAGTCTTCCGGCAGCTATACGGCCCGTCGATTGAGCCAGATTTTTGGTGTTTCGGATAGCCGCCCCCCGCGGACTGGGGCGGAGGCGAGAGCCAACATCACCGTTATTTTGGGAATTCAGAATTCTTTTAAGTAAGGAGGAACTAGGGTTTAACGGACGTTCTTGCGTCGAGCTTTCCAAAGGATGATGAGAATTACGATGGCTCCGATGAGGAGGGTGGCGGGGACGGCGAAGAGTTCCAGGTTTTCAGGAGGCGCAATACCCCATTTTTCCGGTTTAAGATTCTTCAGCGCATTTTGGAGGGTAGTCTTCCACGAGTTTGAGGGGGTCTTTTCTTGCGTTTCCCCACTGCCTAGCAGAGCTGAGTAAATCCCTGACCCACTAATTTGGTAGTACATGCGCTTGACCGTGGGAAAGTTGAGGACGGAGGGGGTTTGGTAAGTTTCGGATCCAGGCTGGCCGTCGGGGGATTCCGTAGCCCACTCAGGCACTTCCAAAACCGTGAAGAGTAGTCCGTCTGTGGAAGTAGCCGAATAGATCCCGTTTGCGGTGCTGCTTTTGTCTGATTGTACCCCGAAGTAGAGAGTATATACCCCTACATCAAAGCTGTACTCGGCGTAGGCGCTCCAGACCGAGTCGGCGTAAAGAGGGGCTTCGTCGATATTGATTCGAACTCCCTCTTCCTTAGTCCAGGTGAGCCCGTCGGTTGATCGGGCCGAGAGGATGCGTCGGGTGAAATCTTGCTCCGTGCGGCGAATCTCCCCGTCGTAGTACAAGCGGTAACCCCCTTTGGGGAGGATAATAACGGCGGGGTGGGCGATGCCGTCCGGATCGGACTCTCCTCCGGGGGCGATCCGCACCCCTTTCTCTACCGTCCAATTTACCCCGTCGTCTGAAACGGCGCTTTTAATCTCTCGGGAGGCGATGAAGTACATCCTCCACCGCCCATTAGGCAGTACGATAACCGTTGGCATCTCTCCTTTTAGACGGGTTCCCTTTTCTGCGGTGAACTTTTTCCCGTCGTCTGAAACGGCGCTTTTGACCTGCCCACCTTGGTCAAAATACATTCGGTACCGCCCGTCGGGTAGCGGGACAACTTCGGGATTGCGGACACTGGCGTCTTCGATAATGACCCCTTCTTCTTGCCAGGAGACGGTGCGGGCAAGACCGCTTCTTACGAAGGGAGTTGCAAAGAGGGGGATAATGAGGACGGCTATAAAAGCCAAAAGAGACAGAATTTTAGGCGTGGCCTGTTTCGTAACTCGCATGGCAGGTAAGATACCTTGACTTTAAATTTTAGCAAAGCTGACGTCGGTATATGATAAACTTATAGCAAATCTTAAAGAAAGGAGTTGGAGATGACGCTCTTGGGACTTTGGAAGATCACCTGGATCCGTCGATCAATTCTGGTCGCTCTCTTCGGAGCTTCGGCCCTCTCTTATCCGATACTTTTTCGGGCTTTGGGCCAAACCTACGGGTTTATGGATAGATGGGAGTTTGGACTAGTCTTGGCGGCCTTGATTCTTCTGCACGAGTGGTTCCACCTTCGGGCGATGGATGAGCACGGAATTGAAGGGATCGGTCCCATTCCAATCCCATTCCTGGGAGCGCTGGTTGAGACGCGGGAGCCCTTCCCGACTCTGTGGAAGAAGTTTTCCGTCGTTCTCCGCGGTCCGCTTTCGGGGATGATTTCAATCCCGATTCTGCTGATTGGGGTGAGGATACAGTCGGGCTGGCTGATTGGCTCGGCTCTTCTCTGGTTGGCGATTAACGCTCTCAATCTACTGCCGATTTTCCCGCTCGATGGGGGATTGGCGGTGGCGGCGGTGCTCGGCTCGTTTAGCCGTACTCTGACGAACTTGTTTGTGGTGGTCTCCTTGGTTGTGAGTGTGGCGATCGGGTATCTGTGGAATCCGCTTTTTTACCTGATTCCGGCGGTGACAGCCTTAGAAATGGTCATCACCAAGATGCGGAGAAAGGAGATCGTTTCCCCTGAGAAGATGAGTGGACGCCAAGCGATTCTCGCCGTAGTTTCCTATCTGGGAGCTGGGGGGGCGATTGGACTTTCCATCTTCATTTTCTTGAATTGGCCGCTGGTCGCTAGAGCTTTGGGTTGGTAACCCCCTTCTACTCTACGGAGAGGAGGGGGTTTTTCTTTATCAATTTGGCCACTCTTGCTTGATTAGTTCGGTGATTTGGGCGAAGTTGCCCGCAATTCGGTCGGCGCGGCTTAGCTGGCTGCGGGTAGCCCAATCAGTTTTGATAGCGATTACCTTGGTGCCGGCGGCTTTGGCAGCGGCTACGCCGGAGGGAGAATCCTCGATGATTATGACGCTTCGGGGATTTAGGCCTTCCTTTTCCATCGCCTTAAGAAAGAGGTCCGGGGCGGGTTTTTTTTGAGAGACCTCATCCCCAAAAGTTCGGGTCTCGAAGTGATGTCCGATGCCGAGGGCCTCTAAAACTTTATTTCCAATCTTGGCGGTGTTGGAAGTGGCCAAGAGGATTTTAATTCCCTCACCCCTCAGATAGTAAAGAAGCTCTCTTACGCCGTACCTTACCTCGACCTCCTTTAAGTGTTGGAGGTAAAACTCTTGGGTTTCTTGAGCCAAGTCCTTCGGGTCTTCGTCCATTCCGATGTTGGCAACCATCTTCTCCCAGTTTTCACGGACACCGATTCCGGGGATGTGGACGACCTCCTCGCAGGAGATGTCCCGTTTTTTGAGGATTTGGCAGAAGGCGCGGTCGTATACACCTTCGTTATCGATTAGTGTTCCGTCTAGATCAAAGATTACGGCTTTTAAAACAAGAGAGCTAGCCACAACTTTATATTAATGAAAAGATGGGGAACAGTCCATTTTTGCGATAGCAAAAACTAGCGAGCTTGCCGAGCGTCCTTTTGCGATAGCAAAAACTAGCGAGCTTGCCGAGCGTCCTTTTGTGTTATTTTCTGGGTTAAATATTCCTTCCTAAGCTTGACTTTCACCCTATAGTATGCAATAATAAAGCATACCTTGAAAAGGAAAGGATGCGAAGAGAAATGGAAATTCTCTTAATCGTCACCACCGTAGCACTCTTTCTTCTGGCCATCGGGATTAGCTGGGAACGTCGTTACCAGAGAATCCAGAGAGAGCAGAGGAAGAGCCGAGGCACATGGATCGCTTGCCAGACTGGTTTCCGAAAGGTCCCAGGAACTGGCTTCGCTCCCAAGCCCCGCTACGACCGGCGATAACCTACACAGGGCAGTTGTCACAAGACACCTGCCCTCTATATTTTGTGGGACAAAACCGGCGGTTTGCCGACCGTCCTTTTTTATTTGCGGGTCTTTTCAATTACGATAACCCTTGTCTCTCCCTCGCTGTCGCTTCGAGAGAGCAAGTAGGCGCCTTCGGGTGCCTACTTGACTAATGACTGGTGGTCCTGTAGACTGTAAATAGTCTCTCTCCTTTCTTCGGGGGCCGGCCAAATTTAGCCGGTCCCCATCTATTTTGGGGTAAAATTGATTGGATTCTGTTCGTGAAAACTTGAGTTTGAAGAGAAAGGTTGAAAATGAAAACCACCAACACTTCGTCATGAATAATTTTGATTCACGTGTTCCTCCCCGCTCCGAGATTAGGGTGGGTCGGCGGGTTTGGGCGGTAGAGAAGAGGAATTACGCCAGCGGCGAACTGACCGAGGGGGTAGTGAAGCGGATTTTGACCAGCAAGGCGTACCACTCCAGAGGAATTAAGGTGATGCTCAAAGATGGCACGGTCGCCCGGGTGCAGAGGCTCACCCCGCCGGAGGCGGGCTCCGCCGAGAGCGTCCCGTCCGAAAAAATAACCCCGGTTGATCTCGATGCCGAAGGCGAGCTTCGGTAGCTAGAGAAGGTTCGGCCGCACTTCCTCACCACGAGAAAATGATGTACTTGCTGTAGGCGTATCCGTTGGGGTAGTAGAGGGCTACATTGAGCGAGTACTTCCCCCCGTCGATGAGCGGAACGTTCTTCATAACTGCACTATCGGCGTTCCACTTAAAGATGTCGGAGATGAAGAGATCGGGCGTTTCTCCGGTGTTCCACACCAAGACCTTATACCACATGGAATTATCTGCTCCCCTCGGAGGGGTCCAGCGAACTTCTAAATTACGGCCGTTCCTTTTCCAAGTAACCCCGGTAGGGTAGGAGATACTGCTTTGGGTGTAGGAAACGGCTTGGGTAAATACGGCTTCCCCATCCTTAAAGTACTCAAAGGCGTAGCTTCCCGTCTCCGGCAGGCCCTCGCCGAGAGGGCCGTAAAGCACCCATCTCCGGGTTGTTTCCCCAGAGTATTCGTTTATATTGAAGTCTTTTTCGAGATTGTACTTAGCGCCGTTGGGTGCGGTTACTTTCACGGCGCTCAGATTCCAAAGGAAGCAGGCCTCAAGCTGGGAGTAGGATCCGGTGCAATTTACTTTGAATTCGTAGCTCTCGCCTTTCGGCGATTTCTGCGACCAAACCTCCGGGTAGATTTCATTTTCGCGGACTGCTTCCGGCGGTTGAGGGTAGATCTCATCCGATTGCTCCCGCAGGGTAAAAAACCAAATCCCGGCTACTATTAAGATCAAGAGTAAAACAGCAGTTAAGATGCGCCGCTTTCTACGCATAACTGCCTTATCTTACCTTAATGTTATTTTGGGTTTTTGGATGGGAAAAGAAAAGCCCCGCTCGGAGTTTAGAACTCGGAGCGGGGTCGGGACGGATTAGATTTGGGAGGCCAGCGTTTCGGCTTCCTCAACCATCCCTCTAAGAATCTCCATTCCTCCTTGCCAGAAGGCGGGATCTTCGATGTCTATATCAAAATCCTTAAGCAGATTGGCGGGTGCGTCCGAGCCCCCGGCTGCTAGGAGATTGAGATACTTGGGGACGAAGCTTTCCCCCTCCTTCTTGTACTTGGCGTAGAGCGCCAGGACCAAGAGGTTGCCGAAGGAGTAGGCGTAGCAGTAGAAGGGGTAGTGGATAAAGTGATGGATATAAACCCACCACCAGGAGTAGTTTCGGGTAAGCGTAACCGACCCCCGGAACATGGCGTTTTGCGTGTCCATCCAATGCTGGCGGATCTGATCCGACGATAGCTCGCTTTCGGCGCGGTCTTCGTGCAGGCGCTGTTCAAAGCGGGTAAACGCCGCTTGCCGAAACACAGTGGCAAACGAATCTTCCAGCGTTCCGTAGAGGAGCGCAAGTTTTTCCCTAGGATTGGTGATTTGGCGCATCAGCGCATCAAAGACCAGCTGTTCTCCAAAGACGCTGGCCGTCTCCGCCATCGGCATGCCGGGGTAGGCTTGTAAAATGCTCACGTCCTTGTAGAGGACGTCGTGCGCGGCGTGGCCCAGCTCGTGGGCAGCTACGCTAACATCTCTTCTGCTTCCGGCCCAACTGAGCATGACCCAAGGGTGTCCGACCGGAGAGAAGTAGCAAAAAGCCCCGCCCCGCTTCCCTTGTGATGGAGGACTGTCGATCCATCCCTCGGTAAAGGCGCGCCTTGCAATCTCCCCAAGACGCGGGGAGAAGTCCTGGTAGGCGGAAACGATCAGATCTTGTGCACCTCTTAAACTCGTCTTGCCGGTGCTGAAAGGCAAAGGTGCGTAGCGGTCGTAATCGTAAAGCCGCCGCAGGCCCAAGAGCCGTCTTTTCAGGCGGTAGTAGCGGGCAACGATTTTGGTGTTGGCGTCGCAGACCTCAAGAAGCGCCTCAACGGCGGTTCGGCTGACGCTGTTGGAGAGATTCCTCACGTCGACGGGCTCTTCGTAGTTTCGAAGGCCCGCGTTGTCGCCAAAGTCTGCCAAAAGGGCGTTGAAGACGTCCACTATGTAAGGCATCTGTAAGGCATCTCACCCTTAAAGGCATCGGTAATTGCGTGCTGGGCGGATCTTCGCTCTTCTCTATCGGGGTTGTACACTCCTTTGGCAAGAGCATAGTCCAGTGATTTACCGCTAATCTCGATTCGCCCCACGATCTTGGCGAAGTGCGTTTTCCAAGCCTCTGCGATGATGGACTTTCGTTTGAGAATGACCTCTTCAGGCTCGCTTAGAGTGTGGGGGATTAAGAGCCGCTCACTTTCCAGAGCGTACCGCCACCTGGCTAGTTTGGGGTCGGAGGCAAGCTGTTCGGCTTGCTTCTTGGAAAGAGCCTTCCACTCCAGATCAAAAAATAGAATCTGGCTTTGGATGGCGACTTCGAGTCTTTCCATCTGAGCCATAAATGCAGAAGCTTCTTCATCACGCGTATTGAGCGAGAAGTTCAGTGCTGCATACATCCCTAACTTGTAAAGAGCTGTTTGAATTTTTTCCAACCGGTGCAGAGCGCTTGCCAGAAAATCCGCAGTCAGATCAGGGCTGTTGATCCTACCCCGACAGCGCTTCTCAAAAGCCCGGGCGAGGCGTTGTACTTTTTGAAAGTCCTCCTTCGTTTCCGGCGAATCCGGGTCCGGATAGAGTTCCGTCAAATCCCAACGCAAAACCTCATCCATGAGTTACTCCTTCCTTTTGGTGTTTTTGAGTTTTCCGGGTGCTTATCCTTATTAAACCACGGTTTAGGGAAAAAACAACCTATAAAAGAAAAAAGCAGTCACCTAAGGCGACTGCCTTTTGAACTATCTGAATCTCTCCTCGAGGATGCTGTTCACCGATCCGGCCACATCCCCATACTCCAACTCATCCGGCGGGAGCATGAATGGGGAAAATGGACCGTGATCCCACATGTACTCCGAGATACGAACCGCTTTGCGGCGGGCCTCATCGAAGTCTGCTCCACCCAACAGGTCAATCGGCATTGTGAGTTCCCCGTTTTTTAGGGAGAACCCAAGAGCCGCGATCATCGGGATGCAGTGGTTGGCGGCCGCAGGAGTTTGTGCCGCAACCGGCATTAGAGGCATATAGTGACTGCCTCGGGCGTCTCCGCCGACTAGCTGGGCTTTTTGCAGGATCGGCAAAAGCTCTTCCGTGGCCGGAAAGATCTTCTGCGTCCTAACCAGCGCCGCAGGGTCGTCCTTGCCGACGTAGCGTCCGGCGATGTTATGCAAACGGTCCGTGACCGCTGCAAACGCCGGTTCTCCATACCCTGACAAGCGTCCGGCTTCAAACACAAACCGGTGGCTGTTGTAGGCGGTGAGGGTCAGGATTAGCCGGTTCTCCTCGGGGACGCTAAAGATCCCCCGCTGTCCGGTTTTGGTATCGAAGAGCACTACCGTGAAGCCGGCAAACAGCGGTTTCGACAGGAGCATCCCGTGAGAGTGGAACGGATTGCAGAACGCGTGGAAGAAGATGGGGGAGAGGGCCGATGGTTCGGTCTTATCCGCCATCAAAAGCACTAGGCACTCCGCCGGCCGTTCCTCAAACTCCATCTCCGCTACACCCGGCCCCATGCCCTTAATGTTGCCGGAGTAGGTGTCTTTGAGGATGTCTTGCCCGGCGCCGTAAAGTCCCAACTCCTTGGCGATTTCGGTCGCGCTCATAAAGGAATCCCAAGCCAGGCCATGGATATCTCCGTCGTTCGCGCCTTTGGTGTGCGTCATGAGGATGTTAATATCATCCCCGATAAAGGTGAGGTAGGCGTCCAAGAGCAACCCCGACTCGCGTGCGTTCAAAAGCAATCTTTCAACGGCGCTTAGCATCGCCGGGTGAGGGGCGGTGTGTCCGGCTATGGATCCGACATCCGCCTTAATCGTGGAAACGGTTATTTTCACTCTCTCCTCCTTAGTAAGCGCCAAATGCGCTTTTTCGGTTTTTCGCCTAAATCATACCATGAGGGGAGAAGATTGCAACCCATAGGGGTGATGGTGTATCCTTAAATTGTTCTTTCAAGCACTGCCCGATCCCAAGTTAGGCAGTTGCGAGTTTGGATCCGTCAGGGACGGAAGAACTAATTATGTCGATAGTGCCGTTGATTTTAGGAGTAGCCGGGGTTTCTCTGGCTGGAGCAGTTCGCGCCACGCGCGCTACCAAAAAACCTGTTCTTGGTGAGCATTCCGAGGATGGGGTTCTTTTGGAAATTCGAGTTCCGAAAGGGAATGAAAAAGACCCTCTCGCCGCCGAACAGATGTTTGCCTCTCTTCACGGGCTCTTGCGGGCTGCACCGGAGAAGCAGGAGCGTATTTCTTTTGAAATTGCCTCCGATTCCTCCGGGATTCGTTTTTATGTTTGGTGTCCGCAACACCTTCGCGAGTTCATCGAGGGACAGCTGTATGCGCAGTATCCTTCGGCGGAGCTGAAGGCTTTAGAGCATGATTATATGCAGGCGGATCTTTCCGGCCTCTCTTTTTGCGGTGAAAGTTTGGTTCTCTCCAAAGATTCTTTTTTTCCCATTAAGACCTTCCGTGATTTTGAAGTCGACCCGTTAGCTGCGATCACTGGAGCAATGAGTGAGGTGGATGAGGGGGAGCGGATTTGGGTTCAGATTTTGGTCCGCCCGGTTCCCGATGTTTGGCAGGCCGCTGGGCATGCGTATGTTAAGGAGGTCCGTACGGGAGTAGGAAAGGTGCGGTTGGGCGTTTCCGATCTGATTGGTGAGGTGGTTGGGGAGTTGGGAAGTTTGGTTCCCCACGCGATTGGCCAGCTTGTTAATCCTGAAAAGCAGGCGGCCGAAGCGCCGCGGCCCGGCGGCCCTCCCCCGAGGCAGGAATTACCCCGTTTGTCCGCCGGCAAGGAGTTGGAGCTTAAAATGATCGAAGACAAGCTTACCAGAATGGGTTTTGGGGTGGCGATCAGGGTGTTTACGGCCGCTTTGGATTCCAAGAACTGTCAGGAGCTTTTGCGGGGGGTGTCGGCCTCCTTTCGGCAATTTTCTTTTGCCAACTTGAATTCGTTTACCAAGGTTGCTCCTAGCAAAGAGATTAATTCTTTTAAGGAGGAGGTGGCACAGCGCTAGTTTCCATCGGAGTCCCATGTCTTGGATCCGGCGGAGCTGTCCGCTCTCTTTCATCTTCCAAACGTATCCGTGAAGCACCC
>BTRF01000021.1:0-10706 GCA_036986255.1 Patescibacteria group bacterium | reverse complement strand
GGTCCTCGCCCGCCGGGCAGAGCTGAGCCCTCTGGGCGGCGCCCGCAGGATCCGGAGCGGCAGAGGGCTGTGGGGATGTTAATTCCGGCGTACGCTCAAGACCACCTCTCCCAACTTCCCGAAGGTCCTAAGATTAAAGTTTCCGCCGCCGTATCTTCTTTGGCCGCCGTGTATGAGAAGGCCCGCCAAGCGATGGAGTACCACGAACCGCACCTTCTCCGCCGCGCCGCCACCGAGCGGATTCTTTCCCGCCGGCTCAGAGCCGAATCCGACTCTGCGCTGGTTGCCGAAGGACTGGTTAGAGAGCTTGTGCGTGGGCGCTACTTAAAGAATGATTTTTATCCGGAGAGCTTGATTGATGCGGTGGGAAAGATTCTTGAGAAGTACCGCCTTATCCTGCAGGTGCGTGATATCTCCCCTACGGAGGATGATTTTTCCTGGGTTGTTCGTCTGGCCTCGTCCGAAGTCGAAGAGTTTTTTGCTCCGCCATGGAGAGATGACGCTTTGGCCGAGCTGAAGCTGGTGAATGTTAAGGAGGCCGTGGTCCTCTCCGACCCCAGTCTCGACGAGAACCAAAGATTAATCCAGCTCCGCCTTGCCGTTTACAAAAATCTTTTTAAGTTTGATCGGGCCTTGCTTGAGTTTAATGCTTTTGAGCTTTTTTATCCGTATTGGAAGATTCACGGTGAGAAGCATGTGGATGAGATTGCGGCCCAGCTTCCCCAGATTAGATTGGCGACGGAGAAGATCCTAAAACACCCTCTCTCCGGGTCCTTATCGGCGATGGTGCGCCGCTATACCCCGCCTTTCATTCTTCTTCGCGAGGCGTTGGGGCGGGAGGGAACGGCGGTGTTGGCGGATAAAGTCTCATTAGCCCGAGCGATTGCAAGTGTTTACAGGAGAAGGTTGGCTAGAGAGCGGGAGCGGCTGACCACTATGACCACCCGAGCATTGATTTATATCTTCTTAACCAAAGCCGTCCTCTCATTTGCTTTTGAGCTCCCGGCCGAGCAGCTGATCTACGGGGCGGTAAGTAAGATTCCTTTTATGATTAACTTCCTCTTTCCTCCTTTCTTACTCTTCCTTTTAACTCTCTCTCTGCCATTATCGGGGAAAGAGAATGAGGAGAGGGTTGTTTCCGCCGCACGTGCGGCCGTCTTTGGGGACGGAAATGCTTTCTCCGAACAGAACCGGGTAGAGGTTAAGAAGCGGGGAGCCGGAACGGCCTGGGTTCTTTTTACCGTCTACTTCCTAACCTTTGTCTTGATACTCGGGTCGGTTTCCTACGGGTTAAGCCGATCTGGTTTTACTCCTTTCGCCGTGGCCCTGTTTCTCTTCTATACATCGATCGTAACTTACTTTGGACTTAGGGTTCGAGAGTCGTCCAGAGAGCTTGTGATGGCTGGTGGAAGAGAGACCGTGGCCTCGGTGGTTTTTGACTTCTTCGCCCTCCCGTTCCTGAGGCTGGGGAGTCTGGTTTCGGCCGGCCTGGCTCGTTTTAACATTCTAGCTCTCTTTGCTTCGCTTTTGGTGGAGGCGCCGATTCAGACGCTCCTTGAGTTTTTGGAGGAGTGGATTCACTTTGCCAAAGAGAAGAAAGAAGAGATTTACTAGGTAGTCGGCAGATGACCTTTGTTTGCCATCTGCTGATTATTCACGATAAGCTCTAACCAGTTATGTTTTTTACAGTTATTCTCGCCGCTTCCTTTGCTTCGGTGGTCGACTTAGTCGGTTTAGCGGTTCTGCGCTCGGCCCGGGCGAAGAAATTGATCTATTTTCTGCTCGCCTTTGCGGCGGGAGTGCTTCTTTCCGCCGCTTTTCTAGATCTCCTGCCCGAAGGTTTGGAGAGGGGAGGGAGTCTAATCTGGGTCTTGGGGGGCTTTGTTCTTTTCTATCTGTTGGAGAAGGGCTTGGTTCTTTACCACTGTCATGATGAGGGTTGTGATGTTCATACCGGATCGTATCTGATGGCGATTGGGGATTCTCTCCACGACTTTTTGGATGGGGTGATCATTGCGATCGCTTTTTTGGTTTCTAAAGAATTGGGGTTGGTGGCGGCTTTGGCGGTGGCTCTCCACGAGATTCCCTCCGGATTTGGGACTCTGTCCGTGATTCTTTCCGGTTCTCCGACCAAGAAGTTCATCTGGACCTACGTGATTGCTTCGACGATTGCGGCTCCTTTGGGAGCGGGATTGGCTTTCTGGGCTGGTTCGGCGATTGCACCGGCGCTTGCTCCTCTTCTGCTTCTCATCGCCGGGGGTTTCATTTACATCGCCGCCGTTGACTTGGTTCCGGAGATGCATAAGGAGTTCCGCCGGTTGAATTCGGCGGTTCAGCTAACCCTGTTCCTCCTGGGGATTGCCTCGTCCTATTGGGTAGGTTGGATATTTGGGGTTAATTAAATCTGCATGAATAGAAAAGATCACTCATCTAAAGGTCAAGATAAAACGTACGACTGCATCGTTCTAGGTGCGGGGGCGGCGGGAATGGCCTCTTCTATTTACCTCTCTCGTTATAAACTAGAGCATCTGATCTTTGGCGAAATACCCGGTGGGCAGGTAGCTGATGCAACCGTCGTTGAGAACTATCCCGGATTTACTTCCGTTCCCGGTCCCGACCTTGTCCAAGCGTTTCAGGAGCATGTGGAGTCTTACGGAATGAAG
This sequence comes from Patescibacteria group bacterium, assembly GCA_036986255.1. Lineage (GTDB taxonomy): Bacteria > Patescibacteriota > WWE3 > 9FT-COMBO-53-11 > 9FT-COMBO-53-11 > BTRF01. Next base: position 8,043 of record BTRF01000021.1, on the reverse strand, counting down.
GTTCGAACGGAGAGAATTGGGGAGATTAGCAAGGAGGGTTTGGTCTTTACGGTCAAGAGCGATCGGGGGGAAACCAGCCGGGCTCGCTCTATCATTCTGGCCTTGGGTGCCCGCCACCGCCCTCTCAATGTTCCGGGAGAGGATCAGTTTTTGGGGAAGGGGGTCTCCTACTGCGCCACATGCGACGCTCCCCTCTTTAAGGGAAAGGATGTGGCCGTAGTGGGCGGGGGAGATTCGGCGATCACGGCGGCGATTCACCTCGCTTCTTTTGCCCGCAAGGTCTATATTATTCATCGGCGCGGTGATTATCGGGCCCAGCCCTATGAGGTTGAGAAGCTCCGCTCCCTTCCCAATGTGGTGGAGGTCCCTAACAATACCGTTAAGCAGATTCAGGGCAAGAGCTTGGTCGAGAAGATTACTCTGTCTACGCCTGTTGGCAGCCCGTCTTCTGCAGTTGGCTACCTTCCCGTTCAAGGAGTTTTCATTGAGATTGGGCTTGTCCCAGCCTCCTCCCTTGCTAATGCCTTGGAGGTGAAGTTGGATGAGCACGGTTATATTAAGGTGGACCCGACGATGGAGACGAATACTTCCGGGGTTTTCGCCGCTGGGGACCTTGCCCTTGTTTCCGGAGCCCTTCCCCTTCGGCAGATCGTCACCTCCGCCGCCGATGGAGCTCGATCTGCGGCCGCCGTTTACAAATATCTTAGGAAGCAGGGTCCTACTCCTGATTGGAGTTAGGTTTGTGGGGGCGACGGTTAATGTCTTTACTATTTCTAATAATTAAAAACCTCTTTCGTCAGCGGGTGAGGAGTCTTCTCACCGCTTTGGGCATCGGTTTGGGAATTGCCGTAATTGTAGCCCTGTTCACGCTTACAGCATCCATGGTTTCGGACTTTTCGGCCTCTTTGGAGTCGGGGGAATCGGATATTTTGGTAGCTCAGAAAAATGTAGCCGATCTTGCCCTTTCCAGCATCGACGAGAAGTATGTAGAGCAGATTGAGGGCTTGGAAGGTGTGGAGAAGGCCCGCGGGGTGCTCCTGGCCTTTCCCCGCTTTGAGAAAGCGGCCTTCTTTGTTCTCTATGGGGAGAATCCGGAAGATTCGGGGAGGGAGTACCGGATTGTGGAGGGGCGGTTAATCAAAGCAGAGGGGGAGATTATGGTAGGTAAGATCGCCGCCGAAAACTTTGACCTTGCTTTGGGTGACAAGATGCGTTTTGGCAGCAGTACGGAGCTGGGGGTTGTGGGTGTTTATGAGAAGGGAATTGCCTTGGACGACGGGGCGGGAGTGACCACCTTGGCCGATGCCCAGGGGATTATGGAGCTGAAGGGCAAGGTGAGTTTAATTGGCGTAAAGCTTGACTTCGGGGCGGATGCGGATGCGACGGCGGAGAAGATTGAACAGATGATCCCTAGCGTTTTGGCGACTCGTTCGGATAAGTTTTTGGAGACCCAGAGTGATTTTGAGAGCTTAGACGCGTTTAATCTGGTCTTTTCGGTGGTAGCAATTATCTTCGGGGCGGTGGTAGTTCTCAATACGATGGTTATGTCCATTTTTGAACGGATTCGAGAGATTGGGGTCTTGCGTGCGGTTGGATGGACCAGAACTAGAGTTTTGGCGATGATTTTGGGAGAGTCGGCTATTTTGGGTATTTTGGGGTTTCTGATTGGGTCTTTCTTGGGGGTGGTGGCTGTCTTTGTGCTTACCTCTCTGCCGGCGGTTCGAGGTTTTATCTCTTTTTCTCTTGATCCGGCGGTTTTCCTCTCCGCCTTTGAGATCGGGTTTGCTACCGGAGTTTTGGGGGGAATCTTCCCAGCCCTAAAGGCGCTTAAGATTACCCCGTTGGAGGCCTTGGGGTATGAGTAAGAAGCCGTGCCTAGCATAATTAGCGCTGAAAAATTAGTGAAGATGTTTGATGAGGGCCGAACCGTAGCTCTCAACGGAGTTTCTTTGGGGGTAGAGCGGGGCGAATTTTTGGCGGTTCAGGGTCCCTCCGGTTCAGGGAAGTCTACTCTCCTCCATCTAATTGGGGCGTTGGACAGGCCGGACAGAGGGACTCTCGTTGTGGATGGAGTAGATCTCGTTAAGGTTAGGAACTTGAACCGCTTTAGATCTGAGAAAATTGGCTTTATTTTTCAACTTCACAATCTTATTCCTCATTTAACCGCCCTGGAGAACGTTCTGATTCCCGCTTCCGGGAGGAAGGGGGATTTTGAAAGTAAAGCGCGGACGCTTCTGGAGGAGGTGGGTTTGGGATCACGGCTTGGTCACCGCCCGCCGCAGTTGTCCGGGGGCGAGAGGCAGAGGGTGGCGATTGCGAGGGCGCTGATAAACGATCCTAAGATAGTTTTGGCGGATGAGCCGACCGGCAATGTTGACTCCAGAGCAGGTCAGCATATCATGAAGATCCTGAGAGGCCTCCAAAGTAAGAAGGGAGTTACGCTTATTCTGGTAACGCACGATAGGAGTTTAGCGGAAGAAGCCGGCCGTACAATCAATATTCTTGATGGAAGGGTAGTTTGATTTTTGGTACTTCGTTGCGAATCCCCACGGAATCTCTAAAATCTGGAGGAAAAGAACCTTCTCCTAACAAGCGCGGTCGGAAAGTAGCCGTGGGAATATCGGGCGGGGTGGACTCTGCCGTGGCAGCGGCCTTGCTGAAAGAGCAGGGTTATGAAGTTATCGGCGTTCACCTTTACTGCTTCGATGAAGGCCCGTGGTGTACGGCTAGCGAAGACCGGGTTAGTGCCGTGCGGGTAGCCGAGCATTTGGGGATCCCCCTTTTAGTGTGGGATCTGCGGAAGCAGTATCGGAGCAAGGTCGTTAACTACTTTTTTAAGGAGTATCGGGCCGGCCGTACGCCTAATCCGGACATAGTCTGCAATCGGGAGATTAAGTTTGGGATTTTTTTGGAGAAAGCTTTAGAAGAATTGGGAGCAGACTACGTAGCTACCGGGCACTATGCGCGGATAGCGCGTAGCGAACAGCGAACAGCAAACAGCGAACAGCAAGAGAGCCGTGAGCCATTAACTGTCAGTCATAAACTTCTGCGAGGTGTGGATGAATCCAAAGATCAAAGCTACTTCCTCTATACCTTAACTCAAAAACAACTTGGACACATTCTGTTTCCAATTGGTGAGCTTACAAAAAAAGAAGTCAGGAAGATAGCCGCGGATTTGGATTTGCCTAATAAAGATCGCCCCGACAGCCAAGGGATTTGTTTTATTGGCCCGGTTGATGTAGGACGGTTCCTTCGCGAACACCTGCCGAAGACAGCGGGGCCGGTGGTCAGCACCAAGGGCGAGGTAATCGGTGAGCATGACGGGGTTTGGTTCTTTACCGAAGGTCAGCGGCGGGGGTTTCGAGTTTTTAAGCCCGGATACCCGCTCTACGTTATTAGGAAAGATCTTAAGACCAACATCCTGGTCGTGGGCCGAGGGAAGGAATCAGCGGTTAGGAAGTTTGTCGTTGAGGATGTGAGTTGGGTTGGGGCTGCTAACCCTTCGGGTTTAAGATCTTCCAACCCGAAGGGTTTGTCCGACGGGTTTTTCCTTGGCAAGGTGGGTGTGAGGATTAGGCACTTGGGTGAGATTATGCCGGCCACTCTCAAATCTGCCGATTCAGGGTCATTAGTGGTCACCCTTACCGCGCCAACGCGGGGTGTTGCCCCCGGCCAATCCGCCGTGTTCTATCGGGGTGAGGAGGTGCTGGGAGGCGGTGTGATTGAGAAGACCGGTTGACTTTGGGGTTGGGAGAGGTTATTCTTCTAATTGAAGATGCGGTAATAGCAACGTCAAATATGACACGAACCTTTGAGGCCCCGCATCGGGCCGTTTTTAATTCGCACCTTAACAGAGTCATAAAGTCTATGAAAACCGGTGAAGCAGTAGATCTGACTTCTCCGGCAGTAATCTTGCTCTTGTAAGCAAGAGCAAGGAAGGAACGTCTTTTTTGAGAGTTTGATCCTGGCTCAGGACGAACGCTGGCGGCGTGCCTAAGGTATGCAAGTCGAACGGGCTAGTGCTTCGCACTGGGAATTCGAGACCCAAGTTTGAAATTTTCGAATTTGGGCTTTCGTGCTCCCAGTGCGGAGTATTGGTTACGTGGCGAACGGGTGAGTAACGCGTGGGAATCTGCCTTCAAGACGGGGATAACCTTGAGAAATCGAGGATAATACCCGATGGTCCCCAGGCTGTATCTCATTACATTCGATATGGAAATTCGAAGCTCGAATATCGAAATTCGAAACAGTATCTAAATCCTAATTTCTTAAATTCCAAATAGTTTGGAACATTAGAGTTTGCGATTTTGGATTTGTTTAGGATTTCGGATTTGGGATTTTGTGCTTCCGCAATCGAGCGTAGCGAGATGCGGCTTGGGTAAAGCTTTTGCGCTTGAAGATGAGCCCGCGTCCCATCAGCTAGTTGGTAGGGTAATGGCCTACCAAGGCTATGACGGGTAGGGGGCGTGAGAGCGTGTTCCCCCACAATGGCACTGAGACAAGGGCCATACACCTACGGGTGGCAGCAATCGGGAATCTTGCGCAATGGGCGAAAGCCTGACGCAGCGACGCCGCGTGGAGGATGACGGCCGAGAGGTTGTAAACTCCTTAATTTGCCGTAAGGCAGAGGATGAAGCCCCGGCTAACTACGTGCCAGCAGCAGCGGTAAAACGTAGGGGGCGAGCGTTGTCCGGATTTACTGGGCGTAAAGCGTGTGTAGGTGTTCTGGAAAGTCTTGGCTGAAAGCCCGCGGCTCAACCGCGGAACGCGTCAGGATACTTCCGGAATTGAGGAAGGTAGGGGGTGGCGGAACCTCACAAGGAGGGGTGAAATCCGATGATCTGTGAGGGAACACCGAAGGCGAAGGCAGCCACCTGGGCCTTTCCTGACACTGAGACACGAAAGCTAGGGGAGCGAAACGGATTAGATACCCGTGTAGTCCTAGCCGTAAACGATGGGCACTAGCTATTCCCTTTGGGAGTGGCGTAAGCTAACGCGTTAAGTGCCCCGCCTGGGGAGTACGGCCGCAAGGCTAAAACTCAAAGGAATTGACGGGGTTCTGCACAAGCGGTGGAGCGCGTGGTTTAATTCGATGATAAGCGAAGAACCTTACCAGGGTTTGACATGCAAGTGGTAGCGATCCGAAAGGTGAGCGACCCGCAAGGGAGCTTGCACAGGTGTTGCATGGCTGTCGTCAGCTCGTGGCGTGAGCTGTATGGTTAAGTCCCATAACGAGCGCAACCCCTGCCGTCAGTTAGAAATGTCTGGCGGGACTGCCTCGGCAACGGGGAGGAAGGTGGGGACGACGTCAAGTCAGCATGGCCCTTATGCCCTGGGCGACACACACGCTACAATGGCGGCTACAATAGGTTGCAATGCGGTAACGCGGAGCTAATCCTCAAAAGCCGTCTCAGTTCGGATTGGGGGCTGAAACCCGCCCCCATGAAGCTGGAATCGCTAGTAATGGCCGGTCAGCCACACGGCCGTGAATACGTTCTCAGAACTTGTACACACCGCCCGTCAAATGGGGAAAGTTGAGGCTAGCCGAATCGCGTCTGACGCGAGAAGCTGGAATCAGCAATCAACATTAAGTCGTAACAAGGTAGCCGTAGGGGAACCTGCGGCTGGATCACCTCCTTTCTAAGGAGTTTTTCGAACTTCTGGCAAGTCAAATTGACTAAACTCTTTTTGGGTCTGACCAACCCGGAAAGCGGCTAGGGTTCAAGGGTTCGGCCCTCACGCCGGGCCCATTAGGTCAGGTTTGATGGTTTCACCAATGAAAACCATCGTTTGAGCCCCGTACCAGAGCTTAGCTCGGTACAGGGTAGTACGTTCCTTCCTTGCTCTTGCCTTTGCTAGGTCGAGCTTGACCGATTCATAGACTTCTCTTTTTACCCCGGCGTTACGTCGGGGTTTTGCATGCTAAAATTCTCATAGAGAATTTCTAGGTATCCGCAGGATGCCGTCCAATTCTCATAGAGAATTTCTAGGTATCCGCAGGATGCCGTCCAATTCTCATAGAGAATTTCTGGAATGTCCACAGGACATCGTCCAATTCTCTACGAGGGCTCGTAGCTCAGTGGCTAGAGCGCTTTCCTGATAAGAAAGAGGTCGGTGGTTCGATTCCACCCGAGCCCACCACCGAGTCAAACTCGGTTTCAATAAAAGAATGGCGAAGTCCGACTTCGCTTTTTCTCTTAACCAAGTGAGACGAGGGTGAGTAGCCGCGTCTGACGCGGCCACCATCCTCCGCTGAAGCTTTAGAGATATTTAAATTTGGGTTAGGCATAGCATTTCGCGATGAAAGATTGGTATAGATTGGTCACTAAATTTGCTATCTTTAACTAGTGTTTTCAGATCTGTCAGCGGTTCATAATGTCCCTTCCGTAATCGCCTTTCTATTTGATTGGAGCGGACTTATCTTGGTGATTTGGGGGTCGATAGTTGCTCTGGTCAAGCTCGTCCGCACCGAGATCGCCCTTTTTTCCAAAAAAGATCATTATCTGGAGCGAGCTTACGATAAATTGCGGGAGGACCTCTCTTATCGTTTTATTTTGGGGTTGGAGCTTTTCTTGGCGGGGGACATTGTTCGCTTGATTGCTGTTCCTACTATAGATACGTTGATTAGGATTGGAGCAGTCATCGCTGTCCGGACCGCCCTAGTGGTAGTTCTAAATTATGAGATTAGCAAGAGCCATCACGAAAGAAGTTCTTGCAAGAGGGCCGGATTTGTTGGATTGATCAGGAATAAACTGCCCGGCGGGCGCCGCCCAGAGGGATAGGCTCTGCCCGGCGGGACTAAAGGGGATTAGCATCTCCCCGACCCCTAAGCGGGCAGGTCTCTTGCCATTTCGACCCCCCTCATTTAGAATAGGACGTGATCTTGCGATCACTGGCTAATAACCAGCTTCGCTAGTCATTAGTAACCAATAACCTCTACTTAGAAAGGAGAAAGGGATGCGTCTCTGGATTTTTGACCTGGATGGGACCCTGGTCAGCTCCGGTATCGACTACGACCGGGCCCTGATGCATTTTGTGCTTTTGATGCTGGATGTGCTTGAGCACCGGGCTCCGCGTTCCGGCGGGATTCTTTGGTTGGTGAATAAGATCGACAAGGATCGTTTTAAGGAGATGCGTGCCGATAAGCGCCGGTTCCCTGGGTCGTTAGTGGAGTGCTACCGGCAGCTTTGCAGTCGAGCCGAAATCCCTATCGACCATGGTGTGGAACAGCAGTGTTGGGATTTGGGATACTCAGCCCTCTCCGAGGGAACCTACCGGGACCGCTCCATGATTCTGGGTGCGGCGGAGGCCCTGCAGTTTCTGCTCGACCAAGGACTCCTGATCTTTTGCGTGACCGCAGGGGATCCGGAGGTCCAGTGGATGAAGTGGCGCGGGTATAATCTCCGGAGATTCTTTCCCACCCCCTGCGAATTCAGAGTGGTGCGGTGGGATAAGGAGGATACTCTGCGCCGTCTTCTCAAGGAGAACCCGGGAGCGACGGGATGCATGGTGGGAGACTCGATCGGGTCGGATCTTTGCCCCGCTTACAAGGTCGGTCTCACCCCCGTTTATGTGCCAAATCCTGGTACGTGGGATCACGGAGAACTTGTGGAAGGCTTCCCTCCCGGAACAGTCCGCTTGGAGCAGATTTCAGAGATTACTGCTCTGTGGGGGCGATTTTCGAGGTTAGGGTAACTCCAACCGACTAGTTAACGCTAGTCGGTTTTCTTTTTGGGTGCTATAATTCCCCAGTCATGTCCGACATGGGAAAACTTTTAGAAAAAGCGGAAGTAAAGGTTAAGCGTCTTAAGCCAGGGGATGTGGTTGAAGGTGCGGTTCTCACCAAAAAGAAAGGCGAGCTGGTACTCGATGTGGGAGCTAAAGCTGAGGGATTGGTGACCGGGCGCGAGTTGGAGGATGAGGCAGAGACTTTCGAAAATCTTGAGGTAGGCGACAAGGTGCTTGCGACGATCGTTCAGGCCGAAGATAACCGCGGTTTTATCCTTCTGTCCCTTAGAAAAGCAGAAGCCGAGCGCGATTGGC
>BTRF01000020.1:0-11330 GCA_036986255.1 Patescibacteria group bacterium | reverse complement strand
GGATGGGGTCGGGCTTTCATGCCTTGGGCGTTTCGGTGGGATGTCTTAACCACGAAAAAGCCTATCTATTTAGCCCAGAGACCAGAGACCGGAGCAGGGGAGGGGAGGGAGAGGAAACGCCGGAGGAGATGGAGCTGGGCCAGGGAAAATTCCTGCGGGAAGTCCCCCGGCGTGAAGCGTACCAGGCCGATGTTACCTACGGAACCAACAATGAGTTTGGTTTCGACTACCTGCGGGACAATATGGTTTACGATACTGCCCAAATTGCTCAAATCAACGGTCGGGGGGAGGAAGGGGCTCACCACTTCGCCGTTATCGACGAGGTTGACTCAATCCTGATTGACGAGGCCCGGACCCCCCTGATTATCTCTGCTCCGCAGGAAGAGGCCACCCAGAAATACTATGAATTTGCCGGACTGGTGGAGAAGCTTACTCCTCAAATTGATTTTAAAATTGACGAAAAATCCCGGTCGGCTAATCTGAGCGAGGTGGGTCTGCGAAAGGTGGAGAGGATGTTGGGGGTTTCTAATCTTTACGAGCGGGATTTTGAGACCGTCCGTCATATCGAGCAAGCCCTTAAAGCCCGTACTCTCTTTAAGAAGGATCGGCACTACATTGTTAAGGATGGTCAGGTAGTTATTGTGGACGAGTTTACCGGCCGTTTGATGCCCGGCCGTCGGTATTCGGAGGGTCTTCATCAAGCCATTGAAGCCAAAGAAGGGGTTTCAATTCAGAAAGAGAGTAAGACCCTTGCAACGATCTCTTTTCAGAACTACTTTCGAATGTACGAGAAGTTGGCTGGGATGACCGGAACCGCCGCTACCGAGGCGGAGGAGTTCCATAAGATTTATGGTCTTGATGTGATCATTGTTCCTACCAACGAACCGATGATACGGGCAGACCACCCCGATGTGGTTTACAAAACTGTTGCAGGGAAGTTCAAGGCCGTGGCGGATGATATTGCAGGGTGCCACGAGCGGGGGCAGCCGGTTTTGGTGGGTACCACCTCAATCGATAAAAACGAACTTCTCTCCAAACTTCTAAAGCGAAAAAATATCCCTCACGAACTTTTGAATGCTAAGCATCACGAGAAAGAGGCCAAGATCATCGCCAAAGCGGGGAGAAAAGGGGCGGTAACGGTAGCGACTAACATGGCCGGGCGGGGAGTGGATATTAAGCTTGAGGAGGGGATACGTGAATTGGGTGGTCTTCATGTTATCGGTACCGAGCGTCACGAGTCCCGCCGGATCGATAATCAGCTTCGGGGTCGAGCGGGCCGGCAGGGAGATCCCGGGTCTTCCCGCTTCTTTGTTGCTTTGCAGGATGATCTGATGCGCATCTTTGGCGGTGAGGCGGTGGAGAAATTAATGGATCGGTTTGGGATCGATGAAAGCATTCCTCTGGAAAGCCGAATTGTTTCCGGAGCAATTGGAAACGCTCAGAAGCGGGTGGAGGGGTACAATTTTGACCAGCGTAAGCACTTGGTGGAGTACGATGACGTGGTGAGCAAGCACCGGGAGATTGCTTATGCGATCCGGCGGAAGATATTGGGGGGTGGGGAGCAGATGGAGACCTTTCTCCTCGATAAGCTGGCTCGATTTTCCGAGAAAGTTGGAGAGATTTGGAAGAGCTACAAAGAGGAGTTTGGAGAAGATTGGCTGAAGATTGCCCAGCAGCTGGCCCTGCAGTCCTTCGATCTTTTGTGGGTTGAGCATATCGATACCATGGATGAGCTTCGGAAAGGGATCGGTTTGCAAGGTTACGGAGGAAGAGATCCGTTGGTGGAGTATAAAAAGGAGGCGCACTCTTTCTTTGATCGGCTTATTAATGAGGTTTGGGCGGCGACGGCGGATCGCTTTGAGAAGATTGAGATCAAGAGGAAGGATGAGATTTCCGCCCCGCGCCGGAAGGAAGTGGCTTTGCATCACCCTACGGCTAACTACGGGCAGGAGGTCGACACGGTCGGCACCGCTGCGGGAGGTCGGAAGAAAATTGGCCGCAACGACCCCTGTTGGTGCGGCTCTGGAAAAAAGTACAAAAAGTGCCATTATCCTGAACTTCCCGGTTCAGGATAACTAGGTAACGAAGTTGCCGTCCTATCCTGAACTTCCCGGTTCAGGATAACTAGGTAACGAAGTTGCCGTCCTATCCTGAACTTCCCGGTTCAGGATAACTAGGTAACGAAGTTGCCGTCCTACCCCAGAGCTTTTAAAGTTCAGGATACGTGCAGGTTTATTGCTATCCTTAATTGCGATGGTCGAAACTTTCCTTTACCTTTTTGCCGCCCACCTAATAGGGGATTGGATTATCCAAACATACTGGATGGCGACCGAAAAATCCCGAAGTTGGGCAGCCCTTCTCGCTCACGTGGTCAGTTACCACATTTTAGTTTTCATTGCGCTTTATTTTGTTGGGGTAAGTTTGGTTCCGAATGTGCTGGCCACTTTATTTTTGGCCGCGACCCATGCAGTTCTAGACAACCGCCGTTTTGAAATTTGGTGGATTAGGACTATCAAAAAGGTGAGGAAACCTCTGGAAATTCCCATGGGAGTCCTTTTAGGTGTGGACCAGTCGTTCCACCTGCTTCTTATCTTGGGGGTGTCTCTTCTCGTTTCCTGATGCCGGTTAGGATTGGGGCGCATGTTTCCATCGCCGGTTCTTTGGATTTGGCCATTGATCGGGCCGTTGAGATTGGGGCTGAGTGCATCCAGATTTTCGGTTCAGCGCCGCAGAGTTGGCAAAGTTTCATCTTTCCGTTGGAGCAGGTCGATAAGTTTCAAAAGAAGCGGGAGGAGCAAGGGATTAGTCCGGTTTTCCTTCACGCTATTTACTTAATCAATTTGGCTTCCTCCAACTCCCGTATCTTGGGGAACTCTCTTACCTCTTTAATTCAGTACCTCAAATTTGGGAGGGTGATTGGGGCCGAGGGGGTAATCTTCCACATGGGGTCGCACAAAGGGCGTGGTTTTGAAGCTGTCGCCGGTCAGTTGGTGGAAGCGGTTTCCCAAGTTCTTTCGCGTACTCGTGAATCCGGCCGGTTGATTATTGAAAATAGTGCCGGGGCCGGAGGGGTGGTTGGAGCGAGTTTTAGGGAGATTGGTTTGGTGGTCAAGGCCGTCCGTGATCCGCGGGTGGCGGTTTGCTTGGATACGGCTCATGCCTTTGAATCCGGGTACGATCTGAGAACCAAGAAGGGGTTGGAGCAGGCCTTGGACGAGTTTGACCGGGAGGTAGGGTTGGAAAAGCTCGTAGCCGTCCATGCCAACGACAGCCGGACTTCTCTGGGGTCGCACCGGGATCGCCACGAAAATATTGGGGACGGTGAGATCGGCTTGAGGGGATTTAAGGGCATCATCAGCCACCCGGACCTGAGGGACCTTCCGTTTATCCTGGAAACCCCCGGTTTTGGCCGCCATGGGGTAGGCCGGAAAAATATTGAAACATTGAGGGGTTTGGCGGGAAGCGGCTAGTACCTGTATTATTTAGTTAATGGTTAGCCACAATGTCACCCGTGCCACCACTTCAACGGCTTTTTGGACCAAAGCTCTGCTCTACCTTCCTTACTTTTGGTACGTGGGGGGCGTCCGCTTTTTTGCCCGCACCTTCGTTCGGCTGATTATCTATTTTAACCAAGCCACAGCGACTACATTAATGGTTCGGCTGATTTTTGTCCCTCTTTTTGGAGATTACTCCCTGCTCGGACGGGTGACGGCTTTTCCCTTTCGCTTATTCAGAATCCTGGTGGGGATAGTGGTCATTCTTATTTCGGTGGTGGGCAGTTTGATCTTCTTTCTCGCCTGGCTGGGGGCTCCTTTGTGGCTCTTTTGGCGAAGTCCTCAGCTAGCCCTGGTCGTTTTTGCCGTTGGGGGGGTGGTAGCCTTCTATACCCGTTTGGGTAAGCCCCACCACCTTATTGAGTCTCCTTGGAAGGACGGTTTTAATGTCCTTGATTTTATGGGCGACTCGGATCGAAGTGTTATCCGCAAATCCAAAACCCCCGCGGATCTTCTCGGCCTCGCCGGGAGAAGCCGCTTCGGCAAGGAATTTTTGTTCAGGATGGGGTCGCCCAACCTGCCCCCTGAGAAAGTTGTGGGATTGGAGTTGAGCGAGATCTATAAAACCGCTTATGATCTGGCTTTTAAGTTGGGTTTTAAGTCGGTTCAAACTCCCCATCTCTTGGCGGCTCTCTTCAAGATGGCGGGGGAACGTTCCAAATTGGCTTACCAAACTCTTCTGTGGGAGAAAAGGCGTCGCGGTTGGGTGCGTTCTCCCCTTATTTGGGAGGAGGACTACGAGGTGGGCCCGATTGGAGGGGTTAACCGCGGTTGGACGGGTCGGGTTACCCCAACCCTGGACGCTTTTTCAATTGATTTAACCTTGGAGGCGGCTAAAGGCCGTCTCAGGCTTATGATTGGGAAGGAGAAGCCTTTGACTGAAGTGGCGCGGGTTCTCGGCCGAGCCCGAAAGGCCAATGTTCTCCTCGTCGGTCCTCCCGGGTCGGGGAAGACCTCGTTGGTTGAAGGGATCGCTCGGGAGGTTGTGCGGGGGTCTCGGTTTGAGTCCCTGCGCGGCAGGCGGGTAATTCAGCTTGATGTGGGGGCGGTGGCCGCCGGGGCGGAGTCCGAAGGGGCGTTGGGTGATCGAATTCAGCGTATTGTTAAAGAGATTGAAATCTCCCGAGGGGTGGTCCTTGTTATTGATGAGATTCACAACTTAATTCTCTCCGGAGCGGGAGCGGAAACCGCTTTTGTCTTTAATTCCTTGAGACCTCATCTGGAGACCGGAAAGCTGCAGTTGATTGGAGCTACTTCTTGGGAGAACTATCGTAAATATTTGGCGCCCAACGAGGCCTTTGCTCAGGTTTTTGAGTTGGTGGAAGTGCCGGAGGCGACCAAGGAGGAAAGCATTGAGGTTTTGGAGTACCAAACTTTGGAGTTGGAAAGGACAAACAGGAAGGCTAAAGTATCCTTCCCGGCTATCGAGGCGGCGGTGGAGATGTCCGATCGCCTTATTTATGAGCGGGTTTTACCGGATAAGGCGCTGGATATTCTCGAGGAGGCCGTTTTGGCCAAGCAAAATGCGGATGGGGGGGCGGTGGGGGAGGAGGAGATTGCCATTCTGATAGCGGAGAAAACTAAAGTTCCGGTGGCCAGTCTCACCCAAAAGGAAGCGAAAGAGCTTCTTAACCTTGAGGAGAAGATCCACAAAGGACTGATTAATCAGGAGGAAGCCGTGAAAAGCGTTTCGGACGCCCTGCGGCGGGCGCGGGCCGGTCTCCGCGAGGAAGAGAAACCGATCGCTACTTTCCTTTTTGCCGGCCCGACCGGGGTGGGGAAGACGGAGCTCTCCAAGGTTTTGGCGGAGATTTATTTTGGAGGTCGGGAGGCGATGGTGCGGGTGGATATGTCGGAGTTTGCCGATTTGAAGAACATTTATCGATTGATCGGGTCGCCGCCGGGGGCGGGGGTGCAGGAGCCGGGTCAGCTTACCGAGGCCGTTCGCCAGCGACCCTTTTCTCTGGTTCTTTTGGACGAGTTTGAGAAGGCCCACCCTCAAATCTGGAACCTGTTTCTGCAGGTTTTTGATGACGGCCGCCTGACGGGCGGGGAGGGAGAGACGATTGACTTCACCAACACGATCATTATCGCCACTTCGAACGCGGGGACGAGGTACATTCAAGACCAGATCGCCGCCGGAAGAAAGGTGGATGATTTTAGGGATGAGTTTGTTGAGCAGATTAGAGAGGTTTTCCCGCCTGAGCTTTTGAACCGGTTTGACGGGGTGATGGTCTTTAAGCCCCTGAGTCGGAAGCATCTTGGGAAGATTGTCCGCCTCAAGATTAAGGGTTTGGAGGAGGACTTGGCCGTTAAAAACATTAAGCTTCGAACGACCCCTGAATTTATCGCTAAGATTGCCCAGCTCGGTTATGCTCCTCAGTGGGGTGCTCGCCCGCTGACGCGGGTGATCCAAGATCGGGTAGAGGCTCCCTTGGCTAAGAAGATTTTGGCCGGGGAGCTTAAGGAAGGTGGGGTTATTACCCTTGACTTGGCCTTTCTCACCCCTTAAGGGTTGGGAATTTTGTAATTCTATGGCAGAGAAAGTAGACTTTAAAAAACGCCTCCGGCAAATTAAGGAAACGATCGACTTCGAGGAAAAAAGAAAAATCCTTCGGGAGTTGGAAGCGCGGGTTTTGAAGCTGGGCTTTTGGAAGGACAACCAACGGGCTCAGGAAGTTATGAGGGAGATTTCGGACCTTAAGGAAGAGATTGAGGAAGTTGAGATGGTGGAATTGGCCGTTGAGGCTGGAGATGCCTCTGAAGCAGAGAAGCTCTTAGACAAACTTGAACTTCGGACCTATCTTTCAGCTCCCTATGATGGAAACGACGCCATTCTTTCCATCCATGCCGGCCAGGGAGGAACGGAAGCCCAGGATTGGGTGGCGATGCTAGCCCGAATGTACCAGCGCTTTACCGAGAAGCGCAAGTGGAAAGTCCGTACTTTGGAGCAGAGTCCTGGAGAGGAGGCCGGCTTCAAATCGGTTACTTTCGAGATTAAAGGGACTTATGCTTTTGGATATCTTAAGCGTGAAGCCGGGGTCCATCGGCTGGTTCGTCAATCTCCGTTTAATGCCCAAAGTCTGCGCCAAACTTCTTTTGCGTTGGTTGAGGTAATTCCGGTTTTGGAGAAGGTTCCCGAGGTGGAGATTCGGGAGGATGATTTGGAGATTGAGACTTTTCGGTCTTCGGGACACGGGGGGCAAAATGTTCAAAAGGTGGAGACGGCGGTGCGGATAAAGCATAAGCCTACGGGCATTGTGGTCGCCTCCCAAGCAGAGCGCTATCAGGCCCGCAACAAAGAGATTGCTCTTAAGCTTTTGAAGGCTAAGCTTTACGTCCGGTCTGAGGAGGAGCGCCGCAAAAAGAAAGCCCAGCTTAGGGGAGAGTATCTTACGCCGGGATGGGGGAATCAGATCCGCTCTTATGTTCTCCACCCTTACAAACAGGTTAAGGACCTGCGGACGAGTTTTGTATCCAAGAATCCTGGAGCGGTTTTGGACGGGGAACTGGAGGGATTTATCGAGGCAGAACTTAAGCAGGACGTTGTATGAGAGGAGCCTTGCCCACCACAGCTCTAGCGAAGGTGGGTGAAGGCTGAGATTATTTAGTGTTATCCTTTAGACGATGCCCGAAAAGCAAACTACCCCCCAAAGTCAAGGCAGACCCCCAGCGGCAGCCGCTCAGAAGGGAAAGGGCCTAAGTACGTACGCTCGAATGGAAGAGAGGTTCTCCGAACTTTCCCGCAAGCAGTTGGTTCTTCTCATTTTAGGGGTGAGCGTCTTCTTTATTGCCTTGGGGGTGTTGGTAGGGGTTGTTTTTTCTCCTTATCGCCCAACCGTGACTTCCGGCACTGAATTGCCCTCTTCTAACTCAGGTAGTCAAGTTGTTTCCCACTCCGGGGTAGTGCGGAAAGCGAAGAACCCTGATAACGGGGCCGGTTTCTATCTTGAAAAATCTGATGACTCTAAGCTTCAGTTGAAAAGTTCGAAGATTGACCTCTCATTTTTTGAGGGATCTTCGGTTACGGCAGAGGGAGTGGTGGTGGGATCGGGTGATGAGGGGCTTTTCTTTGTTCGTAAGATCAGGATCAAATGATCCATTTTCGCGAGGTTAGCAAACGATATCCCGACGGGACGGTTGCCTTGGATAAGGTTACTTTTTCCATTTCTCCAGGGGAGTTTATTTTTATCGTTGGTCCCTCCGGAGCGGGGAAGACGACCTTGGTCCGCCTTTTAACCAGGGAGGAGCTGCCCACGGAGGGCTCGGTTCAGTTTGAGGATCGGGAGGTGCCTTCTCTTCGGGGGCGCGCCCTTCTTCACCATCGGCGCGAGCTGGGGATTGTCCATCAGGATTATAAACTTCTGCCCAAAAAGACGGCCTTTGAAAACGTGTCTTTAGCTTTGGAGGTCTTAGGGCGGTCGGAAGAGGAGATTAGGGAGATCGTCCCCCATGTTTTATCCCTGGTCGGCTTGGAACAGCGGATGGATCATTTTCCCCGCCAGCTTTCAGGAGGGGAGAGACAGCGGTTGGCCTTTGCGCGGGCGCTGGCCCCGGAGCCGAAAGCGCTGGTAGCCGACGAGCCCACGGGCAACGTTGACCCGGAGAGTGCTTGGTCGGCCATCAAGCTTTTGGAGAAGATTAATGAGATGGGGACCACCGTTTTGGTGGCGACCCACGCCGCTGAGATTGTCAACAAATTGGGGAGGCGGGTAGTGGCTTTGGAGGACGGCAGGCTGGTCCGCGATCAGAAGAAGGGGAAGTACAGTGCTGCGTAGAATTTTTCGAAACGCATTTTTAGGGATTACCCGCCACAGCGGCTTGTCGCTGGCGACGGTTTTGGTGATTACCCTGACTTTTGGGGCAACTTCCACCTTTGCCTTGTTTGCCTTTGGGGCGGAAAAGATCATTGATTATTATGAATCCCGGGCTCTGGTCACGGCCTTCTTTAATGATGAGGCGACCGAGGAGCAGGTTCTGGCGCTTCGCGACGTACTTCTAAAGCGGCCCGGGGTTACGGAAGTTACCTACACTTCGAAAGAGCAGGCGTTCTCCATCTACTCGGAGCAGTTCAAGGACAAGCCCGAGCTTTTGGAGAACATCCCCACCAACATTCTGCCGGCCAGTTTGGATGTAAGGACCGACAGCTTGGACGATCTTCCTGCAGTAGCTGAGTCTTTTGAAGGGAATGAATTGGTTGAGGAGGTGGCCTTTTATCAGGATGTGGTGGAGAGATTTAGGAGCTTGGTCAGCGTTGCCCGTACTTCTCTCTTGGTTTTGATGGGTATTTTCTTCTTTATCTCCGTGGTGGTGGTTTTGATTACGATCGGACTGATTATTCACTCGATGGAGGAGGAGATTGATATTATGTCTCTTCTCGGAGCTACTAAATCCTACATTCGCATCCCGTTCATCATCCAGGGAGCAGTTTACGGATTAGTGGCGGCGATTATATCTGGCGGTCTTCTGACCTTAGCGATCCCTTTGCTTTTCCCTCACGTGCGCACTTTCTTCTCGAACGTTCCCCTGCCGGACCCTTCTATCCTTTTCCAGCTCCAGTTGGTTGGTTTGGAAGCCGTTGCCGGGATCATCATCGGCGCCATCGGCAGTTGGATAGCCGTTAACCGCTACCTTCGGGTTTGATAATTTGCACCCTTCGTGATGTTAAAATAAGCCAAGATGTTCACCGTTCTGCCTAGGCTCAAAATCAAGAGTTTGCTACGAGGAACATTACTGTTACTTTTTGTATCTTCTCTACTTATTACTTCTGGATATCAATACGTAGAAGGTCACGTCTGTTACGAGCCGACTACGGAATGTTACAGACATAACCAAGCGGAAATTAATAAGTGGAAAAACCAACTCTCCGAGCTAAACCAACAGGAACGTACGTTGTCTAACCAAATCTCGTATCTTGGTTACCAAATTTCTCTTACCGAAGCTGAGATCGAAAACGCTAAAGCAGAAATTAAGATTCTGTCCGTTGACATCGGTGATCTTTCCGACCGGCTCAAAAGGATCGCTGATTTTATCGATTACCAGGAGGATATTTTTAGGGAGCGGGCCCGCGCCGCCTACGCCTCGGATCAGTTGTCGCCGTTTGATATTGTCCTTGGGGCAGATACTTTGGACACCGCTTTTAGAAAGATTAAATACTTGAAGGTTTTGGAGGCGCAGGATCGGGAAACTCTGGAGGAGATGAAAGAAACTCGGGTGAGCTTCAACGATCAGAAGAAAGCGCTTGAGGGTAAGAAAGCTGACGTAGAGGTATTGAAGAAGGAACTTGAAGGAAAGACAGCTAGCTTGGCCAACCAGAAAATTACACAGCAAAATCTTTTAACGTTAACTAAAAACGATCAAAGTCTTTACAAAAACTTAATCGAACAGGGTCGATCTGCCCAAGAACTACTGGCGCAGCTTGTATTTAGAGGCGGGACCCCGTATTGGACTGCATATACCTATGATTTGCAATACAAACGACAAGTATCAAGTGGTGAGGCTATTGCAACTCAGGGTAGCGGAGATGCTTGCTCCACTGGTGGGCACTTGCATCTCCTGACTCTTGAAAGTGCGACTTTAGCAAATGGGAAGCTTTCAGGTATAATGACCAACCCGTTGGCATATATTCGGCAGAGCGACGTTAATTACTGGGATATGGATGATAGATTCCGGACAGGGTATTTGGGTTGGGGGTCAGGTCCTTGGCCGATGACTACTAACTCGAGCTTTTATGTTACTCAACTATATGGCAGAACTGCTTTTGCCCAGCGATACTATGTGAGTAAGTTCCATACTGGAATTGATATGGTTAATAACTCGAATAAGACAATCCGAGCAATTTCAGGAGGTAAGCTGTACCGTACAAAAATGGGGTGTGCAGCTGGGTACGCTAATGTCATGATTATCGACCACGGTGGGGGAAAGTTTAGTGCCTACCAGCACGTTAGATAATCCAAGGTAACCCCTCTCTTTACGTTGTACATTCTGACGGCCTAGAAACCGTTTATTGGCACATCCAGCCATAAGCTGGATGCTAGGGATCGTGAGATCCCGTCCATTAAACCCTAAACGGTTGACACATCACGCTCATTGACCTATAATTTAAAGCACTGCCGTCGCGGCTGGGGCCAATAATAGGCTCCTGACCGCCCCGCCCCCGCCGCTCGCGGGCGTTGGGATGGCTTTGTGGGGCACCAGCGGCTTAAGACGCGCAAAGCCGCCTCCGCCGGTAGGTATCGGGTACGCGGGTTGTGGCAGACTGTTAACTCGCCGTGCAGACTCGCCGAAAAAAGCCAAGGCCTGTTAGGTGCCCCCAGGCCAAGGCGCAATTATAGAGCCCGTGGATGTACATCTTCCCCGGGCTTTTTTCTTTCCTCTTGCTTTTTTGGGACGGATGGCTACTTTGGGCACTGTCTGAAGTTCTGCCTGGAGTATTGTTTGAAGTTTTGTCTGTTTTTCGCCTATTTCCTATTTCCTGTTTTCTGATTCCTGATTCCTGTTTTCTGATTCCTGATTACTTACTTACTTACTTGCCAATTTATTAATTTGACAACCTCGCTATCATACTTTAAAGTATGATAGTACTATGACTAGAGTATCGCGCAGGCCGCTGCCTCCAAGTCTAAAAAAGAAATTGACTCGCAACTTTCTGACGGCCATTAATGATTTGAGTGATGCCGAGCGCACCTATTTTTTGGATAGGATCCTCACTCCCGTAGAAAAGATAATGCTGGCTAAGCGTTTGGCGATTTTGGAAGAGCTTGGCAAGGGCTCAAC
>BTRF01000019.1:0-11905 GCA_036986255.1 Patescibacteria group bacterium | reverse complement strand
GAGTGGCCCGCCGCTTTAGTTGCCCCGGAGAACCCGTTTTATGAGGAGGACAGTTAAGATGAACAGACTCCTGGTACTGATCGGGATTTTAATCGTCGGTGCAGTGGTTGCTACTCAGTCCCCCATTAAGTCGTATGAGCTGGGGCAGGCGGCCGTAGACGGTGTTGAGCTACCAACCTTAAGAACTTTGGTGCCGGTTGACGTCCTCATGGATCCTAAGGGGGGTCGGATTGCGGTTGCTCTTGAGATTACCAATCGAGCCACGTCAAGTGGAATCATCACCGATGTGATGAGTATCTACAAGTGGTCTCGTCCCTACTACCAACCTATTCGGTGCGGAGAATATTACCCTCCCGAGCTTTGCCAGATAGGCATAACCGAAATCTTTCTGCTTAGGCGATCTAAAGTTCCCGTAGTGGACGGGACGGCCGAGGTCTACGTTCTTATTATGGCGATGGGATTAGATCAGACGCAGATGGATCGTCTCATCCGCGTGATTTTTCCAGAGACGTTGGGAGAGCTCCTTGGATTTCACGCGCAGGTCGTCCAAGAAACTCAAGGAACAGGCGGGTTCATTCAGACCTACGAGAATCCCCCCATCTTTCAGGGTCTCGGTAGATAAGTGATAGCTTTCATGGGATCTTAGTTCAAAACTAAGATCCCTTTTCTTTTTTGGGGGTTTTGGATCGCGGTCTTTTCTTCTGTTATTATTAACCCCGTGGAGGCGCAAAACTTGGACACCATGAGACACTCTGCCGCCCATGTCTTGGCTATGGCGGTTTTAAAGATTTACCCCCGGACCAAGCTTGCCATTGGCCCAACGATTGAGAATGGGTTCTATTACGATTTTGATTTTTCCCGCCCAATTTCAAAAGACGACCTCGAAAAGATTGAGGAAGAGATGGTCAAAATCGCCAAGCAACAACTTCCCTTTAAAAGGAAGTACCTTACTCGAGGGGAGGCCCAAAAGCTCTACCGGAATAATCCCTACAAACTGGAGCTTATTAAAGAGATCGAAGGGGATAAGCTTTCATTTTACGAAACCGATGACTTTTCGGATCTCTGCCGAGGTCCTCATGTTTCCGATACCGGCAAGATTGGGGTCTTCAAGCTGGAGCGGCTCGCCGGGGCCTACTGGAGGGGGAGTGAGAAGAACCCCATGCTTACGAGGATTTACGGGAGCGCTTGGAGAACGAAAAAAGAACTGGATGATTATCTTAAGCGGATGGAAGAGGCTCTGAAGAGAGACCACCGGAAGCTGGGTCAGGAACTAGAGCTCTTTGCTTTCTCTAAGGAAATCGGACCGGGGCTAGTCCTTTGGCTCCCTAAAGGAACCGTAATTAAGGAGGAGTTGGAGAAGCTGGGCAAAGAGATTGAGTTTAGGCACGGGTATCAGCGCGTTTCCACCCCCCACATCACTAAGGCGGCTCTTTACCGCCTTTCCGGCCATCTCCCTTACTATCAAGAAGTGATGTATCCTCCTATGAAATCAGAGGACGGCGAATACTATCTCAAACCGATGAACTGTCCCCACACGCACATGATTTACAAGGCCAAGAAACACTCCTACAGAGAGCTCCCGATCCGGTACGCCGAATTCGGAACCGTTTACCGGTACGAGAAGCGGGGAGAGCTGTTGGGGCTTTTGCGGGTGCGGGGAATGACCCAAAACGATGCCCATATTTACGCTACCGAAGATCAAGCTTTGGAAGAGCTAATCAAAGTTATGAAACTTCACGCCTTTTACTACAACCTCTTCGGCTTTAAAGACTATTACGTCGAGCTGGCCTTGCCGGACTTTAAGAGCCGAAAAGACAAATATTTTGATAATTCCAAAGCTTGGGAGAAATCCGTCAACCTCCTAAAGGCGGCGGCAGCGGCCTTGAAAGTTAAAACTACTGAAAAAGTGGGGGGAGCGGCCTTCTACGGACCTAAGTTCGACTTTAAGATTAAAAGTGCGACCGGTCGGGAGTTTGGGGCTTCCACCAACCAGTTGGATTTTGGGTCGGGTGAAAGATTTAAGCTGACCTACACCGAGAAGGATGGCTCGGAAAGGACTGTTCCTTACATTATTCACCGTGCTCCTCTGGGTTCCGATGAACGCTTCATTGGTTTTCTGATTGAGCATTTTGCCGGTGCATTCCCGGTTTGGCTGGCTCCTGTGCAGGCCGTTGTAATACCTGTTTCGGATAAGGTTATCAGGTATACTGAGAAGGTAGAGGAAGGTTTAAGGCAAGGAGGCATTCGGGCAGAAACGGACCGCCGCCCCGGAACAATGCAGGCTAAAATAAGGACGGCTCAGTTGCAAAAAATTCCTTATATGCTTATTGTTGGGGAGAAGGAGATGAAAGGGGATACCGTTTCGGTGCGTTTGCGGGACGAAAAAGACTTAGGACCCCAAAAGCTAAGTCTTGTGAAAGACAGGATCTTCGAAATTTCCAGAAAGCGCACCTCAGATTTATGGCCAGACGAAGAAGAAAAAAGATAAAAAAAACCAGACAGCCATCCTACCGCATCAACGAGATGATCAGGGCTGCTCAGGTGAGAGTTATTGATAAGGAGGATAAGCAAGTAGGAATTTTAGACATTGGGGAAGCTTTACAGCTTGCTCGGGAAAAGGGGTTGGACTTGATTGAAGTTGCTCCCTCTGCAAAACCCCCGGTGGTGAAATTGCTAGACTTCAAACGCTGGCTCTTTCAGAAAGAGAAGCAAAAAAAGAAAGGGAGGGAGCGGGGATCCGTGCTGAAAGAGTTTCGAATAAGGCCTAACATTAGCGACCACGATCTTGAGGTACGCATCTCCCGCGCCGAAAAGTTCCTTAAAGGAGGCGATAAGGTAAAATTAACCGTTGTCTTTCGTGGGCGGGAGTTTACTCATCCAGAGGTAGGTCTGGAAAAGATAAAGCGAGTCACAGCCTTTCTCAAGGAAGTGGGCAAACCGGAGAAGGATCCGGAAAGGTTGGGGAGGGGGTACGAGGTAACCTTCGTACCTATCAAAAATGGCTAAGAATAAGATGAAAGTCTCTAAAACGGTTAAAGAGCGGTTTAAGATTACCGGAAGCGGTAAGATTCTTCACTCCCGAAGTGGTGTAAAGCACCGCCGCTCTAAGGAAAGCACCGAGCTTAAAGCCCGAGGGAGAAGGCTTAAGAAACTCAAGGGTCCGGAAGAACGTAAGATCAGGCAGATTTTAGGAATTCCCAAAGGAAGGAGGTAGAATTACCATTATGGTCAGGGTAAAAGGAGGTACAGTAACATCTCGGGGGCACCGAAAAGTAACCAAGATGGCCCGCGGCTACCGAGGGGCTCGGCATAAGCAGTATCGCCGCGCCAAAGAAGCCGTTCTTCATGCGGGACAGTATGCGTTTGCGGGGCGAAGGCTCCGGCGGCGGAATATGCGGACCCTTTGGATTAGAAGAATAAACGCGGCCCTCTCTCCCTATGGCTTGACCTACAGCCGTTTTATTCCTCTCCTCAAAAAGGCAGAGATAGACTTGAATCGTAAAATTCTGGCTCAGCTGGCCGTGGAAGAGCCGGAAATCTTTAAGAAGATCGTCGATAAAGCGAAAAGTAAGGCAAAATGAAGTTTACCGAAGTAGAGGAGAGAGCGCTTTTGGAAATCTCTCGGGCAAAATCCTCCAAGGAATTGGAGAAGCTGCGCGTTCGGTACTTGGGCAGGA
The DNA here is from genome assembly GCA_036986255.1 of Patescibacteria group bacterium. GTDB lineage: Bacteria > Patescibacteriota > WWE3 > 9FT-COMBO-53-11 > 9FT-COMBO-53-11 > BTRF01. Next base: position 8,228 of record BTRF01000019.1, on the reverse strand, counting down.
GAGGGGAAATTAACAAATTTTTAACTGAGATTCCGGAGATTTCCCGTCAAGAGGATCGGAGAGAAGCGGGGAAGTTCCTCAATTTGATTAAAGCAAAGATTGAGAGTGCCCTTACGAAACAGGACGGAAAGATAAAAAAGCAAGCCCTCGAAGATATGAAGGAGGCACCTTTTGATGTGACGGCACCCGGGAACCCCGTCCCTTCGGGATCAATCCACCCCCTCACCCAATTTCGGGAGTTTGTTCGAGATACTTTTACCAAGTTGGGCTTTGAAGAAGTTTATGCTCCCCATATAGAGACGGATGACTACAACTTTGGGCTCCTAAACATTTCAGCGGATCATCCCTCCCGCGACCTTTGGGATACTCTCTACCTTGAAGACGGGCGGCTTCTCCGGACCCACACCTCAAACATTCAAGTGAGGGAGATGAGAAAGAGAACTCCCCCAATTAGGGTGATGTCTTTTGACCGTTGTTTCCGATACGAGAATGCTGACCAACATCATGATCATACTTTTACTCAGTTTGACCTTCTTTATATCGACGAGAGGGTATCCATGACCCACCTCCGCTTCCTTTCCGATCTCTTCCTTAAAGTGATCTTTGGAGATCATACTAAAACTCGATTCCGTCCCAAATATTACCCATTTGTTGAACCGGGTGTGGGGGTGGATGCCCTTTGTCCTTTCTGCAAGGGGAAGAGGTGCCAAGTTTGCGGTCAGGAAGGTTGGTTTGAAATTGCCGGGGCCGGTCTTGTGCATCCCCAAGTTTTGAAGAACGGGGGAATCAACCCACAAAAGTACTCTGGATTGGCCTGGGGATTTGGACCGGATAGAATGCTAATGATTAAACAGGGAATTGATGACATTCGGTATCTCAACGGAGGTGATTTGAGGTTCCTTAGGCAGTTTTAATGATATGTTAGTTCCGTATTCTTGGCTAAAAGATTTTGTGAGTGTAAGGAAACCGGCTGAGAAGGTTGCAGCCGATTTGTCTCTCGCAACAATTGGAGTTGAGGAAGTTCGGCGGCAGGGAAGGGAAGACGTATTAAATCTGGAAGTTACCTACAACAGGGGAGATCTGCTTTCTATAGCTGGGGTGGCAAAAGAGTTGGCAGCTTTATACAACCTCGAATTTAGGGGGAAAGAGAAGCGTTTTACGCCCCCCAAAGATGCGGCGGCATTGAAGGTAAGATGCCCGTCCGAACTAGCCAAAACCTACACTTTAACCAAGATTTCCGACCTTTCCTACCGGACGGCTCCGAAGATTGTTCAAGAACGCCTGGAAGCCGCCGGGATGCGTACCATCAATCTTTGGGCTGACCTAACAAATTACCTGATGCTTGAGTACGGCCAGCCGTTTCATGCTTTTGATGCGGAGAAAGTTGGCCGTCGCGACCCCACTCTCACCATCGAGGTTAGGCGGGCCAAGAACAAGGAGAAAATCAAGACTCTAGACGGTCTAGACCATGAGTTAAGCCGAAACGATATTGTAATCGCCGATCGGAAGGGCCCTATCGCTGTGGCGGGTGTAATGGGAAGTGAGGATACGGAAGTTGACGAAGGAACAACCGAGATTCTCCTGGAAGCAGCCATCTTTGATCCAATTCTAATCCGCAGGACGGCTCGAAAACTAGGTTTAAGATCCGAAGCCAGCGGTCGTTTTGAACACTACTTATCTCCAGAGAACTTATACATATCCCTTAATAAAGTTATACACCTATACCAAGTACACGGGAAGGGTCAGGTAACCGGATTCGTTGCTTTGGGAAAAGAAAAAACCGAGCTTCAGCCAATCGTCCTCACGCAGGAGAAACTTAAAACTGTTTCAGGAGTGTCAATCCCTATCAGCCAAGCTCGCCAATATCTAAAGCTTTTGGGTTTTAAAGTGATGTCTTCGGATCAAGGATTGCTCTGCTGGCCCCCTCACTTTAGAGGGGATCTGAGCATCCCAGAGGATCTGGTCGAGGAGGTCCTTCGGCTCCATGGATATGGGAACCTACCGGCGCAGCCGCTCCAAACCACCTTCTCCGGAGTTCCCCCCATCGGTTTGGAGTTTTGGCGCGACTTGGTTACTCATCTCTTCGCAAATTGGGGCTTTAATGAAGTCAAGACATATCCCTTCGTTTCCACGAAAACTCGGATCCACCTCGGAGGCGAGGAGCTTCTTAGACTAAAAAACCCCATATCAGCGGAGACCGAGTACCTGCGTCCTTCTCTTTTTCTTTCGTTGTTGGAAGTTGCTCAAAAGAACGCTCCCCGTTTTGCGGAAGGGAAAATTTACGAACTGGAGAAAGTATATCCTGCAAAGAATGGGGAGCACTTAAGTTTCGGTGCGGCCGTTTGGGGCGCAAAAGACCCATTTCTAACCCTCAAGGGTTATTTAGAGACCCAGCTAAGTAAGGCCCACGCTGAGGCCCAATTTAAGCCGGTTAAGAGTACCTTATGGCACCCCACTCGATCTGCCGGGATTCAGATTGACCATAAAGTTCTCGGCATCATTGGAGAGATCCATCCCCACCTTGCGGACGCTTTCAATCTGACCGGTACCGCCGTACTGGAGATTAATTTTGAGGAATTTACTAAGTTGGCTCGGTCTTGGGGGAAATTTACACCCATCTCTCCTTATCCGGAAATTCACGAGGATTTTTCCTTCCTTCTGTCCGAAAAGTACTCCTTGGGAGAACTTATTGGTCAAATCAGAGAAGCTTCCAATTTAGTAAGGGAGGTAGTCTTAATGGACCGTTACCAGATTCCCAAGGGAGGAGAGCGCTCCATTACACTGCGGGTGATGTTTCAATCATCCGAAAAAGGTCTTTCATCGGAGGATATTAAACCAATCAGGAAGAAGATTCAATCCACTATCCAGAAAAATAAAGGAGTTCTCAGATCTTAAGGAATTACCGTAACAGCTATAGAAAATACAGGATTAGTAACCCCTCCTTTATCGTCTACTGCTTCGACTTTGAGAGTGTACGATCCGGGAGCAATGTTCTGGAAAAGCGCCTTCCCGCTAGATTTGTAAACACCACCATCGGGAGTCGTCACTAGCTCTGGACTATTCGGAGGCCCCCAATTACACTTGTCCGCGTCACACCCAGAACCTTCTAAAGTGAACCAAACAGATAATATCCCAGTACCAGGTTGTTCCACAGGATCAACGCGTACTTCGAAGTTTGACGGCAAACTACTAGAATCTGTAAGTTCTGCACTATTCGGCGGATAGGCATAAAACGAAACACCTGATATTAAAGGTCCTGCTCCCGGATCTGTACAATTAACAGCACTTCCGCCAGCATCAAAGCAGAGATCGGAAACTTCAGTGGGGGGGTAATACTGGGGATACTTGCTCTTGGGATAGGTCTTTCCAACCCAGGCATCAACATCGTCCTGCCATTCCGGTTTTTCGGCTTGGATTTTGATAAAGCTTTTTTCTACGGCCTGCCCGGCAGCTACACAGGCATCGGAGGCCAACTTGCCATCGAGCTTGCATATTTTTAAACGCACATGCCAATTGTCAGGCTCAGTTGGGACCGTTCCTTCAATAAAAATGTCCGTTTGGGTTTGGGTTGTGTAGGGACCCGGAGCCATTCCTGATAAAGCATCTACTTGAGCCGTAACGATTCCCTTAGGTTTTTTGAATTTAACATCGGACTTGCCTTTAAGGTACGCGGTAATGGACTTATTCCATATGCGGGCCGCCCCGGCAAAAAATCTGGGGTTCATGGGGGAATTGTCATTGTTTCCAATCCACGAAGCGATCACAATGCTCACCTTTGAATCCTTGTGAGCCGGGGTGTAGCCAATGGCCCAGTTATCCCGGTTGTCATTAGTGGTTCCCGTCTTGGCGGCGACGGTATGTCCGGGAATATTCAACCCAAGCTGGTTCCCCCCTCCAAAGGTGAGGGTCCGGGCACTGTAGTCGGAGAGGATACTGTTAATTAAGTAAGCTTGCTGTTCGGTCAGAACCCGCACCCCTTTGTTGGGCTTGAATTCCTCCAGAACTTTCCCAGTGTAATCGGTAACTTTGAGGATCGCAACGGGGTCGTGGCGAATCCCGCCGGTGGCGAAAACGCCAAAAGCGGTAGCCATATCAACCATCTTTACCTCCCCCCCACCTAAAGTTAGAGAAATTCCATATCGATCGGGGTCTGTGAAGGTCGTAATTCCCATATCTTGTGCGGTAGCCAGCATATTTTCCAATCCAATAAGAGAGAGCATCTTAACTGCGGGAACATTGAGGGAGTTCCCCAATGCTTTTCTGACGGAAACAATACGGTAGTTCTGGTTGGCAAAGTTTTGCGGCCTGTAAGGGGGCTGTCCGGGACCTACTTTAAAAGTAGTAGGGATGCCAATTAACTTGGAGAGGGGCGCAAAACCCTGCTTAAACGCGGTTACGTAGTTGATAGGTTTTATGGATGATCCGGGCTGGCGAGAAGGCGAGGTGGTGACATTAAACTGACCGTCGATGTCCGTGGCAAAGTAGTCTTTTGATCCCACCATTGATAGTATCTCTCCCGTCTTAGGGTTGGTAGCGACGAGAGCGCCGTTTGAGACACGATAGATCCGATCCCGCTTGATCTCATCAGTCACGTATTTTTGGAATTTGTTGTGGAGATCAAGATCGAGAGAAGTGGTGACGCGCAAACCCCCCGTCTCTACATAGGTATCACCGTAACGTTCGGCAAGAAGCTCTCGAACATACATCACAAAATGGGGAGCTCTGATCTGGGAACCCTTGGGTCTGAACTTAAGCTTGATCTTTTTAGCCGCCGCCTCCTCCTCCCTTGTAATGTTCCCATCCTCGCGCATTCGACGGAGGACCTCACCTTGGCGCCACTTAGCCAACTCCGGGTCTCGATAGGGCGAGTACTTGGACGGAGCTTGGGGCAGTCCAGCCAAAAGAGCCGCTTCAGCAAGAGATAGCTCGGAGGCGGATTTATTGAAGTAATTCTCCGCCGCGGCTTGAACGCCAATCGCCTGACCCCCGTAAGAGGCCTCGTTGAAATACATTTGAAAGATTTCGTCCTTGCTGTACCGAGCTTCAATTTGAATAGCCAGGATAAACTCCTTAAGCTTGCGCACGATCGTTCTTTCTGGAGAGAGAAGCGTATTTTTAACCAACTGCTGAGTAAGAGTAGACCCCCCTTGAAGCCCGCGTTTAACGGCGGTGTTGTAAGCGCCTCGGATAATTCCAAAAGGATCGAAACCCCGATGACGATAGAAGTTTTTATCCTCAATAGCAAGAGTAGCCTGCTTCATAACTTCAGAAACCTGATCTAAGGTGATTAGAGTTCGATTTTCATCTCCATAGATGTCGTAGAGGAGCTTTCCGTTTCGGTCATAAATCTTGGTAGACATGGACACTTGGCGGTCGGTTAGGCGGTCCGGGGAGGGAAGATCTTTGGAGAAGTAAATCAGAACTCCTCCTAAAACCACGGAAGAGAGTACCACAAACAGCAGGAAAATTGTGGCGGCAATATTTAGCCAATAGAGAGGGCTTTTCCGACCTCGCTTCTTGAATTTCTTAAGAAGCGGGATCTTGGAAACAAGGGAAAATACAAGATTGTAGATCCTTGAGAAGATATTTTTAGCTATGGAGAATATAAACTTAACAATTCCGCGGAGAGGCCGCGGCAGTTTCGCTAAAATCCCGCCTTGACTGCCTCGCCAAGAACGGGAGCCGGTTGGCAGATATTTACGTTTCCTACTCACTGGAGAATTTTAGCACAGAGATATATTCTAAAACCCTATCAGTGCTATACTTTTTTTCGGTTATGATAAACCAAATAACAGAACTTCTGGAGAGACGAGTTGCTGAGATCATTAAAAGAGACCACCTTAAGACAGCACTCGAATCAGGAAGGAAACTAAAGATAAAATTCGGGATAGATCCTACGTCTGCAAAGTTACATTTAGGCCACACTGTACCTCTTTTAAAACTCAAGGAGTTTCAAAATTTGGGCCACCAAATAATTCTTATAATTGGGGACACGACTGCCACAATAGGAGACCCAACCGGCCGCCAAATATCCCGAAAGACTCTGACAAGGAAAGAAGTTGAAGAGAATATGAAAGCCTACAAGGGGCAGATCTCAAAGATTTTAGACGCAAAAAAAACTACATTTGTATACAATAGCGAGTGGTTCGGGAAGATGGGTATCTCCGATTTCATGAAGATGGTTTCCACAGCAACCTTTCAGCAGGTTGGAAAGAGGAGGGAGCTGCAAGAACGGATACAGAAGGGTGAGGATATCACGCTTACCGAAATTCTCTACCCCGTAATGCAGGGGTACGACTCGGTTCAAGTCAAGGCGGACGTTGAGGTCGGAGGGGCGGATCAAAAATTCAACCTCCTTATGGGACGCCAAATCCAAAAGCGCTTCGGACAGAAGGAGCAGGATATCCTCACGGTACCTCTTTTGATAGGAACCGACGGTAAGGAAAAGATGAGCAAGACTGCGGAAAACTATGTAGCTCTGGAAGATTCCCCAAGCGAAATGTACGCCAAGCTTATGGCTACCCCCGACGGCTTAACGGTTCAATATTTTGAACTCTGCACCGATTTGACCATCGAGAAAGTTGAAGATTTAGCAAAACAGGCCAAAAAAGACCCGATGGGGGTAAAGAAACAGTTAGCGTACGAGATTACGAAAATGTACCATGGGGAGAAGAAGGCCACCACCGCTCAAAAGGAGTTTGGGAGAGTTTTTTCAAAGGGAGGAACCCCCAAGGATGCTCCCGTTTGGAAGATTGCCGGCAGGGAAGTTGATCTTGCCAAACTCCTTCTGGATAACAAGATAGTCACAAGCAAGTCGGATGCCCGCCGGCTCATCCAGCAAGGGGGGGTAAAGCTGGATGGCAAGAAGCTGACTAAGCCAATTGCAACTCTCGGCAAGGGAACGTTGAGGATTGGTAGAAAAACTTTTATCAAAATACAATGAGGTTTTTTCAAAAGAATCAAAAGCTTTGGGTTGCAATCATAGCTATAGCATCTCTTAGTTTAATTCTCTCATCGTTTTTGCCATTTTTAATGCGGTGAATCTAAGCAACTCAGTTGAGAAGCTCCCTTATGTTGGCAAGGTCTATGCCCGCCGGCTCAAGAGGTTGGATATTAAGTCCGTTCGGGACCTTCTTTATCATTTTCCTTCCCGCTACCAAGATTTCAGCCGAACAAAGAAAATCAGCAACCTTCTCGATAATGATAGAGCCGTTGTAGTTGGAGAAGTCATCACAACCGAAGTTGTCCGCACCAAAACGAGAAAATCATTTACCAAGGTTGCGATCGCTGATAAAACCGGCGCAATTGAGGCAGTTTGGTTCAGTCAGCCGTACCTTGCCCACACCCTTAAAAAGGGGGGCAAGATCAGGCTTGCTGGAAAAGTGGGGTCTTTTGGAGGAAGACTTGCCTTCATCAGCCCCGAGTTCGAATTGGTTAAGGAAGGGAAAGCCCCCATCCATACGGGAGGTTTAACTCCGGTTTATCCCGAAACCAGTCGAGTATCTTCAAAATGGCTACGGATGCGAATTAGCAACCTGATGACAAGAACTAATCTCCTTAACGATTGCCATGAATTCCTCCCTCAAGAGTTTTTACGGCGTTATGGCTTTCCCATTTGGGCTAAAGCTCTGCAGGAAATCCATTTTCCCAAGACTACCGCCGGGGCCGAAAGAGCAAAGGCCCGCTTCGCTTTTGAGGAGCTGCTTCTTTTTAATCTCCAATCTCTAAAACGGAGGGAGGCTTGGAAGAGCAGAAAACTACCCGTCCAGCTCTCCTACCTTAAACACAAAACCGCACTAGATCAATTTGTTAAGGAGCTTCCTTTTCAACTAACCCAAGCTCAAAAACGGGTGGCGGAAGAAGTTCTTAACGACCTAGAGGGGAAGAAACCTATGAATAGGCTGCTGCAAGGAGACGTTGGTTCAGGGAAAACTGTCGTGGCGGCGATTGCTTCCTACCTTACCTACCTCTGCGGAGCAAAGACCATTATAATGGCTCCTACCGAGATCTTAGCCGACCAGCATTTTAGAACCCTTAAAAATCTTCTTGAGCCTAAAGGGGTAAAAATTGCCGCCCATACCGGCGCTAAGAAACCCGGTAACTACAACAAATTTGACCTTTGGGTAGGAACCCATGCTCTCTTTTACCGCCACGCAGATTTTGAAAAAGTAGGATTGGTCGTTATTGACGAGCAGCACCGTTTTGGGGTAGAGCAGAGGGGCAAACTC
>BTRF01000018.1:0-12648 GCA_036986255.1 Patescibacteria group bacterium | reverse complement strand
GACTGACAGGTCGAGCAGGTGCGAAAGCAGGGCTTAGTGACCTACCCGCGCGGAGTGGCGCGGCGGGTAACAACGGATAAAAGCTACCCCGGGGATAACAGGCTGGTCTCCCCCAAGAGTCCACATCGACGGGGAGGTTCGGCACCTCGATGTCGGCTCGTCCTATCCTGGGGCTGAAGAAGGTCCCAAGGGTTCGGCTGTTCGCCGATTAAAAGGGCACGTGAGCTGGGTTCAGAACGTCGTGAGACAGTTCGGTCTCTATCCGCTGTGGGCGTATAAGCTTCTGAGGGAATCTCTCTCTAGTACGAGAGGACCGAGAGGGGCAAACCTCTGGTGTACCAGTTGTCCTACCAAGGGCATCGCTGGGTAGCTATGTTTGCATGGGATAAGCGCTGAAAGCATCTAAGCACGAAGCCCACCCCAAGATGAGAAGCAGACCCCTGAAAGACTATCAGGTTGATAGGCCACAGGTGTAAGCGCAGTAATGCGTTCAGCCGAGTGGTACTAATAGGTCGTTTAAGACTTTCTTTTCCGCTATCAGTTTCGCTTAGGTTGCCCTGGTGATTTGAGCGGTAGTGAACTACCCGATCCCATTCCGAACTCGGTCGTAAAAGCTACCAGCGCTGATGGTACTTAGTCCTTATGGATTAGGGAGAGTAGGTCATTGCCGGGGCTTTTTATTTCATTGAAGGACCCCCGCCTCTGCCCTGTTTATTAAGCCGATAACTTCATTATCTGCATTAAAAATAGGTCATTGCCGGGGCTTTTTATTTCGTAGAACAATCCCCACCAATGCCGTGTTTGTTAATCCGGTAACGTATTATCGGAGTTAAAAATAGGTCATTGCCGGGGCTTTTTATTAGGTGTTGAGTGTTGGGGGATAGTGACTAGCGATTATTTATCTGCTGCTAGCTACTGCCTAGATTCCCTTGAAATACCGGGGGCGGCGCTTTTGGATTCGATCTCTGATTTCGGCGCGGGCCTGCTCGATGGTTTGGTTGAGGTCCTCCTTGGCTTTATCCATAGCTGGCTCCACCACTTCAGTAATGGTTTTTTCGGCCTCCTCCTCCATTTCTTCGATGATCGGCTGGTCTGTTTGGATCGGTTTGATCTCCTCAACGATGGGAGCTGCTTTTTCCTTTACTTGTTCGATGATCGGCCGAGCCTCCGATTTTACCTTCTCGACTTTTTCCTGAACATCCCCGCCTAGAATATCTGCCTGTTGAGATAGGACTTCTAATAGCTCCCCTAATGTTTCTCTGGTTTCCTCACCTTTTTTAGGAGCGAAAAGAACTCCCAAAACCCCCCCAATGACAAGACCTAAAGTAAAGGAGTTGATAAATCCCCCGTCATGCTGTTGGCTCATTTTAATTTTTCCTCCTTGCGAAGCACCTCGGAGGGGACCTCCTTTCGATCCTTTCTCTTTTGGAGTGTTTCCTGCAAGGTACGGAAGGCCTTTACTCCTTCAATAACTGCCGATATGGTACCTGGAGCCTTCGAGATGGGGTGGGAGATGGCTGAGGAGATAGCCGAAAAGCTGTCCAGAATTTGATTTACTTTAACGACGGATTGGCGAACCTCTTTGAGCACCAAGACAATGTAGACACCGACCAAAAGGATATTTACGGTAAGCAGGGCGATGGCTACGAGAAGAATCGTATCGGTCATTTTCAACTTCAGAATACCAGATGTTTGGGCATTCCATCAATTGACCGGTAGGGGCAGACTATCTAGATGATCTGATTTTGATCCTTGATGAGGACCTTGCGGGGCTTGCTCCCTTCGGCGGGGCTGACAATCCCGCGCTCTTCCAGCTCATCCAAAATTCGCGCCGCTCGGGCGTAGCCGATGCTCAAGCGCCGCTGGAGAAGCGAGGCCGAGGCCCGTTTGTATTGAACGACTACCTCCATGGCTTCTTGGAAGAGCGGATCGGACGGCTCTCCCAATCTTTTCGCCTCCTTCTCGAAGGTACTTATCTCCTCTTCGATTATGTAGTCAGGTGCCCATCCTGAATTTTTGAGGGCCTTAATCAGCCGGCTTATCTCCTCGTTGGAAACGAATGGGCTTTGGATTCGGATTGGTTTGGATCGGTCCGGAGGCAGATAGAGCATATCCCCCTTGCCCAGAAGCTTTTCGGCGCCGGGCATGTCGATGATTACTCGGGAGTCAACTTGAGAAGTGACGTTGAAAGCGATGCGGCAGGGAATGTTTGCCTTAATGAGACCGGTTAAAACATCGGTGGAAGGTCTCTGAGTGGCCAGGACCAAATGCAGTCCCGTGGCGCGAGCCATTTGGGCTAGCCTGGTAATCGCTTTCTCCACCTCGCCCGGAGAGATCACCATGATGTCGGCGAGCTCATCCACAACGATAAGAATGTAAGGGAGTTTTTCATCTGCCTTAGCATTGTAGCTTGCAATGTCTCGAGCTCCCGCTTCCTGAAGGATTCGGTATCTTTTGTTCATCTCGGCGAGAGCCCAGTTGAAGGCGGGAAGGGTTTTTTCCGGTTCGACAATAGCCGGCATGAGGAGGTGGGGGATCCCGTTGTAGCCGGAGAACTCGACGCGCTTGGGATCGACCAGGATAAGTCGAACTTCTTCCGGTGAAGCACGAAAGAGGATGGTGGCTAGCATTGAACGAAGCATGATGGATTTTCCAGACCCCGTTGCTCCGGCAATGAGGACGTGGGGCATTCGGTCGAGATCGTCAACTACGGGAGTTCCCGAAACATCACGGCCTAGCGCGACGGCTAATTTACTGTCGTGTTTCTGCATATATTCGGAGTTTAGGATTTCCTTGAGGGTAACCAGCTGGGGTTTGGGGTTGGGGACCTCGACCCCCACTTGCGATTTTCCGGGTATGGGGGCCTCAATTCTTACCGTTCCGGTTCTGGAAGCCAGTGCCAGGGCCAAATCCGAAGAGAGGTTGGTGATGGCGGAGAGCTTTGTTCCTCTCTCCGCTTCCAAGGCGTACTGGGTGACGGTCGGTCCTAAGTTGACATCCGCCACGCGGGCTTTTACTCCGAAGGATTCCAAAGTTTGTTCGATGAGTTGGGCGTTCTTTTCAATATCACCGCGTTCCGCCCCCCCGTCCGGAGGGTCGTTGAGGAGGTCGAGCGGGGGATACTCCCAAGCCGCCTTTCTCTTGGGGGTAGTGGACTTGACGGTCGGGGCGGTGTAGGGGGTGGCTACTTCGATCTCTTCATCTTCCTTTACCGGGGGAGGGGCCTCTCCTTCGTGGGACTTTTCCGGGAACTTTACCTTGCCGGCTTCGATATCTTTAGAGCGGACCGATCCTTTCCACAGGTATTTTTGGATAAGCTCTTTTATTTTCCGCGCAAGCTGGGCTACGTAAAAGAGGGCCTCATCCAAACTGGTATTCAGCGTTACCAGCCCTCCGATGATGATAGCTGAAGTGAGGATAATCAGGGCTCCGGCGGAGGAGAATATATTTCTCAGCGTAAGTTGGAGGTAGTAGCCGACTACTCCCCCTCCCTGCCCAAGCGCACCCGCTTCGTAGTAGGCCCGGTTGGGGGGAAAGAAAAAGTGGAAGAGTCCCAGGACTCCCAAGGCCAGAATGGTCAGTCCGTAAACGGTTCTGAGCTCGATGAAGGGGACCTTTTTCCTCAGCCGAAGGAGAACCAAGCCTAGAATGAGGGTGATGAGGGGAACGAAAATTACCCCCCACCCAAAAAGTTTGTTGAGGGAGTCTTGCAGAAAGGAACCGAACCCCGCCGCTTGGCCGAAGAAGGAGAGGGTGGTCAAAGCCGCAAAGACGATCAGAACTACTCCCACCGACGATTGAAAGCTTTCATCCTTCCAATTAAATTTGATTGATTTTTTCCGGTACCGCGGCATTACTTTATAAGCGTAGCGAAGAACGAGTCCTGCGTAAAGACCAGGTTTCCATAGGACGTGATCTTGCGATCACTAGCTATTAACTAGCTTCGCTAGTCATTAGTAAGATTATAACTGTTTGTGATCTGTGAAACACTACCTTATCCTAAACCTATAACACTTGACAATAGGTTAGTTAGACGGTATACTTGAGTTAACTTAAAAACTAAGTTCTTTTACCCTACCTTGAAGAACAGCCGGATCTGAAATGCACCTTCCCTTACCGAGGTCTTCTTTAGATCCGGCCGTTTTCATAAGAACTTTAAAAACCAATTTTCCCGCCCCTTCCTGACCCGCCCTGGGTGAGGTCGGGAGAGGACGGGATCCAGCCAACCCGCTGGGCGCCGGAAGCGGGACATCGATGAGACCATTGCAGTTTGTGGCTGGATCGGCAATCATTTTGAGCAAAAAGGAGGTTTATACCATGAATGCTCAAATTATGGCTTTCGTTCGCGAGGATTATGGTTCTCGCGGTTGGAAGTCAGCCGAAGCTCAGGTGCAGGAGAACGTTCTCCTCAAGGAAGACGTTTGGAGAGTTCTTGATCGTACATCGTCTGGAGCGGTGACGATCGAAACCAATACCGGGCAGATCCTGAATCTGTCTGGATCGGTGGCTTCAGGTCTAAAGATCTAAAATCTGGGGAATCGGGTGTGCTTTGCAAAAGTTGTGCCTTGCGCCAACTGCGGAGTAGCCCTGACCGACAAGTAAGCACGCTTACTTGTCGGTCAAATCCAAGAGTCCGCTCACCATGGTTGGTGAGGGATTGCTGGATTTCAAATCCAAAAAAGGAGAAGAAACATGGACGAGATCACTGTTTCAACCGGGCTCGCCGGTTGGAGAGTTCGCCGACTTCTGCGCAAGCACATCCGAAAGCTTAACCAGGTTGTGGGCGGCTCCACAGATCTTCTTTGTGAGAAGGTTATCTGTGAGCAGCTTCTCAAGCATGGACGAGTTGATTTGTCCTTTGCCGGGGAAGCACACGATATGCGCCGAGCTTTCTACGCTGTCAAGCGGATTCTCGGTTAGTCGGTCAAGGTGGGGTATATCCTCAGCTTGACCGAACCCACCAGCTTGGGATCAAACTCGCAGGCTGATGGGTTCGAAGATCGCTTCGTTCCGACTTTGCCAGAAAGGGGAATAACAAAGTGCATTGGCTAGTTTATTTCTACTTGGTTGGGGTTGTCGTCTCCGCAGTGGTTTTCATGGTGGCTAGCGCTATAGCTGAAGCCATCACGGGATCGCTGGTGGTGGGGCTCGTCAGCGGTTTTCAAGGTCTTCCCTCGAGGAGGTGATCTTCTTCTCCCGGTTATGCGCTTCCGGGTTACAAAACAAGCGCTGTTCTCCCAAGCTCATCTTGGAAAAAGATGGGTTTAGGAGAGGGGTAGACCCTGTAGTAGAATTTCGATCGGACTTTGTCCTGATTTTGCGGGCAAAATTTAATCGAAATTTCACTACGGGGTAGAAATGGTTTTCGACAGGACGAGAGGCGGGCCCGGGGGATAACCAACCCAGGAAACTCCCCTTAAAGCTCGTGGGTTTCAAAACCTCAACTTTCGTTTTGGACGCGGGTTCGATTCCCGCCTACTCCACCTAGCAATCCGGTCGCATGAGTTGCCTTAGGCGACAAGGTTAATTCCCGTGCGGCGCAATAAGGAAGGGAACAGGATGCCGAACGCTTGCGTGGGCCTGTTTTCCGAGTTGGGTTCGAGTCCCATCCGGGTTGCATTTCGAATAGGCGCTTCTTGCTGCTTGCAGGAAGCGCTGATCTCCAAAGCTTTTCGCAACTCGCGGAAGATTTTGGAGATCAAAATCACAAAGAAAGGAGGTGGCCCAATGGCTACCAGAACCATGGGCGAAGTTCAATTCTTCGCCAAGGTAGAAACTCCCGAGCGGTGGTTGACGATCTTTACCTTCGTTGCCCACAAGCTTTGGGAGCGGGTTTGCCAGACTTTTGGTGAGGTGCCAGCCGAAAGTCATGTGATAGTCCTTTTGCACGAGAAGGCAGAGACGGAGTTTGTAAAGCTAAAGGGGTTGCCACCCATTATCTTGATCGGACTTCCTGATCTGGTTTGGATGGCCGTCAATGAGATCGAGGGTGAGAGCTCCAGCGATCGCCTGCTGCGGGCCTTTCGCGTGATTGTGGCGGAAGAGCTGGTGCATATGCGCGATTTTCTAGCTGGTACCCCGATTGAGGACACCTCGAACGACGAGGGAAAGCCAATCAAGCATTACTTGCGCGAATCCGAGTATCGAGCCCTCAAGTTTGCCGTTGAGGCAACCGGTCAGCGATATGATATCTTCGCTCGGGTAGAACAGGCACGCTTAATGAGAGAGTAGAAGGTTCAATTCTTTTGAGGCTAAGACCGAAAGACACTAAAGAACTGAGAATCAGCGACGGGGTCTGAGGTCGGAATAACACGGTACCTATAAAGGAGGCCTGTCGAGTTGGTCGACTACTCTCTCCTCCCTTAAGCTGCATCATCTTTTGTAAAGATGGTGGGTTTAGGAGAGTTCTCTAAATAGGAGACGAGCTTACGGAGCGCTCCACCTTTTGCGGCTTCCTGAGGCGTAGCTTGGGTTAAAGCTGGTGGAGAGGCGGTTCGAAACCCCCGTTAAGAAAAACTGAGGACTTGTGATGGCCTGTGCCAAGATGGAGGCGCCTTCGAGTGGGAAATTCTTCCTTTTCAAGGTGAAAAGAAGGCGTGGGTTCAAGCCCCACCAGGCCATCTCCTTCTTAAATAAAGTGCTGGGTAGCGACCTGCTGTGGTTGGTAGGAACCACGGCAGATCGGTGCCTTTGGCACTAATAACCAGTTTCGCTGGTTATTAGCCAGTGATCGGAAGATCACGTTCTAATCATAAAGAAGGGAGAAACGGACCGATGGTTACCATCCCCTACAATCTGCAAAGCGAGTTTGCAGACGATTTTGTGGTCTGCTCCGCTTGCGGGCAGCCCAATGAAATCGGAGCCCTTGACGAGCAAGACCGCTGTATTACTTGTACGGAGCTTGCTGAGGGTCGGGACGAGGATGAAGGTGAAGACGAGGAAGGTTGGCAAACCTTCACCGGTCCCGATGCGCTCAAGAACGCGCTGACGGCTTGGTGCAAGGCCAATGACTTTCCTATTCCTCCGGGATCATAATATGCCTGACGATGAATTTGAGGTTTGTCTTGATTGCGGTTGGCCCTTTAATCCGGGGACTCTCGACGATGATTGGCGCTGCCCCCTCTGTGCCGACATCGCTGTAATCTTCGGGGAAGAGGAGATCCTCGAAGAAGATTGCTCGTAAATTCCAGACAGGCGCCTTGATGCACCATCGGCGCCTGTCCTCTCCTAAGTCTGATTCGCCAGAAGCAGGTTTAGGAGAGAGACATTGTTGCGAGGCGACTCGCAGAAAGGAGAAAAGGAGATGTCCCTCGTGGATAAGTTGTTCCAAGGTCCGGTTAGGATAGCAGATCTTGACCACGAGCAGTATGGCGAAGCAGCCGTAATGCGAAGGCAAGGGCTAATCTTAATAGATGGCGAGGAGATTCGACTAACGGAGAGAGGAATGCTCTCCGTTGTCACCCAGACCCTCCAATCACTTGAAAGGAAGGGTTTGGCTGTCAATTTTGCCGACGGATCAATGGCCACTCCCGAAGGCGAGATGATTGCCAAGGGAAGCGGCCCAACCATGTAGGCAGGTTCATTTTGGACCTGCCTTTTTCTTTTTGCGTTATCTTGTCTCTCATCTCATGTCTCCTGTATCATAACCCTGATGACCCGGTAGTGAAATTTCAAACGATTATGTTCCACTATGTTTACGTTTTAAAAAGTGTAAAAGAAGATGAACTGTACATCGGTTGTACGGAGGATATTAGTAAAAGGATTGATGAACATAATCGAGGTAGGAATCCTTCAACCAAAAGGTATATGCCCTGGAAGCTAATTTACTACGAAGCGTGTTTAGAACCAACTGATGCAAATCGAAGAGAGCGTTATCTTAAGACCAGTCAGGGTTCTAGATTACTAAAAAGGAGGTTGAAGGAGTACTTCAACTCTATTAAGAGTTGATTTAAAATTCTACTACCGGGATGACCCACCAAGAAATTAGGCAGAAATTTCTAGATTATTTTTCTTCCCACGATCACACTGTGGTACCCTCATCCTCCCTTGTCCCCCCTCCCAGCGACGAATCTGTGCTTTTGACCACTGCTGGGATGCAGCAGTTTAAACCCTATCTGATGGGGGAGGCCGATGCTCTGGCGGACTTTGGCAACCTTCGTTTAGTTTCCATCCAAAAAAGTTTTCGCACGACCGATATTGAGGAGGTGGGGGACGAGAGTCACCACACCTTCTTTGAGATGTTGGGCAACTTTTCCATCGGTGACTATTTTAAGGAGTTAGCGATTCCTTTAGCCTGGAATTTTCTGACCGAAGAGATGGGGTTGGATCCCCGGAGGATGTTCGTCTCGATCTTTGCCGGTGATAGGGAGACTCCTAAGGATAAGGAAGCCCGCAAGATTTGGGAGAAGGAGGTGCCGGGGGTTGAGATTCGCGAATTTAGCCGAGAGGATAATTTCTGGGGACCGCCCGGCAAAACGGGACCGTGCGGCCCTTCCTCGGAGATCCATTATGTCCTTCCGGATGGCCGGGAGCTGGAGCTCTGGAACCTGGTTTTTATGGAGTATTCTAAGAACGAACAAGGCCGGTACTCCAAGCTTAAACAGCAGAATATTGATACCGGGATGGGGATGGAGCGGTTAGCCCTCATCCTTCAGGGCAAGGATAATGTTTTTGAAACTGATCTTTTTGCTCCCCTTATGGAGGAGATAGAGAAATTAGCGGAAGTGGGGAGAAAGGAGGCGAGTGTACGCTCTTTGCGGATTATCGCCGATCATGTTCGGGGCGCGGTCTTTTTGGCGGCGGATGGAGTGGCCCCTCTTAATGTGGGGCGCGGCTACATTCTGCGCAGGATCCTGCGCCGTGCGATTCTCCACGGCCGAATTTTGGGAATCAACGGATATTTTCTGCTGGAGCCCGCACAGTGCGTAATTGAAATGTACGGAGGGCTCTACCCAGAACTTAATGAGCATCGAAAGAAAATTCAACAGGTGATTGGGGATGAAGAGCAGAAGTTTTCCCGAGCCCTAACCAAGGGCCTTAAAGTGATGGAAAAAATGGACAAGGACATTGATGCGTTTATCCTCTACGACACTTATGGGTTTCCCCTGGAGTTAACCCAGGAGCTAGCTAGGACGAAGAGGCTTAGTGTGGATGTGGATGCCTTTGAGAAGAAGCTTGAAGAGCAGCGCAGACGGGCTCGCGCGGCGGCTAAGAAAAGGGTGGGGGAGAAAGAACTAATCGCTCCCCAACACTCTGCTGCCCATCTTCTCAATGCGGCTCTCAAGGTTGTTTTGGGTCCCCACGTCCGTCAGGCCGGCCAGCATTTGGAAGCGGATCGGTTTCGTCACGACTTCACCTTTGACCGCAAGCTTACGGACGAGGAGTTGAAAAAAGTTGGGGATTTGGTTAATAAAAAGATTAAGGAGAACCTCCCTATCATGAAGGTAGCTACTAGCTATGAGGAGGCCCAAAAAATGGGTGCCGAAGCCCTCTTTAAAAAGAGATACCAACAGGTTGGGCAGGTCACTCTTTATCACATTGGCGATGATCCCGAGAGCTCTTTTTCCAAGGAGCTTTGCGGGGGTCCGCATGTCAAAGGTACCGCGCGGATAGGTAAGTTTGAGATAATCAAGGAGGAGTCGGCCGGATCAGGAGTGCGGCGGATCTACGCCCGAGCCCAACCTGTATGATCAAACTAAAACTGCCTTCGCTTGGAAAAAGAGAAGAGTTTCCCGATCAGTTCTTCGTTCTTGATTTGGGGGGAAAGGTTCTTAAAGCTTTTGTTCTCAACTATGCCGAGGGAATGGTGGCGCGATTGGGCGCGCGCAAAATTCCCCGCGCCGATCGGCCGGAAGACGACATGGGCAATTTAAAGGAAGCGGTTGGCGAGCTTAAGAGTGACTTCCCCGATGCGGCTCCGGTTAGCGTGGTAGGAGCTTCCGGTCCCCGTACTCTCGCTTTTACCACTGTGGTTCGCAGCAGTACCAGTCGTGATGTGGAAGAGCTTACCTCTCATGCCCGGGAAACCGCTCTGCGGTCGGCGCAGGAGGAGCTGCGGTCGGATTTTGGCGATCCTAAGTTGGGAGTTTCCGAGCTGGAGGCCGAGATCTTGGAAGTTAAGGAGGCCGACAAAATGGAGGTTTACCTTTTTACTTCATTTGCCGATAGATCCTACCTCTCCGAGCAGGCCGAATTGGTTAAGCGGGCAGGACTTTCTCTCTGGGGCTTTAGCTCCCTTCCCTTCAATTTGGTGAGTGAGCTCTCCAAGACCAGCGAACTTAATGCCTTGATCTTTGATATTGGTGGAGCCAAAACGGAAATCAGTGTGGTCTTTGGCGGCCAGCTCATGGAAACCAAGAGCTTTTTCTGGAATTTTTCCGAGAACGGCAACCCCACCGCCTTTCTTGACTTATGGCTGGATGCCGTCTCTGCAACGCTTTTGGACTTTAGCGAGGTAAAGGTCTTTCCGGCCAAAATGTTTCTCACTGGCGGGGGGAGCTCTTTCCCTGGTCTTTTGGAAGTGGTCTCTTCCTATCCGTGGTCTCGGGACCATCCCTTTGAGGTTGCCCCGGACGTGGTTGCTTTGGAAGAGGACCGGTTACCGCTTTCTTTGGGTCAAGTGGCCCTGAGGGTGAAAGGGGAGGGTGATGAGTAGCAATCCGGTTCTGATGGACTTGTTTAAACTTCTAGAGAAAATTTTAGCGGGGGAAAAAGAGACCGTTGAGATTGAGGTCCCCGAGGAGAACTTCAATCTTTTGATGCTTAGGATTTTGCAGGCCAAAGCAAAGAAGGAACGGAAGCGTCTCATTCTTCTCCCGACGGGTGCGCGGAGCAAGAGGATGATTGCCGCCTTGGGCGGGGAAAAGGAGCCCAAGGCCGCCGGATCGAAAAAGAGCGATCAGCGTCCAGCCCCTAAACCTAAAAAAGCAAGGACCGGAATTTTTCGGCGGTTCGTCCTTATTGCATCTCTTCTTTTGGTAATTTTGCTTTTTCTTGGCGGGGGGGCTTATTGGGCCATCTCTTATCTCCCGCGGGCCGAGGTAATTTTGACCCTTAACCCTATTCCTTTGGTCAAAGAACTCTCCGTTGCGGTTAATATCTCGGCGGAAAAAGTGGATGCGGAAAAAGGGATTATTCCCGGAGATCTTCGCACGGCCGAGGAGAGCGGGGAGAAATCCGTCCAGGCGACCGGCACCGCGATTGTTGGGGAGAAGGCCAAGGGAACGGTTACTTTTGTGAACTGCCTGGACAGCCCAAAGACTTTTACGGCAGGGACGGTTATAAAGGTGGAAGGGAAGGATCTTACCTACACGATTGACGCCGATGTTTCCGATGTCCCTGCCAGGCCGGACCCGGAAACTTGCGGCAGCGAGGTGGGGAGCATCACGTCTGTCAAGATCGGGAGCCAGTATGATCAAAGCGTCGGTATTGAGTTTGATTTCGTGGGGGGTGGGTACGCCAATGATCCTACCTACAATGTCTACATTGCTTCGGGGCAATCCGTGGCGGGGGGCTCATCTCAAGAAGTCACAATCGTCTCTGCCGATGACCAGGTCGCCGTCTTAGAAGAGCTTAAGAAGGAGCTGACCGAGGAGGGGAAGAAGAGTTTGGCTTCGTCTGGAGGAATTGACGAAGTGGTGGTGGAAGAGGCGATTAAGAGCGAGGTGACCGAGAAAAAATTCTCCCATGCGGTTGGTGAGCAGACGGATAAGCTTACCCTTTCTTTGACTATGAAATTCACTCTGATTACTTATAAGGGTTCGGATATGCAGGAGCTGGTATTGCAGAGTATTGGGGCTCTGGTTCCCGCCGGCTTTACCCTTTTTCCCGGGGAGACCAACATTGATCCGCTCGAGCCGAAGCTGTCTTCCAACAAACTGAGTTTTCAAGCTAAGGTTTCAGCTCGGGTGGTTCCGGAAGTCGATGTGGAAAAGATCAAGGCCGATCTGGCCGGCCGCAACCCGGGCTCGGCGCAAGAGTATCTCTCCTCGCTGACCGAGGCCACCGCTTATGAACTTCAGCTTTGGCCTAATCTGCCGGAAAAATTACAACGAGTACCTAGAAACACAGGAAGAATTACCATTACGCTGGTGACGGGGGAGCAATAGGGCAGAAAACCAAGGGCTAAGAGCCCTCAGTGGTTTACCCCACTAAGAGTACTTCATCTCCCTCGCGTACTCTTTCTTTGACCTTTACACCCACTTCGTCCCCTTTCTTACCTTTCTCAATGTCCGCGTGGTCGACTTGCATCGAGGTAATCTCTTGGGTAAAGTCGGTGGTGGCTCCTTTGAAGCGGACTTTATTGCCCTTCTCGAGAGCTCCCGCGAGTTTGATAATTCCGGCGGGAATATGATCGAAATAATGGGTTACTTCGCCGATCTTTTTCTCCATAATTGCCTTTACGGTTTCACCCCCTTTCGGTTTATTCTATCAGAAAGGAAGGTCGTTTTCCTTTCCTTTAAATTCGGCAATGAATTTCTTGGCTTGCTCCTTGGCAGGGCATAGCTCCACAAAATCGCAGTAGAAGCACATCTTTGACGGTTGGGGTTCAAATTCTTGGTCGGTGGAGATCCTCTCGGCGATCTCCTTGACCTTGTGGAGGGCTTTTTCCTTGGCTGCTTCGGTAGGGTCGTAGGTGGCGAGCTTCCC
>BTRF01000017.1:0-12998 GCA_036986255.1 Patescibacteria group bacterium | reverse complement strand
ATTTCTAAAATTTTGACCAAGAAGGTCTACAAAGGAGTTGCTGAAAGTAAAAAGTGGAATATAGTCTCCCAAGGAGATTGGGAGGAAATAGTTGGACCAGAACTTTGGCAAAGAGCACAAGAAGTTAAAACAGGCAGATCCATAAACAACGCCCCAAGAAGTCACGGGAATCCAGATTTCTCACTTAGAGCTTTCGTTAAATGCGGAATTTGTGGCAACCCTCTAACAGCAAGCTGGTCAAGAGGAAGAAGCAAGAAGTACGGGTATTATAGGTGCCATAAGTGTAATTCCCCCTCTATAGCCAAAAACGAGCTGGAAAATGCATTTTTGGAACTCTTAAAGAGTTGCCAACCCACAGCAGAGCATATTGAACTCTTGAAAGCGGTGGTTTTAGATGTTTGGAGGAAGAAGCACAAGCATAGAATTAATATAAATAAAAAGATTAGCGAAGAGATAGGAAGACTCAAGGTTCTCAAATCTACGCTTATCAGGAAAAATGCTGCTGGAGTGCTTTCGGATGAAGACCTTTCAGATGAGTTGAAAAGGGTCGGAAGCGAAGTTGTCACAAAAGAAGTTACTCTAAAAGATTCAGCAATAAGCGAAACTGAGTTAGAGGTGATGGTAAATGCTGCAGAAAACTTTCTTTCCAGTATTGGTCCATTTTGGAGAGATGCCCAACTGGATCAAAAGCAAAGGTTTCAACAGCTTGTTTTCCCGGACGGTATTACTTACAAAAATGGAAAGTTTGAAACCACTAGAATTTCCCCTATCTACGGCGTAATCGGGGAGTCAAAGGGCGTTGAGGAGCGTTTGGTGGCCCCAAGGGGAATCGAACCCCTGCTTCCGCCTTGAAGGGGCGGTGTCCTGTCCGTTAGACCATGGGGCCAGAAATCTGGTAGGCCCGGAGGGATTCGAACCCTCGACACCCGGCTTAAAAGGCCGGTGCTCTAACCCCTGAGCTACGGGCCTGCAACGTCTTTTTAAGTTTAACAGATAACTATCGATTTTACGGGATATTGGCAAAATGTTCAATCCGCGCATCTCCCTGCTCATTCAAAACCACGGAAACGGCATCAATCCGCACCGCCTCCCGGTCATACCCCTTCGAGGAGAGATAAAATTGACCGGCGCGCTTTAGGGCTTTCATCTTATGGTAATTAATGGAACCCAAAGGTCCGCCAAAAAGCTGAGCCGAGGAACTGCTCCTCGTCTTAACCTCTACAAAAACGGTCGTACCCCCATCGCGCATAACTAGGTCAATCTCCCCCCACCGGGGAGTCTTAAAATTACGCTCAATGAAGGTAAAGCCCTTTCCCTCCAAAAACTTTTGAGCGAGGCGTTCTCCGCGCCGCCCCCGCGCACTGCTGGCTATACTCTCACGACTGGGACTCATCATTATATTTTAAGTGACCTTCCGATATAAAGCTGCGGCGGTGGATCTCGCAAAGACCAAATTGGTGAATCTTCTCCCGGTGACCCTTCGTCCCGTACCCTTTATGAGATTCAAAACCGTAATTTGGGTGGGAAGCCGCCAGCCCCACCATCAGCTTATCCCGAGCTACTTTAGCCAAAATCGAGGCCGCCGCTATCGAAGCAGACAAACTGTCCCCAAACTTTACCGCACGGTGCCGATCTTCAGGCCAAAAATTCAGCTTAAAGTAATCCACGAGGACAAACTCCGGCTTCCGCTTGAGTCCTTCCAAAGCTCTTCTCATAGCCGCTTGCGTAGCCGCGGTTATTCCTCTGCTTTCAATAAAATCAACCCCCGCTGAACCGATCGCCCAAGAAAGAGCTTTCTCCTTTACTAAATCCGCCAGTTGAACTCTCTTTGCGGGAGAGAGCTTTTTGGAATCGTTTAGCTTCGTCCCCAACCGCACCTTAGGGGGAAAGACTACCGCCGCCGCAAAAAGAGGCCCGGCCCAAGCGCCTCGGCCTACCTCATCCACACCTGCTACCATCCTTAAACCGCTTCCCCAAAGCTTATACTCGCGGGAAAAATCAGGAAAGAGTTTCTTGAGGACCGGGGGTTTAAGCCTGGGAACGGTCACTTTAGCGACTTAAGGGTGGGTTTGTCACGCAGATAATAAAGCTTGGCGCGGCGCACTTTGTTTCGCTTTATCACTTCAATCTTCTCAATATTTGGAGACCGCAAAGGGAAGATGCGCTCCAGACCCACCTCCGCCGCCCCAATTTTCCTGACGGTAATGGTCTTTGAGACCCCTGCTCCCTTCCGGGCAATCAGAATCCCTTCAAAGAGCTGAATCCTCTCTTTACCTTCCTCCCTTATCTTATAATGAACCCGAATGAGATCCCCAGGCTTTAATTCTTCCTGTTGTTCCTGCTTCTTTGCTTCCATTTTAAATTAGACCTTTAAGGAGATGCTTTTTTTGACTTTAAAGACCAACTCACCTTTGACAAAATCAACCGCAACCGTGTCCCCTTCCCCGTATGCCCCGGAAACTATCTCGTTGGAGATGGGGTTTTCAATCTTCCTCTGGACTAGCCGCCGAAGAGGCCGGGCTCCCAGCTCGGGGTCAAAACCCTTCTTGGCCAAGAAATTCCGAGCCTTGACGGAAACCTCAAGATTCATCCCCTGCGAGGTCAAAAGCTCCCTGCTCTTATCAATGAGAAGATCGGCAATCTTTCGAACATGTTTTTCACTGAGAGGATGAAAAACCACAATATCATCAACCCGATTCAAAAACTCGGGCCGAAAACTCTTCTGAAGATGAGCAAGAAGCTCATCTTTTAGCTCCTCATAGCTCTTCCGAGACCCTTCCTTCTCAAAACCCACCCCCTTGCTGGAAATGGAGTCCGTTCCCACATTGGAAGTCATAATCAAAATAGTATTTTTAAAGTCAACGGTCCGGCCGTGGGCATCAGTAAGCCGGCCATCCTCCAAGATCTGAAGCAAGACATTAAAAACATCCGGGTGGGCCTTTTCAATCTCATCCAAAAGAACGACCGAGAAGGGCCTGCGCCGAACGGCCTCGGTAAGCTGGCCACCTTCCTCGTAACCAACGTAACCGGGCGGGGAACCCACCATTCGCGAAACGGTGTGGCGCTCTCCATACTCGGACATATCAAAGCGGACCATTAAATTTTCATCACCGTAAAGGGCTTCGGCCAAGGCCTTCGCCAACTCCGTCTTTCCTACTCCGGTCGGCCCCAAGAAGATAAATGATCCAATCGGCCGGTTGGGATCTTTAAGCCCCGCCCGCGCCCGGCGGATCGCCGACGCCACTGCGCTAACGGCATCATCCTGACCAACGATACGCTTATGTAAACGCTCTTCAAGCTTGCTTAACCTTTTACGTTCGTCCTCGGAAAGGTCATCAACCGGAATGCCTGTCATGGAAGCCACAACCTTGGCAATGTCCTGAGGAGCAACCTCGGGGATACTCTCCACCCCACGCTCCCCCCACTTCTGGGATTTCTCATCGCGAAGGTGTGAAAGCTCTTCGATCTGCTCCATCTCCGCAACAGTTTTTCGGGATTTGCTCTGCAAACGGTGAAGCTTCTCTGAAATTCCAACCAACTCGGAGGGCTCGGTAGCGGTGCTGTCAAGCCGTTTTTTAGCCGAAGCTTCATCCAATAGGTCGATAGCTTTGTCCGGCAGGAACCGGTCGGAGATGTAGCGGGTGGAAAGTTCTACGGCCGTCTTAAGGGCTCCGTCCGAAACCCTCACCCGATGGTGCTCTTCGTAGTTGGGACGCAACCCCTGCAGAATCTTTAAAGTTTCCGCGGCGGAAGGTTCAGATACCTTAACTGGCTGGAAACGCCGTTCCAAAGCCCCATCCTTCTCGACATGTCGGCGGTACTCGTCCAGCGTAGTCGCCCCCACGCACTGCAGCTCCCCCCTGGCCAAAGGCGGTTTAAGCATATTGGAAGCGTCAATCGCCCCTTGGGCCGCTCCGGCTCCCACCACGGTATGCAGCTCATCAATGAAAAGAATTATTTCACCTTTAGCCCGCACCACTTCACCAAGGGCTTTCTTAAGCCGATCCTCAAACTCTCCCCGGTGGGAAGCACCGGCAAGCATCAAAGCCAAATCCAAAGCAATAATCCTCTTCCCCCTAAGAATCTCCGGAACGCTTCCCTCCACGATGCGCTGAGCCAACCCCTCAACAATAGCCGTCTTCCCCACGCCGGGATCGCCGATCAAAACCGGATTGTTCTTCGTTCTTCTGGAAAGGATATGAATAACACGGCTGATCTCCCGATCCCGCCCAATTACGGGATCAAGCTTGCCCTGCTCGGCTAAGGCCGTAATATCACGACCGTACTGATCCAGTATAGAGGTTTTGCGGCTCCCGGAGCGAAACTCTTCCGCGCAAACTTCGCAGAGGTAGACAATAGTCGGACGACCGTCAACCAACTGTTGAGTTTGAAAAATGGCTTGTCTTTTTCCACAATTTTGACAGATCATATAACCCAATTCTAAACTGCCCGTTTAGCAAAGTCAACCCCGCTCTGCTAAACTATATTTAATCAGTGTTCCCAAACATCGGAGACCACCACATCAACTTTAACCGGAACGGTCTTGAGAAACTCTTCTCCGGCCCGCCGCATCTCCCTCTCTAGTATCTTAGCAGTTTCTCGAGCATGGTCTTCACGAGCTTCCACTACAATTTCGTCGTGGACCGTATGGATTGGGACGGCATCCAAGCCCTCCTCTCTGAAGCGCTTGCGGACGTAAACCAGAGCCATCTTAATCATATCCGCCGAAGTCCCCTGAATAGGGGTGTTTTTCCCCTGTCTCTCAATGTGGGCAACCTGCCTCTCGTAACCCGGGTCCCCAGGGTTGACCCGCTGGTAGTAGCGCTTCCTCCCCCCCATGGTGGTGCTGTACCCAAGCCGAACCGCCTCCTTGGCTACCTTATCCAACCACTCCCTAACCCGGTGATATCTTTTAAAGTACCTCTGTAAAAGTCTTCTGGACTCATCCTCCGATACCCCTAACTGGACCGCCAGTGATTTAGCTCCCCGCCCGTACATCAACCCGAAATTGATCGATTTGGCTTGAAAACGCTTATCTTTGTTCACCTTCTCGATCGGAATACCAAACATTTGGGAAGCGGTCAGGGCGTGAAGGTCCTGATTCTCCTTAAA
The DNA here is from genome assembly GCA_036986255.1 of Patescibacteria group bacterium. Taxonomy (GTDB): domain Bacteria; phylum Patescibacteriota; class WWE3; order 9FT-COMBO-53-11; family 9FT-COMBO-53-11; genus BTRF01. The sequence continues at coordinate 7,886 of BTRF01000017.1, read as the reverse complement.
CGCTTTAACAAAGACGGGATCCTTGGAAAGCTCGGCCATAATTCTAAGCTCAATCTGCGAGTAGTCGGCAACTACTAATTTGTAGCCGGGGGCGGGGATAAAGCAGTCCCGAAAAAGCGAATCGGTCGGGATCTGCTGAAGGTTGGGATTGGAACAGGCAAAACGACCCGTGTCGGCCCCAATCTGCATGTAGTCAGGATGAACCCGCCCCGTTTTCTTGTTTATCTTGGACAATAAATTTTCGCCAAAAGAGGTAATAATCTTTTCATAGCCGCGGTATTCCAAAAGAAGCTTGGTTAGGGGATGATTATACTGAGAAAGCACACTCTCCCCGGTGGAAGGGAGATCCAAGCCCACGCGACGAAAGGCCTTCAGGATTTGAGAAGGGGAATTAAGGTTGACCACATCGGCATGGTTGCCAAAAAGGTCGGTTTGGGTGTGGGTGGAATACGGCCGAAGCTCTTCTTGAATTTTCTTTGCTACCTCCCGAGCTTTCCTTTTATAATCGGTGATAACCTCCCGCCACCTTTTCACATTAATTAAAAAACCCTTCAGCTCCATCTCCGCCACCGCCGGAACCAGATCAAACTCCAGTTGAGCAATTCTGTCCAAACCCTCTTTTTTCAGGGCTTTTTTCTGAGCCTCATAGATGGGAAAAAGAACCAAAACATCCGCGGCAGCATACTCAAGCTGCTTCTTTGAAAAATCCCGAACGTGATTAATAAAAGTTTCCCGAGTCTCCTTAGCCAACTCAACCCCCAGATACTTTCGGGAAATTGCCCGCAACGAGTTTTCCCGAGTTATCCCCGTGGTCAAAATACGCTCGGCGAGCATCGTATCAAAAATATTCCGTATTTCTATCCCCACTTTGGCCTTAAGCATCCCATAATCAAACTTTGCATTCTGAACAAGCTTGAGAATCTTCTCGTCGGAAATAATCTTGGCCAGGGGCTTTAGATCCAAATGTCGAGCATCAAAAACATAAGCGTAGTCTGGGGTGGCAACCTGAAAAAGAAGCAACTTAGTATCGTAAGGGTCCAAGCTGGTCCCCTCGATATCCAAGGATAGAAGCGGCTCTTTTTTAAGATCTTTAACTGCGGCGGTTAGCCGAGATTGCTTCTCGATTAGCTCGTAATTAGTTTTTTGCGGAAGTAGTTTTAGCTCGGGCATTAGTCTTCTTCTTCAGTATGTCCTTCCCCTCCTTCGGAGCCAATTTCCCCTGCGTTTCGCGCATTAATTGGCCAAAGAGAAACTGCAAAGCGTTTTCTTTACCTGCTGCATAATCGCTTACTGCCGCGGGATTGTCAAGAACAACCTTTTCTGCAATCGCAGACAATTCTTCTCCAGAGATAACCTCGTTCCCCAACTGCTTTTGGTAAGCGGAGATAATCCCTTCGGCTCCCAGCTCCCTAGGACTCCCAAAGCGTTTATTAACAATCACATCCGCCGCTTCCTTCGGCGGCATCTTCTTCCGCACCCCCTCAAACAAAGCGGCCAAGTCAGACCTCTTAATTAAAACCTCTGCATATTGCCGCGAGAGGCCTAAAGAAAGATATTCTTTTCTCACCTGCGAAAGGGTCTTTTTTCCGCGAACTCCCCGAAAAAGCTTCTCCGTAATCGGCGGAATATCCGGCTCCGGCAAATAACGGTAGTCAAGGGCTTCTTCCTTGCGCCTCTGTAAGACGGTTACTCCCCGCTTTTCATCAAATCCTCTTGTCTCCTGGGGAATGCTTAGACCCTCCTTCATAACTTCCGTCTGCCGAGCAATCTCCGCCCTTACGGCCTTCTCCAAAAAAGCAAATGAGTTGATATTCTTAAGCTCAACTTTGTACTCCGGGAGCTTTACATTATTCTCCTCCTGCAGGGAAACGTTGGCCTCCAGCCTCAGGGACCCTTTTTCCATGTCGGCATCGGAAATTCCTAGATAGATTATCGTCGTTCGAAGCTCCTTTAGAAACTCGGTCACCTTTGCCGGATCGGAAAACTCCGGCTCGGAAACGATTTCAATTAAGGGAACTCCGGAGCGATTAAAATCGACCAAAGTTGCGGAACTTTCATGTACAAGTCTCCCCGTGTCTTCTTCCAAATGAACCCTTCGGATACTAATCCCCTTCAACTGACCTCCCTCGCCAATCGGGCCGGCATACTGGCTAATCTGAAAACCCTTGGGAAGATCCGGGTAGAAGTAGTTCTTTCGCTCAAATTGAGAAAACCGAGTTATCTTGCAACCTAAAGACTTTGCCAAAAGAACTGTCTTCTCGATCGCTTTAGCGTTAGGCACGGGCATCGCCCCGGGCAGACCCAAGCAAACCGGGCAGGTCGCCGTGTTGGGCTTCCTGCCAAAAACATCGGCCGGGCAGCCGCAAAACATCTTTGACCTCGTTTTAACCTGAACATGAACTTCCAACCCGATAACCGGCGTGTGCCTCATAACCGCACCCCCAAATATTGGAACCCCCGCTTAAACTTGCCCAAAACATCTTTTGCCACCAGGACGGTAAGGTCAAAACCGGCTTCGTGAACCAGCGCATTCCTCATTTTATGGGCATCCCAAAGACCCTGGTAGGTGTCCCGCGGAAAGGCTTCAAAAGCATTTTTTAACCTCTCCCCCATCGCTTCCCCAGAAACGATCTGAACAAGGGCGTAATCCAAAAGCTTATCGGCGGCGATCACGGCCTCCTTGCAAGCACTGGGACGGGAGGTGGCCACAAGCTGTTCAATTCTCCCCCACTCCTGAGCAATTTTATCCTTATCGTAGGGCCTAAGAATCCCAAGCGTCTCTCGGCGCTTGGGCCTTCCTCTCCGGTTTTTTCCGCCAAAGAAAAAACCTAAAACCATCGCCCGCCCTCCACTATCTCCCCCACTTTGAAGAGAAGTTCTTCGGAAAACCTAGGTCCGACCAACTGCACCCCCACGGGCAGTCCATCCGCAACCCCAGCCGGAACGGTCAAACCGGGCAAGCCCGCCAGATTGGCCGGAATGGTGAAAACGTCGGAAAGATACATTGACAAGGGGTCGGATTTCTTCCCAATTTTAAAAGCAGTGGTCGGCGTGGTAGGAGTAAGAATCACATCCACACTCTTAAATGCCTCATCGAAATCCCTTATCACCAGCGTACGTGCTCTTGCGGCTTTTAAGTAGTACTGCTCAGCGTAACCGCTGGAAAGGGCAAAAGTACCTAAGATAACCCGACGCTTGGGCTCCTCCCCGAACCCCGCTCCCCGAGATTTTGAATAGAGCTCCTCCATACCTTTGGCTCCTATCCGAAGACCGTACCTCACTCCATCAAAACGAGCCAAATTAGCAGAAGCTTCCGACGGAGTGATAATGTAGTAAACTGCCAATCCGTACTCCGTATGCGGAAGGGAGATCTCCCCCACCTGAGCTCCCCGTTTGGCCAAAAAATCCGCCACCGCCCTTACTCGGCCGGAAATCTTTTTATCCAGCCCTTCCCCAAAGTACTCTTTAGGAAGTCCAACCCGAAGGTTTTTAATCCCGACTGTTTTAGTCGGATTTACTTTTACGGAAGTAGCATCATACGGATCCTTCCCGCAAATAACCTCAAACAGGTATCGAGCGTCATCAACCGTTTTGGTAATCGGGCCAACCTGATCCAGGGAAGAGGTTAAAGCAATAACTCCGTAGCGGGAAACCGCCCCGTAGGTTGGTTTAAGACCCACCACTCCGCAAAAAGCGGCCGGCTGTCGAATGGACCCTCCGGTATCCGTTCCCAAGGCTGCGGGAATCAGTCCTCCGGCCACGGCCGCGGCTGAACCCCCCGATGATCCTCCAGGAACCCTAGTCAAGTCATGGGGATTTTTGGTTACCCCGTAAGCTGAATTCTCGGTAGAAGAACCCATGGCAAACTCGTCCATATTGGTCTTTCCCAAAATGATTCCCCCTTCCGCCGAAATTTTTGAAGCAGTCGTAGCGTTAAACTGTGGGGTGTAACCCTCGAGAATCCGCGAACCGGCCGTGGTCCTCAGCCCCTTGGTCATAATATTGTCCTTAAGGGCAAAGGGAACTCCCGAAAGCTTCCCTTTCCCGCCGGGCTTTGCTTTCTTGGTTTGCTGAAGCGCTTCCTCGGCAAAAACGGATATAAAAGCGTTCAGCTCATCCTCTCTCTGGTCGATCTGCTTAAGGAAAGTCTGCAAGACCTCCACAGCGCTAAATCTACCTCCTCTAATTCCGGAAGCTAGTTGTCTTAAGGAAAGCTGCGTAATCTCGGTCATAAAATCTTGGGGACGCGGAAAAACCCTCTTTCCGTTTCGGGTGCATTTGAAAGAGCCTCTTTCTGCGAAAGAACCCTGCTATCCTCTGCCTTATCTTCCCTCACTGCATCGGTAATGCCGGTGGTCTGAAAGGTCGGTTCAACCTCATCAAGGTTTAGCTCGCCTAACTTATTAATGTGAGCCAAAATATCGGATAGCTGCTTTGAAAACTTCTTCTTTTCGGAAGCGGTCAAATGCAGATGGGCCAAGTGTGCAATATACTCTATGTCGAGTTTAGGGACCTTACTCATCTCCTAAAATTTAGCACACCCAGAACTTTTAAAGTTGGGGTTTATATCGAACGCAGGCGTCTAATTCTCTCCTCAACTGGGGGATGAGTAGAGAAAAGAGAGGTCAAAGCTTTCCCGCTCAAAGGGTTCTTGATATAAAGATGGGCGGTGGCCTCAGAAACATTCCGCATCGGAGTTTTATCCTTGGCAATCTTTTCCAGCGCGCGGGCTAAGCCCTCCGGGTACCGAGTAAGAAGGGCAGCCGATGAATCCGCTAAGTACTCCCGCTGACGAGAAACGGCTAGCTTAATCAGCTGAGCCAAAAGAGGAGAGAGCAGCACGAGGAGGAGCCCCACCAGAACCAACACTCCGCCCCCGCTTCTGCGCCGCCTTGAAGAACCTGTAAAGTACAAGCCTCGGAGAAAAATATTTGCCAAAAGTACTATCGCCCCAACCAAGACCACAGCCAAAGTCATCACTCTAATGTCGTAATTTCTGATGTGGGAAAGCTCGTGAGCCACAACCCCTTCAAGCTCCTCATCCTCAAGACTCCTCAAAAGTCCCCTGGTCACGACCAGAGTCGCTCGCCGGGGGTCTCGGCCGGTCGCAAAGGCGTTCAGCGCCGCTTCTTCCGCGATGTAAATCCGCGGCATGGGCAAGCCCGTTCCTATACTAAGATTCTCCACCGTCCGATACAGGAGAGGATGGTCTTTCTTTTCAATTGGCCTTGCTTTGGAAATGGAAAGTACAATCTTATCGGAGAAAAAATAAGCAACTCCAGCGTAACCAAAAGAAAAAACGAAAGCACCTAAAACCCCTAGATAAGGATCCGCAAAATAAAACCCAAAGAAATAACCCAAGATGATAATCACCAAAAAAGTGAAAAAGAACAGGAAAAACGTTTTGCGCTTGTTAGCAGAAATCTGAGAATATAGCGTCATAAACTCTCGGAAGCCAAGGTAGGACAACCCATACTTTCTCGCCCAGTCCTTTTAAAACTTAACCTCGGGCTTCTTCTTCTCCCCCGCCGCAATCTCAAAGAATTCGGCCTCCTTGAAGCCAAGAGCGGATGCTAAAAGCACGTTGGGGAAAGACTTAATCAAAATATTATAATCCCGAACGTTCCCGTTGTAAAACTGGCGCGCATAGGCGATCTTATTCTCCGTATCGGACAGCTCGTCCTGAAGCTCTTTAAAATTATCCGAAGCTTTAAGGTTAGGATAATTTTCGGCTACCGCAAACAGCGACTTCAGAGCCCCAGTGAGCATGTTATCCGCCTTTCCTGACTCCTTTACGTTTTTAGCAGAAAGCAATGCGGAACGGGCCTTCGTCACATTCTCAAAAATGCTTTTCTCATGCTTAGCATATCCCTTAACAGTCTCGACAAGATTGGGAATCAGATCCACCCGGCGTTTAAGCTGGACATCAATATGGCTCCAAGCTTCGCTAACGCGAGTCTTCGATTTCACCAACGAGTTGTAGAGCCAAAACAGATACGCTCCTACCAGGATAGCGATACCTAAAATGATGTATATAGTTTCCAGTTCATTCACCCCCTCACTCCAAGTAGTTTAGCAAACTCAACCGCAGGGTAAGCATTAACAATATCCTTTCTTTCGCACCAACCCCGCCGAGCGACTGCTACCCCAAAACGAAGGTTTGCATAGTGCTTGCGGTGGTGGGCATCGGTACTGATAAGGAACCGAATCCCCTCCCCCCGAGCAGCCCTTACCAAGTCATCCGGGAGATCCAAGCGATAGGGGTAGGAATTAATCTCCAAAACCTTCTTGTATCTCACCGCGGCGGTCAGAATCCTCCCCCAATCAACCTCATAAGCCTCCCGCTTTCCCAAGAGCCTTCCAGTGGGATGGGCGATCACATTTACGTAAGAGTTCTTCAGCCCCGCCAACAGTCTTTCGGTAATCATCTCTCGCGGTTGATCAAAGGAGGTATGGATCGCTCCGATAGTGTATTCGTAAAGAGACAGCAGCTCATCGGGCAGAGCTACTTTCCCGCGGGCATTAATATTTACCTCAGCCCCAAAGAAAAGCTCAATTTTTCCTTTAAAATTCTTTCGGAGCTGATCAATCTCCTTCTTGCGTTTAAGAATCTCCTCCCGCGCCCCGCCTAACCCGCGAGAGATCACCGAAGGGGCGTGGTCGGAGATTCCCAGATACCGGTGGCCCAACTCCACCGCCGCTTCAACCATCTCTTCCACCGTTTCTTCTCCGTCCGAACGGAGGGAGTGAATATGGACCTCACCCTCAATATCCTCAACCTCAACCAATTTAGGCAAAGTACCATTCTGAGCAGCTTCAATCTCGCCGGTATCCTCGCGAATTTCCGGCGGGATCCAGCCCATCCCCAAAAGCCCGTAAAAATCCTCCTCCGTTTCCACAGGAAGAGGGTCGCCTACCTTTCTTCCTCCTGCATATTTAGCGATACCGTACTCGGATAGAGAAAGTCCGTTAGTGTTAGCAATCTTCCTAAGATGAATGTTGTGCTGTTTTGACCCCGTAAAATACTGCAAAAGCGCCCCGTAGCTCTGGGGATCATGCGCCCGAATATCAACTTGGTAGCCGTTTTTCAAAACCACCGAGGCCTTGGCCTTCCCTGACACCAAAACTCTTCCTACATCAGGAAGGGAATTGAAAGCCCCAATGGTCTCCGCCGGCTTGGTGGTAGCAATCCCAATATCAATATCCCCAACGGTAGAAACCATCCGCCTCAACGAGCCTAAGGGATCCGCCCGAACCACTCCGGGAAAGCGCCCAATCTCCCCAATCAGCTTCTCCGCTACGGAAAAAGCAACGGGGAGAACAATCCTCCCCTCCGCTCCCCTTCTCCGCTCAATCGCCTTAACCACCAGTTTCTGACTACGCTCACCAAAGCCCTCCAACTTAGCAATTTCCCCCCTCTGTGCCGCTTGATAGAGATCGGCGATATTTCGGATACCCAGCTCCGCCGCTAGCTGGAAAGCTCTCTTCGGGCCGATCCCTTCAATCCCAAAAATCTCAAACATGCCGGGAGGTAAGCCCTTCTTAAGCTCCGCAAAGTGCTGTACCTTCCCGGTGCGGAAATATTCATCAAGGTGGGAGGCGATATTTGTCCCTATCCCAGGGAGTTCAGAGAGGCGGCCCTCCTCCCAAAGATCTCTCACCTCCGACGTGGCATGCTCAACCGAGTCCGCAGCAGTACTGTAAGCCCGAATCTTGAAGCGGTTTTCTCCCTTGGCTTCGTAAGCGGCAGCTACTTCGCTAAGCATTCGGGAAACGGTTGCATTAGAAAGTTTAGGAGAGTCCATTTTCAAAATCAGCAGATACAACTTCCCAACCGCCCAATTCCATCAGGAGTATCTTAACAGTTTTGAAGCCAACTCCTCCTC
>BTRF01000016.1:0-13091 GCA_036986255.1 Patescibacteria group bacterium | reverse complement strand
GGTCACGCGAACTAGAGCAGTGATTTCGTCGCCAATGTAATTATCGAACTGCGTTGTAATTTCCCATTCAGCGGAACCAGTGGGCCGTTCGTCAAAAGGAAAAATGGTTCTCGCAATTGACCCAGTTGCTACAACTGGCAAAGAAAGCAGTACAGCAACCAGCAAAAAACGCTTAACCATGGACTCCTCCTTCCTTAAGATTTAGTTTTAATGTTCCCCACCTTCGCCAAGGCTTCGGTGGGCAGGCTGATATTCTTGACCTAAAGATATCACTGAAGCTCCAGCTTTGCAAACCCCGTAGGACGGCTCGCTGTTTTTTATATCAGGATGGGGAAACAAAAAAAACCCGAAGTCATCCTTAGACAACTTCGGGCTATCAAACCCCAGCTCTGCGGGCCAGAAAGATCTTCATGAGCGCTTTAAAATCCTCTTCCCGCTCCTCCGTTAGAAAGAACGGGGAACAGCCGTACCGCCCAAAAAGGTCCTCCAACTCTCGACGGCGTTCCAGAGCATCTTCTTCGAACCTTCGCTTAACCCTCGGGGTTAGAAGAATATGACGAAACTCTCCGGTCTCAAGATCCTGCAAGGGCAAAACTCCAAATCCTGCGGGCAGTCGTACCTCCCTTTCATCCCAAAGGATGATAGGCAAAACATCGTGTCTGGAAGCTAGGATTTTAAGTGCCGCCTCGGTCCCATCCAATTTACCGAGTTGGTCAGAAATCATTACGACAAGAGCCTTCTGATCCCCAACCTTGGACGCAGCTCTAACCAAGCCGCCCCGCTTTTTCCCTTTCCAGTCGAAATCCAGAATGGACTCCGCCAGAATTAGAGGGTAGGACCTGTCCCTCGGTTCAGGAAACCCCACTTCCACCATATCGGTATAGCCGATAAAGCGGAAGTAATCCTTAAACCGGTAGGCGGAAAAAGACAAAAGAGCCGAGATCACAGCCAGCCTCTCAAGTTTTGACTCCCGGGAGCCAAACGCCATTGAAGGCCCAAGATTCGCCAAGAGGTAAATCCTGGCATTTCTCTCCTCTGAAAAGGTAGAGACCTGAAGCTCGTTTGAGGTCAGCGTGGCCTGCCAGTTAATGCGCACTAAGTCGGGATCATCTCTGAAGGGGACGATCCCCTGGAAGTCAAAACCGCGCCCGAGAAAGTAGGAGTTCCACATGCCTGTCGCGAAGCTCTTGGACAGCCAACCCAGCCAGTACCTAATCTCACGCAGTTTTATGCGCGGGACGGTATCTTCAGTCGTATCGAACATTTTCCAACACCTCGTGAATGATGTCTGCCGGAGAAGTAGCGCGGTCGGGATCGTGCCGATACTCAGGCTTCATAAAAACGCGGTGCGCCAAGACATCAACAGCGTAGCGCTGAACATCTTCCGGGGTTGCGTAATCACGACCCTTGCGAAACGCCGTCACCATCGCCGCCTTCTTGAGGTTGATTGCGCCCCGAGGAGAAGAGCCGTAGGCAACCATGCTGTGCTTCCATGTGGCATCGCGAAGTCGCCAAATGTAGCGATCAAGCCGCTCGTCAACACCCACGCCGGCAAAGATGGCCTCGCGCAAAGCAAAAATCTCTTGCGGACTTGTTACCGCATTAATTCGCTCCAAACGAGCGCTAGCGCTTCGCCAAAAGTCGGGGTCGGCCAAGACCATCATCCCGGTTTTTTCCGAGATGTTGCTGATCACTGGCTGAGCAAAAAAGCGGTCCATCTGAGCTTCCGGCAAAGTGTAGGTCCCCTCATGTTCCATAGGATTTCGAGTTGCCAGAACCAAAAACACGGGCTCCAAGTGGTGAACTTCCGAGCCGATGGTTAAATACCGCTCCTCCATGGCCTCAAGCAAAGCCGCTTGGGCTTTGGGGGTACCGCGGTTGATTTCATCCGCCAAGAAGATGTTTGTGCCGTAGAGCGGACCGTGGCGCACCTCAAACTCGCGGGTCTTTTGATTGTAAATCTCAAACCCGGAAAGTTCCGAAGGCAGCATATCCGGCCGAAACTGCCTCTTGCGGGCAATTCCGCCGAGAGCCTGCGCTAGGGCATTGCATGCCAAGGTCTTGGCAAGACCAACAGGAGCACGGGTAACAATGTGACCATCAGCAAAGACTCCCAGAATCAAAACGTCAACCAAAACCTTAAGTTCGTCACCAAAAACAACTTTAGCGATCTCTGCCTCAATCGCCTTGGTAATCTTTCGACCCTCAACAAGAACCTCTTGCGAAGAAAGATCAGCAAGCTTGTTCCTTCGGGACATGCTCATCATCCACCTCCTTCTCCTCTTGATTTGTTGCCTTTAACATTACCAGAGGACTATGAGCTTTGCAAGGGATTGCCGGACTGATGCCTGGTTGCCGGGCTAGGATTCGAACCTAGATTAGCGGATCCAAATTCCGCGGTCCTACCATTAGACGACCCGGCAGCGAGCCATGCGAGTTATCCGGTCGTCTAATGGCTAGCGATCTAGCGGAGCGATCGCGTCCCATTGAAACGACCCGGCACCACACCATTATAATATCAGGGAATAGGTTGGGGAGTAAGCTTCCGAGCCTTCGGAAGCTTGATCATTCCCCCACAACAGAGCACCCTCCCCGCAGGAGGGTACTCTTTTACAAAAAGGGCCACCCGGTTCCTTAACGTGAAACCTGAATGGTGGCGCCGTTCTCCGCGTCACAGGCGCGAACGGTCACAATGTTGTTCGCGTCCACAGCAGCGCTGTAGCTAGTCCTCGCTGCATCTCCATTTGGATCAACCGGAATGGAAACGAGATACTTAGCTAGAGGCGTGCTAAGGTCCAAAGCCGCCGCGACCGTTCCGCAAGCAGCACCATCTATGGTAGTGGTAGCACCAGCACCAGCCGTCCCCAGCTGAGTCTCGGACATGCTCGTACTCAATCCGGTTGGCAACGATCCGTTATTGTCAACGATGTACTGCTGAACCGCAGTCAAGACACTGTTAACATCATTGATCCTTGTGGAGTTTCTTGCATCCGCAAACCTCTTTACCGGATCCAATGCCACAAAAACAACGGCCGCCAAAATCGCAATAATAGCGATTACAACCAAAAGCTCAATAAGGGTAAATCCCTTTTTCAACTTACCTCACCCCCCTTCGGCAGGAAATCATCATAAAGTAAGTGTAGTAAAAACAGTACTCATTTATCAATCCCAACCTAACCGACGAGATTAAGAGGGTCCTTCTGACGGCTGAGGAGAGCCAAACCCAAAAGGCTAAAGAGCCCCAGCTTATCCTTCTTTCCCAAATCAACTCGAATAGGAATCGGAAACGATTCTAGAGACGCTTCTGCGGGTGCCGGCTCAACATCCAAATCTAAGGAGGCTGCCCCTTCCCCGCCAAGGAGAACTCGGCCGGGGGATCGCTTCCAACGTTCCTTCAAGAAGGTCAAGATCCTCTCCAACTCACCGGCAAGCCTATCCTTGCCGATCGGCTCGGAAAAGGTTTGGAGCACTCCAAACTTATCCAAAACAACGACGTCGGTAACCTCCGATTCGATATTTAGATAAAGAACCGTCTCCTCCCTATCAATCTGCGAAGCCAGAAGCGTATAAATGGCGTAGGACTCCGGAACGGCCAGAACCGGCTTAAGCTCTAACAGATTAAAGAGCTCCAAGTACTGGGTAAACAGCTCCCGATCCACAGCTATGAATTGAACTTCGCCACCTTCTTTTCCCGCCCTTGCCAGCTTGAAAGCGTTAGTTTGTGCAGATGGGGATTCGGGAATAAAGGACTTTACCCGTTTCTTGATTAGCTCAGTAATCTCTTTCTCATCACGAACCTCAGAAAGGCTTAATCGAAGGGTAAAAGTACGCTCATCATGGACTACAAAGGCACACTCTTCGTTGGGATTTATCTTAAAACCGCTCTTTTTCAGCAAGGATTGAACTTCCTCCGCCAATGCCGCCGGATCCGCAACCTCACGCTTGACAGTCAACCCGTGTTTCAGCTTCCCCTCCGTCCGGGCGGTGACAGCTTCACTCCGCAGAAACCTTTGGGAAAGCTTAAGAATTTTTACCGAATCGCCAAAAAAATTAAAAAGAAGCATACTATTCAATTTCCTTCCAAGAAAGGACTTGGATATAATCTCCTCTAACTATGTTAACGCGAATGCGCCGCGTATAGCTACCCTCCAAAGTTCCCGTTGTAGTTAAGACCCAATTATCCCCAACCTTTGAAACCGAGGTTGTGCAAATTCCCTCCGGGAGAGTCCGCCCGCCCCCGGAATAATTTTCATCCTTAAAAGTAGAGAGAAGGGCATCTTCAACACACCCCTCAGCCAAGGCGTGGGCAGCGGATCCTTTCTCGCCGGCTAGACTTTGCTGCAACTGGGAAATAGAGAGAAGGGCCAAAGTCGTCCCTGCTAAAAATATCACCGCCGAAAGGATCAGAAAGGTGGTAAAGGCGATATATCCCTTACGAAGATTTACTATGTTGCTACCGAATCGTTTTTTCATCTCTTTGCTACCTCAACTGAGCTGCTCCTTCGAAAGTCGCTTCCCGTTCCCACTGGGACCGCCCGCTGGGATTCCGATACTTTACCGTTACGGTAAATTGAACATTTTCCGAATTACTATCGCTAAGATCCGTAAAAGTAAGGGTAGCGACTTCAACGGCTCCGCTAGTCAGAGCCGTCCAATTTCCGCTCCCCCGCTTAATCTGCAGCACCCCGCTGCTAACCCGAAACTCGGTAGGATCGTCAGGGGCGGGAGATGAAACAGATAAAACCGCGGATGGGTTAGTAGACAAGTTCACTCCGAAATCGGATGCGGGGTTAATAGAGTCGGCATTCCGAAGCTCAAACTGAATTCGATGGGTAATGTACCTTAGGCTTTCTTGAACTTCCTGTTGAACTCCGCTTTTGACATTCCCCAAGATAATGTCCCACAAAGATGAGGTAGCGGCCACCAAAAACAGCGATAATAACCCGATATATAAAAGAAGTTCGATGAGGCTGAAACCCCGGCGATTGGCAACTCTCATGGTTGAACCACCTTAATCTCTCCGCCGTTTTCAGACGTTGCAAAAAAGGCCGAGCATCCTTCCAATGCTACTCCTAAAGCATCCCCATCTAGGTCAAGAGAGAAGACCTTCGTTGGATTAGAAGGATCGGACGTATCAGTAATCATAAGCTCCTCATCGTCTTTTTCCGTGGCCAGTAAGGAAAATCCTACCCCAACCTCAACCCCATTTGTACGCTCCCCTACGTCCAAGGACCCAATGAGAGCAATGTTGGCCGGATCAGAAGCCTCCAAGAGATAATACTCAGAAACTCCCCCTCCGTTGTTGCGAGTGGTGAGATGGACAACCCCCCCACTGTAAAAAACAGATTGGCCGTTGGCGCCAGCTAAAGGAACGTCGTAAGAACCAATTTCCCCAGGGCTGTTGGGGTCGGAAACATCCACAACGATCAGTTCTTTATTGACATTAGCGTTGGCAACGTAAGCCCTGCTTTGGGAAACGTAAACCCCGTAAGCATGGGTTCCCACCTCGAAATTGCCCCTAAGCTGAGGGTTTTGAGGGTCAGAAATATCATAAATGTATAGCTCCCCTCCCGTGGAAGACGACTGGGTAACTAAGTACACAAAACCCCCTTCCGCAAAAACATCATTTGCCTGACTAACCCCGTTGGGAATGTCACGCGTGGCGACTTGGGTAGGTGCAGAGGGGTTGCTGACATCCACTACAATCAACTCCTCACCGGACTTAGAGGTTGCTAAAAAAGCATAATTTCCCCAAACCGATACCGCATTGGTATGGTCACCCACTTCAAACTCCCCTAAAATCGATGGTACCGCGGGGTTACTCAGAGAGAGAATAAAAAACTCGCCGGAGGATCCATTCCTCTTGGTCGTCACGTAAGCTCGATCATTGGAAACATCAATATCCTTCGCATCTCCATCTCCGGGAAGATCCAACTCCCCTACCTGACTGGCGGAGCCCCAAGTACAAAGCGATTCCGTCCAACGAGTAAAGTACATCGTTGCAGAAGAACGGTTGTTTCGATTAGGAGAAAAATTCCAAGTTACTTCTGATTTAACTCTTTTAGTCAGCAGATCCAAAGTCCCCCCGGAGGCAATAATATCTCCGCCCCCATCGCGGTAGACGTTAGAAACGGTAATCGTCCGCGTAAATTTTCCAAATGAATCCGAGGTCCCCGAAAATACCCATTCCCCGCCGGAAGAGGATACCCCGTGGGAGCCGTTTGCCAAATTCGAATAATCCCGAGCAGCAATCGCACGAGCCGCCTCCACCCCCTCAGAAGCCAACAGACCGGCATAAGACTCCTCCTCCCCGAGGCGATTGGCCGAAAAGGCCTGAACCACCGCTCCCACCGCCCCGCCCACTACCAAGGCAAAAAGCCCCATCGCAAGAAGAATCTCCACAATCGTCAATCCGCGCAAAATAGGTTCCCCGCGGCCAAGCCGTCGATAGGTCATGGACGATCAATCACCCCTTCCGCACCCACGGAGATTGCCCCCGCCCGGCCAAAAGAATCAACTATGACGCTGAAAGTACTCGAGGGCAGACCGCGCAATCGATCAAAATAAAGATCATTCCATCCCGTCAAGGTTACGGATAAAGGAACAGGAGTTTCCGCATCAAAAGCGGCATCGCGGGAACCGTAGTCGGTCCCCTTGAAAAGAACGAGCTTCCCGGGCTCGTAATGTACTCCCCAAGAGGAGCCCTCCCGCCCGTTAAAGCTGTAGTTTTGGGCTGTCCGCAGCGTCCGAACGACCCTTTCTACGGTGTTGGTATAGTAGCTCTGGGCGAGAATCTGGGAAATGTCTCGGGCCAAAAACGCCCCTATCGTAACAATAATTCCCAAAACAACCAGGAGTTCAACCAGGGTTAGACCTTGCTTCGCCGTGATAGGGGGAGAGCCCTCGCTCATCCTATCTAATGCTCCCGGTAACCTGATAGATGGGGGAGATTATCGAAAGGGCCACGAAGGCCACTACTAACCCAATAATAATCAAGAGCAGAGGCTCTAAAATGGTGGCAAGATTCTTGGTCACTGTATCAACTTCAGTATCAAAATAGTCACCTAGGTAACCAAGGTTCTCCTCAAGATTGCCGCTCTTCTCTCCCACTCCAATCATCCTCACCATGAAAAGAGGAAACTCCTTAAACTTCCCGCTCATTATCGCCGACTCAATCGATTTTCCCCTCCGTACTTCTTTGGATATTTTGATAAGATCCTTCCGATAGGCAAGATTCCTCTCTACCTCCGAGGCCGTTTCCAAAGCCGAGGTGATCGTCAAACCGCTTTTAAGCATGATTCCCAAGTTCCGAGCAAGCGTAGCTAAGGAAATGTTTTGAAGGAGGGAGCCGAAGATGGGAATGCGGAGGATAAAAGCATGCCAGTAAGGTTTAATCAGGCGGGACCTCAGTAAGGCAATCAGAACCAACGTTAAAACAGCTGCCGAGGGCAGTACCACCAATCCCCAATCCCGTAAAAATTTGGCAATAAAGATTAGGATAACCGTAGTTACAGGGAGGTCAACATTCAAGCTCTCAAAAAGCCCAATAATCTGGGGAAGGATGAAGAAGGCCAAAGCCAAGCCAATCCCACCGGTAGCGATCAAAACGATGGACGGGTAAAGCATCGCTGACTGAACCTTCTTGCGTAAATCTTGGTCCTTCTCCATCTGCTCAACAAGATAAAATAGGCTCTCCTCCAGAGTTCCCGACTCCTCCCCCACCCGAATCAGGCTCAAATAAAATTGATCAAATACTTTGGCATGCTTGCTCAAAGCTTTCTCTAAGCTCCGCCCCCGGGACACATCCTCGGTAGCCTGCGAAAGAACCTTTTTGAAGGCCGTGCTTTTGGCCTGTATCGAAAGGGTCTTCATCACCTCCGTAATTGGAATTCCACTCTTTAGCATCACGGCCAGATTTTTGGTGAAAAATAATTTTTCCGAAAACGAAACGCGGTTAAGCATCTTTTAATCTTTGACGACGCGAAGGATCTCCTCAATCGTCGTAACCCCTTTGGACACTTTCAGAAAACCGTCCTCAAGCATGGTCGTCATCCCCTTCCCTACGGACATTTTCTGAATTGCCTCGGCATCCCGGCGATCAATTATCGCCCGACGAATGTCATCATCCACCAAAAGAACCTCATGAATACCAATTCTATCTACGTAGCCGGTGTACTGGCAAACGGGGCACCCTTGGGCAATCCAAACCTTAACCTGCGCCCCTTTCCCCAAATATTCACGCACGTATTCGGCAGGAAAGTGCTTGCGAAGCTCCGCCGCCGAAACCCGCTTCTCCTTTTTGCACTTGGAGCAAAGAACCCGCAAAAGCCGCTGAGCAATCACCACATTAACCGAAGAAGACACCAGAAACGGCTCTACCCCCATATCCAAAAAGCGGATAAGGGTGGTGGAGGCATCGTTGGCATGCATGGTAGAGAGAACCAGGTGGCCTGTCATGGCTGCATTAACGGCAATACTGGCGGTTTCCGAATCTCTAATCTCCCCCACCAAGATAATATCCGGATCCTGGCGAACAATCGAGCGCAAGCCGGTAGCAAATGTCAATCCCGTCTTCGGGTTGATCTGAATCTGGTTTACCCCTCCCATATCGTACTCCACCGGGTCTTCAATCGTGGTGATGTTTACATCACGCTCGTTAAGGAGTTTAAGAATTGCGTACATGGTAGTGGTCTTGCCCGACCCCGTCGGCCCGGAGGCCACAATCATCCCGTATGGTTTTTCATAAGCGGCTTTAATCTTCTTCAAATCCCTCTGCGAAAATCCCATATCTTCAAGGGAAAATTGCCTCACTCGGGCGGAAAGAAGCCGCAGGACCACTTTTTCACCGTGCGTGGTGGGAACAATGGAAACCCGCACATCCATCTTCTCCTGCCTCTCCTTAGGAAGATCGGTCCCCATCCTAAAAGTAAGCTTTCCATCCTGAGCCGCCTGGTGCTCATCGGTTCTCAGACCGGCCAAAACTTTAATTCGAGTAACAATCTCTTCGTGAACATCCCGAGGCAAAACGGCAACGTCATGCAGGAGCCCGTCAATCCGGTATCGAACCAGCGAGCCATCCTCCCGCGGCTCGATGTGAACGTCCGAAGCGCGGTTCTGATCCCCGTAAGAAAGGAGCATATCCACAATTTTAATAATTGGAACTTCGGCCGGGCGTCCTAGTTTTTTGGCCTCCCTGCCCACCTCCCCTAAAAGCTTTTTTAGGGCGACTTTGATGTCTTTTCGATAGAGCCGAAGAGCTTCGTCAATCTGCTTAGGAGTAGCGTAGTGCACAATCACATTTTCTCCGGTCTTCTTGTGAATAAACTCAATCAGCTCCAAATCCTTAGGGTCGGAAACGGCGATCTTCAGTCCCTGATTGTCCAATGCAAAAGGGACCACCAGCTTCGACCGGGCTACGATCTCAGGAATTGTCTTCAACACTTCCTTTTTTACGGCCATCTTTCCCAACGGAGCTAACGGAACGTTGTAAACCTGCGCCATCGTCCCGGCAATCTGACCGTCCGTTACAAACTGCTTCTCCAGAACCAGGTAGTAAACGGGTACTTTTTTGGACTCAGCTTCGACCTTGAGCTCTTCGGCTTGGGAATCGGTAATTAACTCTCTTTCCAAAAGGATACGGGTAAACTCTTCATTAGAAACCATCGCTCAATTCTAACTTATTTCACATCTTAACTGTAGTAATCTAGACTGGTGCAGCTCGCCACGCGGCCAATCAAGCATGACGTCAGCAAAGTTGAATGGTGGGGAGTATAGAACTTGAACCTATAACCTCTCGAATAAACGCGATGAAAACCTGGTGGGCCCGCCTGGGTTTGAACCAGGGACCTTTCGGATGAAAAGTTCTCCGAACTTTAATCGCATGGTGGGTCGCAGAGGGTTTGAACCTCTGACCTCCTCGATGAAAAGTCCTTCAGACTTTAATCGTTCTGGTGGTCGAGACAGGATTCGAACCTGTGACCTTCCGGATGTAAGCCGGATGCTCTAACCAACTGAGCTACTCGACCAGAACGATTCAAGTGAGGTGCCCTACCTATAACCCTGAATCGTTTCGACATATCCCGCTGGCATGAGTCCGCCTAAGGCGGGCGAGTATAATAGCGGGATGGTGCAGGTGAGAGGACTCGAACCTCCACTCCCTCATCGGGAACAGCGTTCTGAACGCTGCGTGTCTGCCAATTCCACCACACCTGCGAACATAAGTAAGTAGGTGCCAGCAATTCGTAAGAATCACGTCACCTGCAGGTCTTTTACTGGAGCGGCGGACCGGACTCGAACCGGCGACCTTCTCGTTGGCAACGAGACGTTCTACCAACTGAACTACCGCCGCACCTCCTCTCAAGATGGTGCCGAGGGTCGGAGTCGAACCGACATCTAACGCTCTTCAGGCGCCCGCCGTGACCACCTTGGCTACCTCGGCACGAGATGACGAATTGCAATCGCGTCAGAAGGACATAACCATTCTAACGCACCGATGGGAATCGAGCAACGAATCTTTAGGTCAAAACTTTATCAAGATCAGCTGGGACTCACCGTTGATACACCCATCTCCGTCATAATTAAGATTAACTAGCTCCTGTTCGGCCGACTGAGGAATGGTGTTGTTATTGCTGTAGTCTCCCTGAATTCCCGCATATATTCCCGGAGGCACCTCGCACCCGTAGCGGCTCCCCCCAGATTTCCAATAGTTGTAGTCGTACTCTCCTCCCCAAGGAGTCTTGTCCGGCCATTCCCCCAGATAAGGGCCTTGCCAATTCTGAGCTACAATATCCTGCCAATTGCTTGGAAGGTAAGAGTCGTCATAGGGAACACTTTCGCTATAGCCGTCCGGATAGTAGGGAAGGGACTGGGTGAAGCCCGGATCGGCCCCCCTCCAGGTATCGGGAGGGTAAAAACCCATATCCTTAAAATAAAGCTGGGTGGCAATCTTTAAAGTAGCCGCATCGGAGGTAGCTCCAACGATCTTGGTCTTCTCGAACTGCCCGCTGACCGCTACCAGTACCAAAGCCGATAGGATAGCTAATATAGCCACAACTACCAGGACTTCAATTAATGTAAACCCAATCCCAAATCGGCGGTTAAAAATCATCAGACTCTCTTTTAAATTACCACTTTTTGCGCAAGCAAAAAACTAGCGAACGGGGTGAGCGTCCTTTTTGCGCAAGCAAAAAACTAGCGAACGGGGTGAGCGTCCTTTACATCTTGCTAGAATGAGAAAGCAAAAAGCCATGCTGCTAATCAACTTTAAAACCTACACTCAAGTAATCGGTCCTAAAGCCCTCCGGCTCGCTCAGGACCTGGCAGAGACGGCGCAAGAATTTCCCCAAGTTGAGGCGGGCTTTGCCCCTCCCTTGATGCAACTGGCCAAAGTCGCCGAGGGAGTAAGATCAAGAATCTGGGCCCAGCACCTCGACCCTACTGGGGAAGGGAAGTACACCGGCTACCTTTCTCCCGCTGCGGCCAAGGCGGCCGGGGCCTACGGAACTTTCCTCAACCACAGCGAACACCCCTTGGACAAAAAAACCATCCAGCGAACCGCCGAACTGGCCCGGGCGTCCGGGCTTCGGGTTTTGGTGTTTGCAGACAGCCCCCCAAAAGTCCGCGAGTGGGCCAACCTCTCTCCAAATTACATCGCTTATGAACCTCCTGAACTCGTAGGAGGAAACATCTCCGTCACTACGGCAAAGCCGGAGATAATCAAAGAAGCCGTAGCGGCAGCCGGAAGCATCCCGCTCTTAGTTGGGGCGGGGGTACGCGGAAAAAAAGACATCTCTCTCGCCCTCTCTTTGGGAGCAGTAGGAGCCGCCGTTTCTTCAGCAGTAGTAACCTCCCCCGACCCAAAGAAAATCTTCGCCGAGCTACTCTCCGGGTTCAAAGGCTGAACTCCAATCCAAGAGATTCCAAAACCTCTCCTCCGGAGAGAAAACCGGACTCAAGTCAACGCCGGTGAATTTGCGGCTAACCCAGTAATACAAATTTGGGTGGTAAAGAAGGACAGCAGGGTTATCTTCAATAAAAAGGCGTTGGAGGTTGGCGTAATGAACCTTGCGTTTAGAGCGTTTGGACAATTTCCGAGCCTCCTCCAAAGCACGGTCGGCTCGAGGGTCAGCGTACCCGCTTACATTTTGGCCAGGAAAGTCCCTCTGGCTGGAATGCCAAAGATTATAACGATCGGGGTCGCGCTCAACCTCCTGCTCAAGAATGAGAGCTTCAAAATCCCGCTGCTCCAAAACACCGCTCACCTGTTCCGGTAAAATCTTCCTAACCCAAACATCGACTCCCAACCCGCTCCGCCAGGCGGCAGCGATCTTCTGGACCGTTCCAGTAAAAACAGGTTCGTCGGGTACGGTAATCGTGAGCTTGCCTTTGAATTTCTTAAGTGGTTTCTTGCTGAAAGTAGGAAACGGCAAATCCGCCTGCGCCCAGGTTCCCGAAAGGGGCCCCCTCACTTCTGTTCCTAAAACCAGCGGCGTCTTCCTTGCCGCCGCTTTTCTAAAACTTCCACTTTTGGTTAAGGAGTTGCTGCTCCCCAGGTTAAAGAAGAGAACAAAATACCGGCTGAATATCGGCACTTTATGGAGAGCAAACGAACTGCTGGAAAATTTATCAGAAATCAATCCGTCAACTTCGCCCCGCTCCGCCGCTTCAAGCAAGCCCTTCTCGCCGGGAAAGAACTTAAAAACCAGCTCTTTCAGATATCCGCTCCCGCGGTTCTCCAATTTAATTAACGCAATCCGTCCGCTCTCGCGCTTAACCTCGACGATAGAAAAAGCGCTATTTCCCAAAAGATTGAGAGAAAGCTCTCTAAAATGGGCGGGAGCTACAGGAGCAGTTAAGATTCCCAAAAATGAAGACAGGGGGGTTTTCAAAATAAACCTAATTCTCCTCTCCCCTTCTTGCTCTACGGTTATATCGGAAAAAGCAGGGTTCTGCGTGAAGGTAAAAGCCACGTCTGCGGCGGTTACCGGCCGGCCGTCCAGCCAAAACGCTTTCCCCAGCGTAATCTCGTAAACCCTCCCATCCTTGGAGATGGAATAGCTTTCAACTAAATCGGTGACAATCCGATCTTCTTG
>BTRF01000015.1:0-14165 GCA_036986255.1 Patescibacteria group bacterium | reverse complement strand
ATTGCGGGACTCATTGCGGGAGCTCATCGCGGGGAGGGGTTGGGGAACAAGTTTCTTTCCCATATCCGGGAGGTGGATGCGGTCTGCCATGTGCTGCGGTTGTTTTCAAGTTCTAAAGCGGAGGGTAGAGAGCGCGTTGATCCTAAAGAGGATTTTGAAACCGTTGAGACCGAGCTTAAGTTGGCAGATCTGCAGACGTTGGAGAAGCAGAAGGAGCCTAAGGGAGTGGTAGATAAAGAAGTACGGCAGCGCTGGGAAGCGGTGGTTAAATTGAAAACGCTTTTGCAAAAAGGAGAGGCCGTGCGGGATGGGGCTTTAAGCGGTGATGAAATTCAGACCGCTAAGGACCTTAATCTCTTGACTGTGAAGCCCATTTTGACGGTCTTGAATATTAGTGAGCAAGACCTGGATCGGGGATCTACCTTGGAAGAAAATTCTTCCAGGAAGATGGACATTTCAAAAGATCAGACGGTGGCAATTTCGGCTAAACTGGAGTCTCAATTGGCTGAGCTGACCGAAGAAGAGGGGAGGGAGTATCTCTCCGGCCTAGGGGTTGACCGCTCCGGACTGGAGAGACTGGTCCAAAAAGCTTTCTCAACCTTAGGGTTGATTACTTTTCTTACAACCGGGGAGAGCGAGGTGCGTGCCTGGACCATAAAGGATGGGACGACGGCGCAGAAAGCAGCAGGGGTTGTGCATACGGATTTTGAGAGGAATTTTATCAAAGCGCATGTGGTTGGTTTTGAGGATTTTGTTGACCTAAGGGGGTGGGAATCAGCAAGAGGAGCGGGGAAAGTTCGGGTAGAAGGGAGAGGCTACATTGTGAGGGATGGGGATGTGGTTAAGTTTTTAGCAGGATAGGTTATTATTAGTTGCATGGTTCGTACTTTTGCTTTAGAAACAAAAGATAAGGTTGGAAAGGAGGTAACTCTCTTGGGATGGGTTAACGCTCGGCGGGATCACGGGAAGGTGATTTTTATTGATTTGCGCGACAGGACTGGCGTGGCTCAGGTGGTTTTGCGCGGCGTGAATGTCGATCCGCGGGATGAGGATGTCATCAAGGTGGTAGGGAAAGTAGCAGGAAGGCTAAAGGGGAATGCCAACCCGGAGCTGCCTACCGGCGAGGTTGAAGTTCAGGCCTCAAAAATTGAAATTTTGGCCAAGGCTAAAACCCCTCCGTTTGGTATCCATGATAACGGTTATGAGGTGGAGGAGGCTTTGCGGCTAAAGTATCGCTATCTTGACATGAGGAGGCCCCGCTTGCGAAAGAATCTTCAGGTTCGCCATCAAGTTATTCAGGGGATGAGAAAATTTTTGGCGGATCGGGATTTTATCGAGATTGAAACGCCGATTCTCTCCAAATCTACCCCGGAGGGTGCGCGGGATTTTATCGTTCCGTCCCGCCTGCAGCCGGGGAAGTTTTACGCCCTTCCCCAGTCTCCTCAACAGTATAAGCAGCTTTTGATGGTAGCCGGCTTTGAGAGGTACTTTCAGATTGCCCGTTGTTTTCGGGATGAGGATCCCCGGGCGGATCGGGCCTATGGCGAGTTTACCCAGCTTGATCTGGAGATGTCTTTTGTGGAGCAGGAGGATATCCTTCAGATTACCGAGGAGTTAATGATCTACTTAACCGAGAAGGTGGTGGGGAAGAAAATTTTCAAGAAACCCTTTCCTAGATTTAGCCATAAAGAAGCGCTGAAGAAATTTGGGGATGACAAGTTTGATTTGAGGGCTGGCAAGGATTCTAATGTTTTGGCTTTTGCCTGGGTGGTGGATTTCCCCCTCTTTGAGAAGACCAAGGAGCGGGAGATTACCCCTTCTCACCACCCTTTCACGGCGCCCCGGATCGAAGATTTGGCCCTTTTGGACAGCAACCCTCTGAAAGCCCTTTCTTATCAGCATGATTTGGTGTGCAACGGTTTGGAGGTGGGGGGAGGGAGCATTCGGATCACCGATCCGAAAATTCAAAAGAAGATTTTTAATATCTTGGGCTATCCTGACGAAGAGGTGGAGGCTAAGTTTGGCCATCTTTTGGAGGCCTTCCGCTATGGTGCTCCTCCGCATGGGGGAATTGCCCCGGGGATAGAGCGGTTGGTAATGGTCTTTACCGGGGAGAAGAACACCCGGGAGGTAACGGCATTTCCAATGTCTTCCGGCGGGCAAACCGCCGTTATGGATGCTCCTTCTGAGGTTTCGGAGGATCAACTTGGAGAGCTGGGAATTAAGACCGTCAAGAAGCGCACAAAAAGGACCCGTAAGGATAGTTCTGATGGCAGTACCTGCGGGCGGCGCCATTCACGGTAAGGTTCTCCACCGCCCCATTCTCGAGATTTCTTGAATTAGTCTTCTACCCATTCGTCAGAAACCGCGGAGGCGTAGGCGGTGAACTCGCCCTCCCCATTGGAGTTTTGAGCTATTCCTGAAAAAACGAAGATCGGTTGAAGGTAGTTTTGACGGGTTAGATCATCGAAGTAGGCCAGACTCACATCCGTGATGGTAACAGTATTGATCTTCCCGGCCACTCCTATAAAGGTTGCTCCCTTCCCGCCTTTTACTTCCTCCCAGGCTTGAGAGACATTCTTCAGCGGGTATGTTTCTATCTTAGTCCTATCGATTTTGGTTCCTTGAGCGTTATAGGAAATCGTGAGAGTGTTGAGGATAGCGGGTTTGAGCCCGGTTGTTATCCAAATTTGGATCAGTCCGGTCTTTGGCTTGGGGGGAAGGATGGGAAGGGTTTGGGATCCCACTTCCGTAAGCGAGCGGTAGAAATTCACTTCGGCAAATTGAGCTTCGGAGATCGACCCGGCTTTTTGGATCTCTCCAGCCAGAACTTTGCGCAGGGTGGTGGCTTGATTCCCCTTGTCAAAACCGAACTTAAGGAGTCCCAAACGGTTCAAGATGCTTTGCGCTTGTTTGATTGCGGTAGGTCCGGACGGCGTCCTTCCAGGAGGGAGGGCGGCGATTCGATTCAAATTGGTGGTGAGGGTAAAGTTCTGAGTTACTACGTTGACGATCAGAGTGCGTTGGTCTACAACGTCTTGGAAGGTAAGGGTTTTTCGGTCGAAGCTAAGCTCGCCCTCGCCTCCAAAGTCCAACTGCCGTGCAAGCTCTCGAGCTTTCTCCTCTCCCAGAAGAGTGGGTTGGATTGGATTCACAGCTACCACTTCAATGCGATCCGCAAAGGCGGGTAGTTCTCCGGTCGGCGTTTCTAGGAGGAAAGCAGGGTTTCCTTCGATCGGGAGGGAGATAAGGCGGGGAGCGGGGAGTTTGCCGAACCCTACTGTGGGAGGGGCGGCAGTCGGGGGGTTCAGCGTTAGGTACAGTTTGACTGCCGAGCGGTAGACCAGCATTAAAATTAGGAGCAAAACTACTCCAATTGCCGAGTAGGTAATTAGTCTTTTGGTGGTAGTGGCGAACTCAGCCAGGCTCACGAAACTAGTTTAACAATTTGAGCGAAGCGGAAAATTGCTAGCGACGTCAGTCGTGTTCAACCCCCCTCGGTTAGGCAAAGGAGTTTGCAAAAATTCCATTTTTGATTTCCCAGGTGTTAAGATTTTAAGTGTTATGCAGGTTAAGACCAGAGTAGCTCCTTCGCCGACCGGAGCCCCGCATGTTGGGACTGCTTATATAGCGCTTTTTGATTTTGCCTTTGCCCGAAAACACGGAGGGAAGTTTTTACTGAGAATTGAGGATACCGATCAGAAGCGCTTGGTCAAGGGGGCCGAGGAGCAGATTTTGGATGTTCTTACTTGGTTGGGATTGACTTGGGATGAGGGGCCCGTTCGCCAGTCCGAGCGTCTCTCTATCTATAAAGAGCATGTGGAACGGTTGGTTAAGAAGGGTCGAGCTTATTACTGCTTTTGCTCTCCTGCTCGTTTGGAGGAGAGCCGTCACCGGGCTCAAAAGAAAGGGCTACCCCCTAGGTATGACGGGCTCTGCCGGCAACTCGATTCGGTGGTGGCGGAGAAGAGAGCCAAAAAAGAAAAGTTCGTGATCCGCTTAAAGGTTCCCGAGAATGGGGAAACCGTTTTTAAAGATCTTATTCGGGGCGAAATCCGTTTTGAAAATCAGGTTATTGGCGACCAGGTTCTTCTCAAGTCTGATGGTTATCCTACTTATCATCTGGCCGTAGTGGTTGATGATCATCTTATGGAAGTAACCCATGTTTTTAGAGGGGAAGACTGGATCTCTTCCACTCCCAAGCACGTTCTTCTATACGAATCTTTCGGTTGGCCGCTCCCCCAGTTTGCTCATTTTCCCGTTCTTAGGGAAACGAATCGATCCAAGCTCTCCAAAAGACACGGATCCGTAGGGGTTTTGGAGTTTCGAGAAGAGGGGTATCTGCCTGAAGCGCTCCTTAACTTCCTGGCTCTTCTGGGTTGGTCCTACCCTGGTGGGAAGGATATCTTTAGTTTGGATGAGTTCATAAAAGAGGTGGACCTTTCCAGAGTTTCTTCTTCTGCTCCCATCTTTGATCGGGAGAAGTTAAATTGGATGAATGGGGAGTACATCAGGCGGTTAAGCGTTCGGGAGCTGAGCCGCAGGGTAGGGGAGTATCTTCAAGCTTATCGTGGGATTCGACTGGACTCGAAGTTGTTAGAGGGGACGGTTCCGCTGGTGCGCGAACGGATTAAAAAGCTGGCGGAATTTGAAGATCTGGCGGGATTTTTCTTTAATGACGTTGCTTGGACGAGAGATAAGCTCCTTGTAAGAGGAGAATCATCAAGGTCGGCGGTAGAAAAATTGGGAGCAGTAGTTGGCCTCCTTTCCGATGAAAAAAAGTGGGAGGCGGAAGTTTTGGAGAGGAAAACCCGAGCCCTTGTAAAAAGAAACGATTGGAAGGCTTCCGATCTTTTTATGCTGATGCGGGTGGCCGTGACGGGAAGAACCATTTCCCCCCCTCTTTTTGAAAGCATGGAAGTTTTGGGGAAGGAGAAGTCCCTGGCTCGGTTGAGCGGCGCTCTTGCGGTGGTGGGTTAAGAAGTTAGCTACGGATGGGCCCGGGGGCTTCTGATCTCCAAGATTTCGCAGGCCCCGCCCCACCAGACTCGAAAGGCCTCTCGAACGGGGAGGATAGTGAGAAGATAGTAGAGCAGGACGAAATCTTTTAGGATGGCGGCGAGGCGGCCCCCAAAGATCAGCGATCCTACTTTAGCGATCGCCCATCTTTTTCCACCGGGAATGATGAAAGGCGGTTCGAAAACCCGGTACTCCCGCATCTCTCCTCCTTTGGCTGCGGCGGCAATGTTGTAAGCGACTACTTTACCGTCTTCCTCGGCTTTGGTGGCCGTCCAAGCGACTCCGGTTGACGCGAGATCCCCCAGAGCGAAGATATCTTTGAATCCCTTTACTTGAAGATGCTTGTTAACCTGCAGGGCTTTTTTCTTATCCAGCGGGAAGATTTTGGAATCCAGGAACCGGGACCCCCGCACTCCGGCGGTCCAAAGGAGAACATCGTAAGGCAGCTCTCGTCCGCTCCCCAGAATTACTTTTCCCGGCTCCGCTTTCTTGATGGGGGAGGAGGTAATGATCCTCACTCCGAGGAAATTAAGTCTTCGGGAGATGGTTTTGGATATTTTTTCCGGGAGACCCGCGAGGATTCTCGGAGCACCCTCCACCATGGTGATATTCAGCGGACATTGTTTATATCCAGTTAGCTCCCCGGCCACTTCAACCCCGGTAAAACCGCCCCCACCGATTACTACATTGATGGGTTTCCCTTTCGTTACTGCACAGTGGAGGAGGTGCTCGTGCACTTTTTCGGCATCCGTTACGGATTTGAGCCCGATGGCGTACTCGGCCACTCCGGGTATCCCAAAATCTTCCGTATCTGACCCGAGGGCGAGAATGAGCTTCCAATAGGTGATTTCATCCCCGTCATCAGTTTTGACGAGCTTTTTAGACGGGTTTAGCTGAGTGACGATGCTGTTTAGAAACTTAACTTTCTTTCCTCCGAAGATTTTATGAAACGGTAGGAGAACGCAGCGGTGGGAGAGCTCCCCCGCGGCCACTTCGTACAAACTCGGTGTATATAAATGAAACGTATTTTGGTCCATGAGGATAATTCGATACCCCCGCTCTTTCCCCAAAGATTTTTCCAGGTTAAGGGCCACTCGAACTCCTCCAAATCCTCCTCCGAGGATCACAATGTTCTTTTCTTTCATATCTCTTTATCTTACCCTAAAAGCTTGCCCAGCCAAGGAACCTTCTGGGTGAGACCCTGCTTTTCCAACCACCCGTCTATTCCCCAGATCCTTCCGGCTCCAAGAGCGGCAAGGACTAGGAAAGCCAACGCATAAACAACATGCTCGTCCACGATGTAGCTATGCGGCTTGATGTAGGGGAAAGTCAGAACGGGGAAGTAGTAAAGCATGGTTAGGAGAGCTCCGGCGTAAGATGCCAGCTTTATCGCTACTCCTAAGATGAGAGCGGCTCCGATTATGGTGAGTCCCCACTGGTTGATGAAGTCCACCCAGCCAATGTTGGCGTCAGAAGCGAACCATTGATAGAGTCCGCTGAAGGTCTTGGCTGACTTTAGATAGCCCGCCGCGGTCCATTCGGGATCCAAAACCTTAGTCAGACCCGCGTAGAGATAGAGCCAACCCATAGACACTCTTAGAAGGAGAAGCGATATTTTACCCCAGGTTTTTATGTTCTTTCACCCCCTCTCATATTGATAAGAAGACTTCGTAGAGATAAAATCCGAGGATGGCTAGGGATCCCAGGATGGCGGTAGCCGTTAGAATCTTTAGCCAGAAAGAGGTTCGACCGGTTTCTGCTTTGGTCCGTATAAGGGAGACTAACGGAGCTCCCACGAGAAATATTCCCAACGCCAGCACGCCTTTCCCAATCCAGTGATGGGTGAAAGCGCTTTTGAGGAAATCTTTAACGGCAGGGTTAAGTTCGGTGATGATGGTGATAAGAGGAATAAAAACCGCGGCGGCGGTGGCGGAGATTATAAATGATTGAATGATCTTTAATCTTTTATCCATTGTTTACACCCCTTGACCAACTGCTCCGGAAACGCCTACCCCCATCAAAGCGATTGCAACACCCAGTAAGGCAATCGTGAGAATTAAAAGTGCGGTTGCCTTCCTTAGTTTCGGCTCTTTTTCCAGAAGGTCTCCGCTAAGCCACACGGTCAGCACTGCCGTTAAACCCAAGATGGGGAGGAACAGAAAGATGTGCTCTTTTGTTTCCATGATTACTTTGTGGGCCCAGGGATAGTCTGAGGCTTTAATGAGAGGCTTAACGGCCTTTCCGTAGTAGTTGGTATAGTAGTAGCCGCCGGCGATCCAGGAGCCGATAATTCCCATCGCCCCGAGGAGCGTGTGGGTCTTAAGCGCTTTTAAGCGGAGCTTGTCCCTAAGCATTACAACCAGTGCGGCGATAAAGAAAGCGGTCCCGCCTAACCCTAAGAGGATATGCCAGATAAGAAGGTTTTGAAACAGAGATGTCATCGGTTCTTGCTCCTCATCTTTTCTATCAGATACCGGCCGAAGATGTTTGCGACCACGATTCCTCCGGAAATTGCGAGTAGGTAAGCCCCGATGATTGTGGAGTACGGTAGGTCAAGGCCCCGCCATCCTCCCAAAATCAGAGCCGTATACCAAGAGATGATCGAAATGGCTCCGGTGGTAAAAACAATTGGGGATCGATTGATGAACTCCGAAGAGGTGAGGGGTTTGTCCACGCGGGATTTAAGGAGGGGAAAGACTTTCCAGTGCATTACCAACCCGTTCAGTAGGATTACTCCCACAACAGAAAGCTTGGCCCAAAGCTTGGGATCGTAAAGGAGACCCAACTCGGGCGCCACCACCCGGTAAAGGATGAGAAAACCAAAGCCCGAGAAGACGAGAATGATAAAACCGGCCCAAACCACGGCGGAGGCCATTTTGAGGAAGCCGAATTCAGTTCGATTGATCTTCCCATCCTCAATGGATTTGAAGAATATGAAGTCGCTCATTGTGGCCCCGCCGGCTCCTAGAACCGTACCGATAATATGTGAAATGACTAAGAATATGTACCAGCTCATCAGGATTATTCGGCGATCTTCCGCCGATCTACGGTAAGTCTAGCAAAAAATGTACCCAGAATAATAAAAAAGATACAGGTAACTCAGCCGTCCGTTTAGGGATTCTTGATGGCCTGGTTGATGAGTTTTTGGAATTCTTTGTAACTTCGGGGGTTGGATATCCTTTGACCGTTTAAAAAGAATGTGGGAGTGTAGTTTACCTCGGCTCGAACCCCGCTTTGATAGTCATTATCGACCTTGTCTTTGACCTCTTTAGAATCGAGATCGCGGGAGAACTGGTCTGTGTCTAGAAGAAGGGAGCGGGCGAAGCCGGTGAAGATGTTTTTTGGGTTTTCTTGGTTGGACCAAGCGTTTTGGTTTTCGAAGATCAGGTCGTGCATCTCCCAGAATTTTCCCTGCCGTCCGGCCGCTTCGGCGGCTCGCGCGGCCAGCTTGGCATATTGGTGGCCGGAGAGGGGGAAGTGCCGATAGACGAAAACTATCTGGCTGGAAAAATCTTGGGCGAGCTGTTTAACGAGCGGATAGTAGGCTTTGCAGGCGGGGCATTGAAAGTCGCTGTACTCGATGAGGACGGTTTGGGCCTGGCGGTCCCCTTTAACCCAGTCTGCATCGGAGAGAGATTCCAAGATGGAAGGAGTCTGATCGGTGGGGGCGTTGACGAGTTTCACCGTCCCCAGAGCTGCCGCCCCGATCCCTAGAGTTACTAGAACCACCAGGATGCGGCGCTTTAAGGTGCGTCTCCGCGCTGTGTCTTCCCACCGCTCTTTTTTGTCTAAATTTTCGCTCATTTTCATTTTGGAGTGGCGGCGAGGTTATTATAACCTTATTGAAGATATCCCATCTTGATTGGCTTTTCCGCTGAAACCTGTTAGAATCGATTGTCAGTATTTTGGCGGTTTTCCTTGGGTTCCACATGGCCCCCAAAGAAGCTTCCATACTTGTGAGGGGGTGAATTACTTAAGTGGCTACTAAACTTTATGTTGGTAATCTTGACTATGGCGTTACCGACGATTCGCTAGGAGAATTGTTTGCTCAGGCAGGTTCCGTGGTTAGTGCTGTTGTGATCAGTGATCAGTCAGGCCGGTCGAAGGGTTTTGGCTTTGTTGAGATGAGCAGCGAGGACGAAGCGAAAAAAGCAATTGAGATGTTTAACGAAAAAGATATGCAAGGACGGAATATCATCGTTAATGAAGCTCGACCTCGTAAGTCTTAAAACTCTCAGCTAGAAAGAGTCTAAGCAGATATCAGTTTGAAGCCCCCGCAGTTGGGAAGGAGTGGTGGAATTTCAACCGTCTTTGGCTCCCCATTTAGCTTATTGGCGGAGCTGGGTACGATACTATACGACAAGGATCTAAGTCAAGTATAGTGCAGTACCTGGCTTCGCCAGGCGCCGAATGGTCGAAAGTGGCCATGTAGTAGAGCGTAGCTCACTACCCGGCCATGAAGCGAACTGTGTTCTGCTTCATGGTTGCCGGGCTAGGATTCGAACCTAGACTACCGCGTCCAGAGCGCGGCGTCCTACCATTAGACGACCCGGCAGCGAGCCATGCGAGTTATCCGGTCGTCTAATGGCTAGCGATCTAGCGGAGCGATCGCGTCCCATTGGAACGACCCGGCAGCGAGCCATGCGAGTTATCCGGTCGTCTAATGGCTAGCGATCTAGCGGAGCGATCGCGTCCCATTGGAACGACCCGGCAGCGAGCCATGCGAGTTATCCCCTGGCGGGAATAATTTGACGCGATTGCTGCTCGCTAGAAATTATCCCCTGGCGGGAATAATTTGACGCGATTGCTGCTCGCTAGAAATTATCCCCTGGCGGGAATAATTTTAACATGGTATCCTGGGAAATACCGTATTAGGAAAGGAGAAGAGAGGATGTTCAAAGAGCCTTCTGCTTCAGCGAAGGACGAAGCTCTATTAAAGATTCGGGATTCCGTTTGGGTCTTTTTTGCCGAATTTTTTGAACTTGACGAGGGATTGCTTCTCAAGGACAGAGAGACCATAGGGTACTTGCTTTGGACCCTCAATCCTGAATTTGCTGAAAAGCTCATGGAAGGGGCCAGTGACTGGCAGGACGAGTTGCAGAAGCTGTTTAACCAGAGCATCGGCTTATTTGCTCAGTGTCTTTCCCGGACGATTGAGGTTTCCTTTTTAGGAAAACCGGTTAATCGGGAGATGTTGGAGGAGCTGATCTCTATCTTAGAGGGTATCTGCGGGGCTCTGGGGGAGTGGCAGACGGCATATCTTCAGTCGTTGGATGCTGAGGGGGGTGAGCAAGCGCTCCCGCCGTTTTTGCAGAGGGCTGTCAACCTTGTTCCCCGGCTTCTTGAGGAGTACGTTCTTGAGTTTGCTGAACGCATGGAACCTCCCGAAGACGACTTTGTTCAGGGATTGTTTGCCCGTTGCACCTCTCCAGGAGTTGCCCAGGGACTCGCGCAAGCAATTGAGAAAGTAAGCCGTTTAGCTACTGATATTCTCGAGAGTGGGGTGGCGTCGAAGGAAGCGTTCTTTGAAGCCCTCATTGAGCGTTTGGATTCTTTTTTAGGTCCCGAGTCTTAGCGGTTCGGGACTTTTTTCTTTCTTTGGTTGACTATAAGGTAATTGCTTAATCCGTAGTAGTTTGGTAGGAATTAACTTAGAATGCCTAAGTTGCTTACCACCCGCGGAGACTACGGGCTGCTTTTGGTAACTTATCTTGCTCGTGAACCCCGTGAGGAACCTATATCTCTCTCGGAAATTGCTTCTCACTTTGGCCTTTCACAGTCTTTTTTGGAGCAGATTGCGGCGGATCTTCGCCGCGCCCGCCTGATCTTTGCGCGGCGGGGAAAGGATGGGGGATACTTTCTTGTTCGTGATCCTAGTTTAATCAGCGTCATTGAGGTCTTGGAGGCGTTGGAAGGCCCTTTACAGGTCGTTTCCTGTCAGGATGGAACGTGCTTAGTTTCAGAGAACTGTTCTACGCGGGACTTTTGGATGGTCTTTCAAAAATATATTCATCGGACTCTTAGAGAAATCACGGTGGCCGATCTTCTGGACCAAAGCCCCCACAAACTGCTATCTGTAACTTATGGAGGAGAAAGTGTTGGAAGCGCTAAGAAAAGTTGAAGATCCCGAGCTCGGAATCAGCGTTGTTGATTTGGGGCTTATTTACGGGGTAACTGAGAAAAAGGGGAAAGTTTTAGTGAAGATGACGGCCACCACCCCGTTCTGTCCCTATCTTCCTGACCTTCTAGAGCGGGTTCGGAAGGCAGCCGAAGCGGTGAGGGGAGTGGAACGGGCGAGAGTAGATCTGGTTTGGGACCCTCCCTGGAGCCCCCAAAAAATGTCCGAGGAGGCTAAAACGTTATTGGGGTTTTTAAATGATTAAAGGATTGGCTTTGAGAATCAGTAATTTGTCGGTTTCGGTAGAAGGGAAGGAGATTCTAAGAGGGGTTGATCTGACGGTTAGGCCGGGTAAGATTCACGCCTTGATGGGGCCTAACGGCTCCGGAAAATCCACCCTGGCCTACGCTTTAGCCGGCCGTCCCCGCTACAGGATCACCTCGGGAAAGATTTATCTGGGAAACAAGGATATTACCGATTGGGAACCAGAGAAGAGGGCTAAGCTAGGCTTGTTCTTGGCTTTTCAGCACCCTGTGGGGGTGGAGGGGGTTTCCCTTTTTAATCTTTTAAGGTCTGCCTCATCAAGCTCGATGCGGAAGGTCTCTCCTAGAGAACTTCTCATCCGTCTTAAAGCCATCT
The DNA here is from genome assembly GCA_036986255.1 of Patescibacteria group bacterium. GTDB lineage: Bacteria > Patescibacteriota > WWE3 > 9FT-COMBO-53-11 > 9FT-COMBO-53-11 > BTRF01. Next base: position 2,389 of record BTRF01000015.1, on the reverse strand, counting down.
CTTCTGATGCGGGCTTGGGGGAAGGATTTCTCCGTCGGGATCTCAATTTCGGCCTTTCCGGCGGAGAGAAGAAGCGTTCTGAGGTTTTGCAAGCGCTGGCCCTCAAACCTAAGTTTGCCGTTTTGGATGAGGTAGACTCGGGGCTGGATATTGACGCTTTAGAGGTGATAGCCAAGGCGGTTGGGGGGCTGATTAGAGAAAACGGTTCGGGAGTGTTACTGATAACTCATTATCAGCGGATTTTCCGTTATCTCAAACCGGATTTTGTTCACGTGATGGTGGGAGGGGAGATCACCGATTCCGGGGGTCCCGAGCTGGCAGTTAAATTGGAAAAAAAGGGCTACGGGAGCTATCGACGGTGAGGGAGATGGAAGGGCCAGGAACGTATCGTTTTGGATTCTCCGATCCGGAAGATTATGTCTTCAAGGCGGAAAAAGGACTTTCCTCCCGCGTGGTTGAGCAGATCTCACATGTTAAGGATGAGCCCGGGTGGATGCGCGAGCTCAGGTTCCGGGCGCTTAGGATATTTGAAAGGAAATCCCTCCCTGCTTGGGGAGCAGATCTCTCCCGGATTAATTTCAACGACTTTTACTATTACATTCGGCCTTCCGACAGGCAAGCCCGCCGTTGGGAGGATGTGCCTAAGGCGATCCGCCAAACTTACGAGAAGCTGGGCGTTCCGCAGGCCGAGCGCAAGCTTCTGGCCGGGGTTAAGGCTCAATACGAAAGTGAGGTTATCTATGGTTCCCTGCGCCGGGAGCTTTCCAAGCAAGGGGTGATCTTTTTGTCGATGGAGGAGGGATTGGTTAAACACCCCGACATCGTCAAGCGGTATTTTGGAACCGTGGTGCCGCCGGCGGACAATAAGTTTGCGGCTTTGAACTCCGCCGTCTGGAGCGGAGGATCCTTTGTTTATATTCCTCCCGGCGTTCATGTCCAGCTTCCCTTGCAGGCCTACTTTCGAATAAACGCTGAGCATATGGGGCAGTTTGAGCGGACGCTCATTGTGGCAGAAGAAGGAAGTTTTCTCCATTACGTTGAGGGTTGCACTGCTCCTACCTACTCTAGCGATTCTCTTCATTCAGCGGTGGTTGAAGTTGTAGTAAAGAAAGGAGCTCGTGTCCGCTACACCACCATTCAGAACTGGAGCAAAAACGTTTACAACCTTGTAACTAAGCGCGCTTGGGTAGGTGAGGATGCGGTGATGGAATGGATAGATGGGAACATCGGCAGCAAAGTGACCATGAAGTACCCTTCGGCGCATCTGATGGAAAAGGGGGCGCGAGGGGAGATTCTCTCTTTAACCTACGCTGATTTTGGCCAGCATCAGGATGCCGGCGGAAAGGTAATTCACGCCGCTCCCTACACTTCATCGGTGATCACTGCCAAGTCGATCAGCCGGGGTGGGGGGAGGAACTCTTACCGCAGTTTTTTGGAGATTAATCCGGGGGCCGTTGGTTCGCGGGCCCATGTTCGCTGCGAGGCCTTGATCTTGGATTCTCGGTCCCGCTCTGACACTTATCCCACAATCCGCGTTAATGAGAAGCAGGTTAATGTAGGGCATGAGGCCACGGTTTCCAGAGTGGGGGAGGAGCAGCTGTTTTACTTGCGCAGCCGCGGCCTGACTGAAGGGGAAGCTACTTCTATGGTTGTAAATGGGTTTATTGAACCGATCGTTAGAAAGCTTCCTTTAGAGTATGCGGTGGAGCTAAACCGGCTGATTGAGATGGAGATGGGGGGAAGCGTAGGGTGATTTTTATTTTCATTGCGGGCAGCAAGTCGGAGGAGGTTAAGATTTCCTTGAACAAGGAGGGCAAGCGTGAGGAGCTGATGGTTATTTTTGCCGGGAGGGGGAATGACGTTATTGATATTAATCTTGCCTTTATTCATGAGGCCCCGGCGACCCAAGGTCGAATTATCGTTCGAGGAGTTTTGCGGGATCAATCCTCGGCCAAAATTAAGGGCCTTATCAGGATAAATAAAGGGGCCCGGGAGTCAGAGGGCTTTCTAGAGCAGAGGACCCTTCTAGTCGGGGAGCGGTCCAAAGTGGAAAACCTTCCGTATCTGGAGATTGAAAATCACGATGTGAAGGCGTCTCATGCCGTCACTGTGGGAGCCGTTAATCAAGAACAGATGTTTTATCTGCGCAGCCGCGGTCTTTCGGAGAAAGAGGCTTTGGCTCTTCTCATTGAGGGGTTCTTAGGTCAAGCGGTTGCGGGGGAGAGGGGCAACCAAGTAGGATCAAAGTTGGAGGAGGTCAAAGCTTATGCCTTGGGTTAAAGTAGCAAAGGTTTCGGACATTTCGGATGGACGGATCCACCCTTTTGATGTAGGGGGTAAAAAAGTGGCCGTCGCCCACATCGGCTCGGAGTTTTTTGCGATTGATGAT
>BTRF01000014.1:0-14242 GCA_036986255.1 Patescibacteria group bacterium | reverse complement strand
GGAATGAAAATCCCCACCAAGGCCAGCGAAAAGCTCCGCAGGGTAAGAGAGATGTAAAGAGCCGGCAAGGGCTTGGCCTCCAGATGGGGAAGATGAAAGTTTACGTTGGGGGCGTAAATAGGCATATTGACTAAATGGTAGCAAGTAACATATGGCTAATGATGAGTGGCTCTGAAACCGTACTCGCCCACCAGAGGGACAAACCGAAAGCCCGGGAAAGTCTCCTTGTCCAGCCCGTTCGGCCGCTTGGTGATCCGAACCATCTCTTGGAGCCCTACTCCCACGGGAGCAACCAACCGCCCCTTTACCTTAAGCTGATCGATCAGCGGTTGGGGAATACTGGGAGAGGCGGCAGTTACGATAACTCCGTCAAAAGGGGCTTTCTCCGGAAGACCTTTACTCCCGTCGCCGACGACTGCTTCAACATTATCGTACCCTAACCGCCTAAGCACCTCCCTTGCCTTATCGCCTAATTCTTTAAACCTCTCCATGGAATAAACCCGCTTGCAAAGACGGGAAAGAATCGCGGCCTGATAACCAGATCCGGTCCCGACTTCCAAAACAATGTCTTGCAATTGAGGATCAAGAAGCTGAGTCATAAAGGCAACCGTATAAGGCTGAGAGATGGTCTGACCACTCCCGATCTCAAGGGGTGTATCCTCGTAAGCTAGATTATAAAACCGAGAGGGTACGAATTGCTCGCGAGGGACTTCTTTAAAAGCTTTTAAAACTCTTGAATTTATAACCCCACGAGAGACTAGATGCTCTTGGAGCATTCGCTCTTTTGCTTCCGTCAGAGCACCCATCCCGTCACTATTCCTCCTCGGGCTTTTCCGCTCCGCGCTGCGTCTCCTTGAGCTTCTCTTCGGACAAATCGCCCACCCACGGAAGCTTATACTCCTTTCCCTGATAGGCCTGATACATCAGCCATAACCAAAGGGCAAAAGCGCCGATTCCTACCAGAGGTGAAAGGACCAGCCAAACAACGTTAACCAAGGGAATAATACTTAAACCCAATGAGATCGCGAAGAGTCCCCCGAAAAGAATCGTCGACTGCATAGCGTGGAAGCGGACGAACCGTCTCTTCTCTGTAAAAAGGAAGTAAATACCGGTTATAAACCCTAAAAGGTAAGCCACCGCCCCAGCCACATTTTCTTCCAAGCCGTTTGCTGTCTCCGCCAATTTAAATCACCCCCTGTCAAAGTACTCTAGAAAAGGTTAGCAAAAACAGAAGGCGGTAAGCTTAACTCCTCCTCTGCCGCTGCTGCTTAAAGAGCTTTTCCACTTCCTTAACCGTGGTCGCTTGCTCCGGATCTTTATCATCTCTAAAGGCCATCAGACGGGGGAAGCGCAGGGCAAGTCCCGGTTTCACCACCCCATCACGCTTGACGCGGCTGGCTGTGTGGAGGGGGGATCGTGTAATCTCATCGGCTCGGATAGCCACCACGATGGAAGGGACGGCCCAAACATCAGGAGTAAGCTCCTTCTCCACCAGTACATTCAGGGGCTTCTTGCTAACCCGCAGTTTGTCAACCCGGCGACGCATCTCCTGCCACTCTTCATCGGTCAGTCCGGACCCGACCCGCGATATCGTTACAAACATATCCTTCTTATCATCGTAAACCGCCGCCAAGAAACCTCCAATCCCAAACTGGGCCCGCTTCCCGCGTCCGCGGTAATACCCCAGTACCACACAATCAATGGTATCGGAGAGGTGGCTCTTCTCCACCCGCTTGAGCTTAACCCAGTTGAAGTTACGCACCCCGGCCTGATAAACCCCATCCAACCGCTTGGTCATAATGCCTTCCAACCCGCGCTCAAGTTGTTTCATAAAGAACTTTTTAAGTTTTTGAGGATCGGTAAACTCCTGCTCCTCAGCCAAAAGGATCGTGTCCTCCCGACCTTTAATGAGTCTCTCGAGCCGCCCGCGCCTCACCTTGTAGGACTCTTGAGTCGTGTTCTTGCCATCAATAAACAGGAGGTCAAAGGCAAACACTTTGAGAGGCAGTTCCGCCGCCTTTTCTTTTACGCCGTACTTTCTTTTGCGTTTGGCGGTTTCTTGGAACGGCTCAAACTCTTCTGTCTCTGTGCTTTTTTTGCAGGCGATTGCTTCGCCCTCAAAAATTAAGCTCTTGACCGGAAGCTTTTGCACCGCCTCCACAATCTCCGGGAACATGGCGGTGGTATCCTCCAAGTTGCGGGAAAAAATCTTGACCCAAGGGCCCCCAATCTCCCCGCCCATAAGAGCTAGCTGTTCGCTGCTTTCACGCTCCTTTAGCTTGCGGGATTTGTCCAAATGCACCTGGACGCGGAAGCCGTCAAATTTAGGCTCGGCGGCGGTCTTACCGCCCATTTTCTCCAGAATATCCTTGGTGGTCGACAGACGCTCGGCCGAGGCCATCCTAATGGGGGTACCAACCTCAACCTTTATCTTGGCAAGCCCTTTAATCCCTTTTTCTTTGACAACACGAGCGATCTTGCCGATGTCGGCGGAAACATTGTAGGCGCGTTCAATATCCGGACGGGCGGACTTGTCCCCAACCTCGGCGACGGACAAAGCGTCAAGGATAGTTTTGTCCATAAACCCAAGGCGAAGCTTTTTGACGGGAATGCGCACCACATAACGGGCCGAGAGAGGATCAAGTTCTCTAAGAAGATTAGCCATCCAGACGATCTTCTTCTCCTGAGAACCGGCACCGGATACCTCAGCAATCTCGCGCAGCTTATCGTAAACTTCATTGACGGATAACTTTGCATTTTTAACTTTTAACTTTGCACTTAATTCCTCCGCCACCTCTCCCAAATCGCCCTTCTTTTTGTAGAGTTTTTTGACCTCCGCCTCTTTGTAGCCGTAGGCCTGGGCTAGAATTTTAATGAGCATCTTCTCGGCGAGGTTGAACTCGATGCCCTCGTAAAGCGGGGCCAGGCGGCCGAGAGAGAGGTAGCAGATCGTGTCGATCTCATCCTGGGAGGACTCCTTCAGAAGCTCCGCCAAAATTGCGGTCATTTCATTACGAGAGGGGGTGGACTCAATCTTCGAAAAATATCCGGCCAATTGGGAGAATTTCATCTTCTTGATGATAGCGCAAACCAAGCCCCGAACGCCCTCAAAGCTCAACTATCTCCAGATTCTTCCGAAGATTCTCTTGGACATGATGAAGATCAGTAGTAGTGATAATTACCTGCCTGTCCGGAGCGGAGCTGGGGGACCCGTCCCCAATCAAGTCAAAAACCCTAAGACGGTTCTCCTTATCCAATTCGGAAAAGATGTCATCCAACAGAAGGACCGGCCGCACCCCGGTCTTCTTATGAACAAAGTCCAACTCCGTCTTCTTCAAAGCTAAAACCGCGCGGCGCTGTTCCCCCCGCGATCCGTAGGCCGCCAGGTCGCGGCAGTTGTCAGTTAACAGTTCACGGTTCACAGTTTTCTCTGTAATCTGTTGACTATTGCCTAATGACTGCGAGGTAGCAAGGAAGCTGAAATCATCCCGGTGGGGACCTAGAAGGGAGGTTCCGGCGGCAATATCCCTAGTCCGGTACTCCGTAAGCTTTTCCGCCGTCAAGCCCGAGGGTTTGTATCTCAGCTCCAAATTCTCAGCGCTGAGCCCGGCATTGACCTCATCAAAAAACTCCCGCCGGCGATCCTGAATAAAGACCCCATGCTCCAAAAGCTTTGCATCCCAAAATCCCAGACCTCCGAGGTCTAGGGGGCGGGGAGACAGCCTGAGCGTTTCCAAAAGCTTATTTCTTCGGCGGCGCACCTTATCATATTCGCGAACCGCGCGCCCGTATTCGACGTCTACACTGCTAAGAGCAAAATCCAAAAACCGGCGGCGCAGATCGGGATTACCGGTAACGAGGTTCAGATCTTGGGGGGAGAATAAAACGGCATGGAAGTACGGAGAAAAATCGGCCCAGCGCCTTCCCACCCCATTTACTCTGAACCGCTTCCCTTTATCTGTAAGAACCACCTCCAAATCCCGCGCGTCGCTCCCGACTATATTCGCCCTGACAAAACCCAGCTTTGCTTCCTCACCCACCATCTCCTGATCTCGCCGCGCCCAAGGGGAGGAGCCAAAGGCAAGCAGAAAAACCGCCTCCAAAAGGTTGCTCTTCCCCGCCATATTAGGCCCCACGATTAAAGTCACCCCTTCTCCAAACCTGAACTCTTTTTTTGGATAGCTTCTAAAATTCTCCAGATAAATACTTTTAATAAACATACACTAGTCTAAGACCTGACACTTTTTGCAGATGAAAGTTCCGCGTTGTCCCACCTTCAAATATTCAATTAGCGTCCCGCAACGAGGGCAGGGCTTTCCCTTTCTCTGGTAGACCCGCACCGCCTCTCCATACTTTCCCCGCTTCCCGTAGAGATTGCGATACTTTTCGTCGGCGATAGTTGCCCCTCCTAGTCGAACCCCATCTTCCAAAACCTTCAAGATTGCTCGGTAGAGGCGGGCAACTTGTCGATCTGTAAGATCGGACGCAGGGACCAAGGGGTGAATCTTGGCCAGCCAGAGGGCTTCATTCGCATAAATGTTTCCTATCCCTGAGATCGCCTTCTGGTCCAGGAGGAGATCCTTAATCCGCCGGCGAGTCTTTCCTACAATCCCGCCGAACTTCTTCAAAGTCAGATCGGAGAGCGGCTCGGGGCCGTAGCCCGAAATAATCTTCTCCAGCTCGGCATCGGACTCCACTAAACTAAGGTAACCAAACTTTCGGGAATCATTGAAACGCAATTCCCGCCCGTCCGAAAGCTTCAAAGTTACATGCAGGTAGGGGTCGGTGGGATCGGGGGGGTGGGCCAGGAGAAGCTGCCCGGTCAATCTCAGGTGCAAAACCAAGTTCTCTTTCCCGGAGAGGCGGAAGATTAAAAGCTTAGCTCTCCTCTCCACAGCCCTAATCCTCTTCCCCTTTACGCGGGGGAGAATCTCCTTAGGGGAAGGGCGGAGCATCTTGGGGGTATCCGTCCAAATATCCGTGATGGAGAGCCCCCCCACCTCCTTGCTCAACTGTTTCCGAATTGTTTCGACTTCCGGTAGCTCAGGCACGATAGAAACTCCTTACGGAGCAAGTATAAGGTAAAAACTAGGATGTATAAAGGACGCTATCTCTAAGCCGCTCTTTTACATCTTCCTTAAAGAACTCTCAACAAAAGCAGAGAATTCTTTCTTGAAGCGATCTTTGGAAAACTTCCGGGCCTGTTGAATGCAGTCCTTAGCTTTATATTTGGAGGGATCAAAGGATCCCCAAACCTGAGCTAACGAATCAACCGTCTCTTCTTTAAAAAACTCACCGGTTCTACCAGCCACAACCGTCTCCAATGCACCCCCCTTAGCAAGAGCAATAACCGGTTTGCCAAAGGACATTGCTTCAATTGGTGTAATCCCAAAGTCCTCATCTGTGGGGAAAACAAGGGCTTGGCAACCATTATATAGCTCTGACAACTTCAAGTCGCTCACAAATCCCAAAAGCTCAACCGTAGAGCCGGCCATCCTCTTTAGACGTCTTTCTTCCTTTCCCGTCCCCGCAATCTTAAGCGGAATTTTGAGCTTATTGGCCGCTCGAACCGCCAAATCAACCCGCTTGTAAGCCCCGAGGCGGGAGACGATCAAGAAATACCCCCCCGCCAATTCCTCAACCCGTCGGGTTAACGACCCCAAACCCGACGGGTTTTCCTCGGCAGGTCGCGGCAAGCTCACAGGAGGGTAGATCACCACCGCTTCCCGCCTGTAGAACTTCTTAATCCTTCCGACCGTTTCTTGGGAGTTAGCCACCAGAAAATCGGGCCGTTGGGCGGCCGCATAATCCCAAATGCGAAAATAGTTGTCCAAAAAAGCCAGGACGGGGCGATATATCCAAATATCCCGCCGCTTAACCTCGGTAGCGTAGTGATATAAAAAGCGCGGGGGGGTGTGGATATAAGCAATGTGCTGCGTCCGGGGCCCCGTGAGGATTCCTTTAGCAAAAGCGGCCGTAGAGGAGATCACCAGATCGTATTCGGAGAGGTCAATCCCCTCAAAGAGAAGGGGGTAAAATGCCGTGTAATACTTCAGAACCGGAATTTTGGGAAGCTTAAAGGGCCGGATATCCCAGTTTTTCATTCGCAAAGGGAGCTTCTTCGGGTCGTAAAGACTCGTATAAACCGGGGCTTGCGGATAGAGCTCATGGATGGCCTCCAGCACCCTCTCCGCCCCGCCGTATTGATTTAAGAAGTCATGTACCAACGCTACTTTCATAATGTTTTAGAGCAGTTCTAGCTGGCTTTTTTCCTCCTTGCTTTCCTCCTGGGAAACGCCCAGCTTCACTAAAAGCGACTTAAACCCCCAGCCACGGAGGAGCTCCAGCACTTCCGGCTGCTCAAGACCGCTAAAGCTCATCTCTTTGAATCTGACTTTCAACGGGAGATCGGTTACAATGGTCGCCAACCTCCTGGAAAGATCGGCCTTATCCTTACCGTCGCTAAGTTTCTGAGCTACGGATGGCCTAATCTCCAAGATGTGCTGATAGATGTTTTCCAAAGTACCGTACTTCTGGACTAGCTCCCGCGCCGTCTTATCTCCGATACCCCGCACTCCGGGAATATTGTCGGAGGGGTCCCCCCTCAAGGCCTTATACTCCACCAACTGGGCTGGGTCAAATCCAAACTCCTCTCGAAACTCTTTCTTCCCGTAGAGCTTGGGGGGTCTCTTTCCCATAGCCGGTAAATAGAACTTCACATTCCCACTGATAAGCTGCATCAAATCACGGTCGTTCGATGCGATGGTAACCTCCGTCGCTTGTTGCTTGTTGCGGATGGCCTTCTTTGCCACCGTCCCGATCACATCATCGGCCTCATAGCCCTCCGCCTGCAAAACTCTAATTTTGGCAACCTCGAAAAACTTGAGAAGAAGGGGGAATTGGGACTCGTAAGCGGCCTGCTCTTCCGGCGATTTAGGAACCCGGGTGGCTTTATACTCCGGAAACTCAATCTCTCGAAAGACAACTTCCTTTTCGGACTCCAAAGCGGCCACAAGATGGGTTGGCGCCAGCTCCTTGGTGAGCGCTAAAAGCATCGAAACAAACCCGTAAACGGCGTTAATCACATGCCCATCGGAAGTGGTGAGATTCATCGGAAAGGCATAAAAAGCGCGGTGGAGAAAATTAGCCGTATCAATAAGTACTAGACGTTTCATATTCGGTTCGTGGCTTGCGGCCGGCGGCTTGCAGTCTTCAACCGCACGCTGCGTGCTACTTGCGACGCGCAGCTGGTTTCCCAACCAGCTTCTTAAACTCCTCCGCCTCCAAAGTTTCCTTCTCCAGAAGGGCTTTCGCCACTCTGTCAAGCTTGGGGCGATTCCGGCGCACAATCTCCTGAGCCCGAGCGTAAGCGGCATCCAAAATCCCCTTCACCTCTGCATCCACTTTGGCGGCCATCTCCTCGGAGTAGTTCCGCGGCTCCCGGAGAAGCCCAAACCAGGCCCTCTCTCCAACGCCAAAGGAAATAGGACCCAACTCAGACATTCCCATCTCCGCAACCATCTTGCGGGCGAGGGAGGTGGCCTGAGAGAGATCCGAGGCCGCCCCCGCGGTAAACTCATTAAAAACCAGCTTCTCGGATGCCCGGCCCCCCAAAAGAGAAACGATCCGCTCGGTGAGCTGAGTTTCGGTATGCTGGTAGCGATCGATCGCGGGGGGAATTTCCGTGAACCCCAGCGCCAAACCCCGGGAGACAATACTAACGCGGTGAACCGGATCCATATGACTAAGCTGAGAGGCCACAATCGCGTGCCCGGCTTCGTGGTAGGCCGTCATCCGCCTCTCCTCAGGAGACTGCAAGCGGCGCTTCTCCGGCCCCAGCTTCACCTTAGTAGCGGCTTCTTCCAAATCACTCATATCAATCACCTTCTTACCCAAGCGAGCGGCCAGGATGGCGGCCTCGTTGAGCATGTTTTCGATATCCGCTCCGGAGAAGCCCACGGTGCGCTTGGAGATCTTCTCCAAATCGACATCTTTTGCCAAGGGTTTGCCGCGGGCGTGGATCTTAAAGATACCTTCCCGCCCCTCAATGTCCGGAAGATCAAGGACCACGCGTCGGTCAAAACGGCCAGGTCGGACTAAAGCAGGATCCAAAAGCTCGGGGCGGTTTGTGGCAGCCAAGACCATTACGTTATCAGAGGGCGTAAACCCGTCCATCTCAGTCAAAATCTGGTTAAGAGTCTGCTCCCGCTCATCGTTCCCGCCGGTGATCCCCGTTCCCCGCTGGCGCCCGATCGATTCAATCTCGTCAATGAAGATTATCGAAGGGGAGTTCTTCTTAGCCGTGTTGAAGAGATCCCGCACCCGGGCCGCCCCTACTCCCACCAGCATCTCCATGAACTCGGATCCGGAGATGGAATAGAAAGGAACATCCGCCTCGCCGGCCACAGCCCGAGCCAAAAGGGTCTTGCCCGTTCCAGCCGGACCGACCAAGAGGACTCCTCGGGGAATTCGCGCTCCCAGGGCCAGATACTTCCCGGGGTTCTTAAGAAAATCCACCACCTCTACAAGCTCCTGCTTAGCTTCGTCCACTCCCGCTACGTTCTTAAAAGTAGCCCGGGGTTGGCGGCCGCGAACAAAGAGCTCCGCCTTAGAGCGGCCAAAAGAGAGGATTTCGGATGCGCCTCCCCGCGCCTGGCGGAAGAAATAAATGAAAAATATTCCGATCAGAATAATAGGCAGAAGGTTGAGGATAACCTCCAACCAGGGAAACCCCTCCTTCACCGCAATCCCCTCGCTCACCAGGTCCGAATCAATCTCCGACCGGGCTAAGATCTCCAAAAAGCTGGATCCGGGCTCCTTCTTAGAGATAACCTCTTCACCGGAGCTGAGAGTAACAGAGAGAACATCTTTCTTGATCTCGACCTTCTTAACCTCTCCGCTCTTAATCGAGGAGAGCAGCTCCGATACGGGGAGCTCCTTGGGCTGGGAGATTGGGGTGGCAAACGACCAAATCACCAAAAAAGCAAATAGAATAAAGAAGAGCCAAGACCATAGATTAGGTTTTTTGGGGACAATAGTTTTAGAACCAAGGGATGGCCGTTTTCGTGATGCTAATTTTTTCGGTATGTCGAAACGCTTTTCCATAACTCTTAATTTAATCTATTCCGATCGCCGCGCGCGCCTGCTGGAGCGTTTCACCAGCAATCCGGGAAACCTTCTTCTTCCCCTCTCCTAAAATCTTATCCAAATTAGCCTTCTTGGTGAACCTGCCCCTCCGCTCTCGAATAGGGGCCAGAAACCCATTCAGAACATCCGCAAGATACCTCTTCACCTCTACATCTCCAACTGTACCTTTGGTGTAGCGTTTTTTCAGATTCGCCACCTCCTGCTTGTCACTGGCAAAGGCATCCAAGTATATAAAAAGGGGATTACCCTCCACCCGACCCGGGTCGGTGGGGCGAATCCGCGTTGGATCAGTATACATGCTCATTACCTTCTCTTCAACCTCAGCTTGACCCGCAGACAGAGAGATTGCGTTTCCCAAGGATTTACCCATCTTCATCTGCCCGTCCGTACCGGGCAAAACCGTTCCCTTGATAAGGGGTTCCGGCTCGGGAAAGACTTCCCCAAATTCGCTGTTGAAGCGGCGCACCACCTCGCGGGTAACCTCCAAGTGCGAGGCCTGATCCCTGCCTACCGGCACCACCTCTCCCTTAACCAAGGCGATGTCGGCAGCCTGCAGGACCGGATAACCCAAAAGCCCAAAAGAAGGGTTCTTGATCTTCTCGTCCCGCATAACCTCTTTGAGGGTAGGAACGCGGGAGAGCCGGGGAACGGTTACAAGCATCCCGAACAGAAGAGCCAGTTCAGCCACCGCCGGAACATCGGACTGGCGATAAATTGTAACCTTGCTTGGGTCAATCCCTACGGCCAGGTAATCTAGAAGCAGCTGGCGGACATTTTCTTGAAGCTTTTCGGTCTTCTCCGCAGTCAATCCGCGGGTGAGGGTGTGGTAATCAGCAATGAGAATAAAGACATCGGCCTCCTCTTGAAGCTCCAAACGGGCCTTCAAAGTCCCTACGTAATGACCTAAATGCAGCGGGCCGGTGGGCCGGTCTCCAGTCAAAACTCGTTTCTTCATAACAGAAGAATGATAACACTGATTAATAAGCAAGGGGAAACGTTTATGGTGGCTGGGGTGGGATTCCCTTCGACATTGCTCAGGGTAAACTTCTCATCCCGCTCGTATCAAACGAGGATTCGCCAACCTCACACCTATGGTAAGCCCGTCGAATCCATGGTGGCTGGGGTGGGATTCGAACCCACGGCCTCCGCTTTATGAGGGCGGCGCTACTTACCGACTGAGCTACCCAGCCTGGTTGCGGGCCCTGGAGTTGAACCAGGTTCTCGTGGTTATGAGCCACGCGTGGTAACCGTTCCACCAGCCCGCTTTGCTGTCTCTAGTCATTCTAGCAGGGAGCTCGAAAGGTTTCTATCTTTTTCAACCTCAAGAAGGAATTAGTTTCCCAAAAAGAGGACTCGCCACTGCTTCCAATAAGGAAGGGGTTCGGCACCCACTGAAGATTTCGGGGAATCTTTCTCCCCACCCTCCTTCGCTGAAGCTCCGGAGGACGAAGATTGCTCATCTTCGAAATCCGGCAAGACCACAATCACTTCACCGGGCCTAGCGTAGCCCAACTGCTCCAAAGCCACCTTGTAAACGAACTCCGGAGAACGGCGGTACTCCAGCTCTCCCAGCTTCTCATCAACCTTCATCCTCAGCGCCCCCACCTCAGACCTAAGGGAACCGAGCTGGTCCTCCCGAGCCCCCACCTTAAAAAATCTCTGAACCAAGAAAATGGACATGACTGCCAAAATAAGAAGGAGGATTTTTCCGGAAGAAAAAAAGGAAACCAGAGCAGGGCGCTTCATCAGGGAAATTATAACAGCTAGACGGTGAGGGGCTTTGGGTGCCCCATTGTTCCTTCCTCACTTCGTTCAGAAAGGCAGTAGCTTTTCTGCAAGTTATCTATTGTCTCGGTTTTTGCAAGGCAAAAAGCCGAGCAAGAGTGGGCCTCAACCCTGCTTGCAGGGTTTCGTGCCCACTCTTGACATTCCTATGGGTTAGGTGTTATTCTCTAACCGATAATGATTCCGCTAAAGGATGGGCACCAAAAATTCGTCGATCACCTGAGAAGTAAAAACCGGGCCCACGCCACCGTGTTGGCCTACGGCAAGGATATTGACCAGCTCGTAGAGTTTCTCCAGGAGTTGGAGCGGGCTCATGTCGCCGAAATTACCAAAGACGACATTGAGGCCTTTATGGCCAAACTTCTTAAAAATGGGTACACCCCCAAATCCGTCTCTAGAAAAACCAACGCCGTTAAAACCTTTTTCCGCTTCCTAAGGGTTAATGAATTCATCACCGATGATCCCGCTCTTTTGGTTTCCCACCCCAAATTTGAAACCAAGCCCCCCCGCATCCTCTCCGAAACCGAGTACCGCGCCCTGCGCGATGCCGTCCGCAATGACACCAGAACATACGCAATTGTGGAGCTCCTCCTTCAAACCGGAATCCGCATCGGCGAGTTGGCTCGGCTAAAGATCGAAGATGTGAAGATGGGCAAAGGGGATCGGGGCGGGGAGATTCGCGTCACGGTCTTCAATCGCCACCCTGAGAGAATCGTCCCGCTGAACCTGCGGGTCCAGAAAGCTTTGGAAGCTTATCTCAAGGAACGGCCCAAGGGGAATGCTCAAAATGTGTTCATCACCCGAACCGGCAAGGGACTTCTCGTCCGAAACATTCGTGCCACAATCAAGAGGTACTTTGATCTGGCCGGAATCAACGATTCTACCGTTAATGACCTACGCCACACCTTTATCGCCCACCACCTCAAGCGGGGGGCTTCGCTAGTCCTGGTAAGCAAGATCGCCGGGCACCAGCGTCTCTCCACCACCGAAAAATACCTCGACCATATCAAGGTAGCCGCACCCCAAGAAAAGATGGGGCTGGCCGAGCTCTAATCGCGTCAAACGCGACTAGATCGCCAGCGAATTTATTCCAAATCAACTTGAGATAAAGCTTAGAATCTTTTTGCCTGCTTTCTTGCGTGCCAATCCCTTCACCGCCTCAATCACAGCCAACGATCCGAAAATAAAGACGGCAATCGCCAGCCAATTACTCACCCCTAACGGCATCGTTCCCATTATATCTCTCAAGGGAGCAACATAAAGCACGAGGAGCTGAAGCACGAACGATCCAGCCACGGCGACAATGAGATACCGGTTGGAGAACAAACCCCGCCAAAACGGGTAATGCGTTCGGATCGGGAAAACTACAAAGAGTTCAAAAAGCACTGCCCCAGTAAAAATCATCGTGCGCGCTTCCAATACGTCAGGGAGATAGGAAAAGAAGAGAAAAGACAGGCCTACTAGAAAGATAAGCCCAAGGAAAAGGGCATACTTCAAAACCGGCCTGATCATTCCCGAACTTAAATCACGGGGCTTACTGCGAAGGATGTCCCTACCCGGAGGATCGTAAGCCAGGGCAAAGGCAGGAAAAGCATCTGTTATAAAATTTATCCAAAGTATTTGAATGGTTGTTAAAGGCTGGGGCAGTCCTAAAACAAGGGCGGCAGCGATGATTAAGAGCTCAATAAAATTCCCGGAGAGGAGAAAGACAAAAAATTTCCTAATGTTGTCATAAAGAGTGCGGGCCTCGGCAATGGCAGGGAGAATAGTCTCAATCTTGTCGTCCATAATGACCAGATCCGCCGCCTCCTTGGAAACATCGGTTCCCTTCTTCCCCATTACCACCCCCACATCGGCCTTCTTCAAGGCCGGAGCGTCGTTAACCCCATCACCGGAGACGGCCACCCGCATCCCCGACTGCTTAAAGAGCTTCACCAGCCGATATTTCTGGGCAGGTGAAATCCGCGCAAAAACAATAATCTTCGGAATGATCTCCAAAAGCTGTTGATCGGAGAACTCATCCATCCCGTCGCCGGACAGCACACTCTTTTCCGAAACATCCAGACCCAAACTTTGAGCCACCGCCAAAGCCGTCCCAGGGTGATCTCCTGTGATGATGACCGGTTTAATTCCCGCTTCTTTCAAGGCGGTGAAGGTTTCGGCCACCTTCTCTTTAGGTTTATCGAGAAGCCCCGCCAAACCGATAAAAGTAAGGTCCCGCTCCACCTTTTCACGGACGATTACCCCCGCTCCGCGGGAACCCTTACCCAACCCTCGCTGCCCGTGGTAATCCCGAGTCGCCAAGGCCAATACCCGATAGCCCTGTTCAGCTAACTTCCGGGCTTTCTCTTCAAACTCCTTCCGAAGCTTCGGGGAGATCGGCACCACCCTTCCATCCTTAAGGAGATGGGTAGATAAGGACAGAATCTCTTCCGGCGCTCCCAGGGTGCGTGCGCGCCAACCTCGATCCGTTGAAAAGACGCGGGAGCTCATCTTTCGCTCGGAGGTGAAAGCAAAGCTTTCGAGCATCTTTCCTCCATCAAAGGACAAACCCGCTTTCTCCGCCAAAATAAGGAAAGCCCCCTCGGTTGGATCCCCCCGCACCACCCAACGCTTGCCCCCATCGCCTTCCGCCGGAATGATGGAAGCGGATCCGGCTAAAGCTCCCGCTTCTATAAACTGCCTTAACTGGGGGTCTTTAGAGAGGATAATTTTCTTTCGGCCTTCCCACACCTCCCCCTCAGATAAAAACCCCGTCCCGGTAACCTCAAGATCTCGTCCTGGAAGGGAAATACGAGCCACGGACATCTCATTTAAAGTAAGCGTTCCCGTCTTGTCAAAAGCAAAGAGGTTAACCCCGGAAAGCGACTCCGCCGTAGCCAGGTGTCTAACCAAAGCCTTCTTCCTCGAGAGACGCAGAGCCGTTAAAGCAAGGGCAAGAGTAGTGGTGGTCGGCAGACTCTCCGGTACGGCGGCGACAAAAACAGCGATCGTGAAATTAATCAGATGGACAAGCTCTTGACCCCGGAACCAGCCTAAGACAAAAATTAGGAGAGCAAGGAGGGCCGAAAAGCCCGTCAGCCAAACCCCTAAATGAGTAATCCTCTTCAAAAGAAGGCTCCGTTCCTCCTCCTCCTGAACAAAGGTGGCAATTTGGCCAAACTCGGTCGAGGCCCCCGCCCCCACTACCACCCCCTTGCCTACACCACTGGCTACTAAAGTGCCAGCATAGGCGGTATTCTTCCGATCGGCCAGTAGGGTATCTTCAGGAAGGGTGGTGGCAACCTTTTCGGCGGGAACGGATTCCCCG